>JABGPJ010000125.1 GCA_018645005.1 Deltaproteobacteria bacterium | reverse complement strand
GTGTTGGTCTTCTCCCCAAAATGTAATAAAAGAAATAGTCTGGAAAGTGAGGGACCTAAATTTAAGGGGTCATAGCAAATAGCGGGAAAATTTATTACATCAGGACATCACCTGCAAACTTGCCTTAGAAAGGATTAAACGCAATTCAACAGGAGAAATAACAATACCAGGCAGAGAGGCACGGGCCCTTCCGGAATGGGACCTTTTTTTGTGGCGTGTCATATGGGTTTGTGACCATTGATACCTCACCTGTTATTATATTGAAGATACAAATTTAAAGAGATATCAATTATGGAACAAAGCAGCACAGGACACTCTTTTCCTGATCATAATGTCACCGATGAAAAGGAGAGGAAGATTCAAGCTTCTCTTAGCAAAATCAAGAACAAATTTATTGTAATGAGCGGGAAAGGGGGAGTTGGAAAAACCAGCGTATCTGCTAATCTGGCAATTGCTCTTGCAAACAAAGGTTATCAGGTGGGTTTAATGGATGTTGATATTCATGGACCGGATGTTCCACGAATGCTGGGATTGAATCAAAGAGCCATGACAACTGATAATGAGAACCTGAAGCCGGTTCATTACAACGAAAACCTGGGAGTAATATCCATAGAGTCCTTATCACAAAACAGGGACGAAGCCCTTATTTGGCGAGGTCCCATGAAGTATAAGGTTATTAGACAGTTTATCGGGGATGTTGAGTGGGGTGGTCTGGATTTTTTAATCATTGATGCTCCCCCTGGAACGGGTGATGAACCCTTGACAGTTTGTCAGACTATTACCGATGCCAAAGCGATTATTGTCACTACACCCCAGGAGGTTGCTCTTGCTGATGTGCGGAAGTCCATCAACTTTTGCAAAACAATCAAAATCAGCATTTTTGGTATTGTGGAGAATATGAGCGGTTTTTCATGTCCTCATTGCAGTCAAACCATAACCCTGTTTGGCCCTGGTGGAGGAGGAGAAAAGACCGCTCAACTGACTCAAATTGAGTCCCTGGGGAAGATTCCTTTTGATTTAAGAATGGTGTTATGTGGAGATTCAGGAGCCTCATATCAAAAGGCCTATGCGGATTCAGAAGTTGCGCAGGCCTTTTCCGGTATTGCCGATAAAATGATCGAAACAAGACGTGTGTAGCGGTAATACCAAACAGACTGATTCTTTCCAGCCTGAAATTCGGAAAAAAACAAAATCAACTTTGTAACTGTTCAGCATAGCTCCGTCGAGGGGATCATGATTCAAAACACGCATGAATCCATCCCTGGAGCCGCGAGAAAACGTCCTGTTTTCGAGCATTTTGAATCATAATCCCCTCGACTCCGGAAAAGTGGTGAATAGTTTCTAAACTTTTTAGGAGATGGTGATGACACTACGATTCTTGAGAAATAAGGTCGTTGAAGTAGAAACACACTCAGAAGGAATCCTTGTGGTTTCCTGGCAATTGACTGATGACCTGCAGAAGGCTGAGGTCAATTTATTGTTCCAACTGCCACAACTGGAAATACTGGAGGCTAAAGCCAGTATCGACCGGTTTGTTCCCCAATCCTGTCAGTCGGCCTCCGAACTGATCAAGAAAGTAGAGGGAATATCGGTCGGCTCAGGAATGCGTAAGATTGTGGCAGGTCTGCTAGGAGGTCCGGACGGGTGTTCTCTGCTGGAGGAAGCGGTGCTCGAATCAGCCAATGCTGTGATATTGAATTTCACCCGCCCGGGCATTGAAATCGCTGAATCGATGACGGATGACGATGAAAAACTGAAACTGTTTCAGGAGATGGTGAAATCCAGTCCCAGGTTAGTACGTAGCTGTATTTCATTTCAGGACGACAGTCCCATTATGAAAGAACTCAACTTATAAGGAGGATGAAATGATTACATTCAGTCGCAGTCAAGTAATCGGGGCCGAATTTCTAGATAATGGTACCGTCCGCTTTAATGGTATCCAGGAGGATCATATTTACGGCATGGAAGTCCAGATGGAGGTTCGTATTGCAGACGGAGAGATCCTGAATGTCAAGGGTGATATGAAACGCTATACCAATTTTGTGTGTCCGCAGGCGATACCCGTGTTGCAGACCGCAGTTGGCCTCTCCCTGCTCGAAGCGGGTTGGGATAAAAAAATTATGAGAGAAATTGGTCGTAAGGGTTGCGAACATTTCGCAGAAATTATCATCGAATGCGGACGCTGCCTGAAACAGGCTGTTCAGTCCAAAAGCCTGCACGACGCCCTGGCTAAAGATCCGGCCCTTGATCAGAAACAGTTTCTAATCGATAACTTAAAACCCGCTTAAAATATGGAAACAAAAAAAAATTGGGAAAAAATCGTCAAACGAATGGAGCTGTTGATGCGGTTAAAGTCCTTTCCGGTTGGTTTCAAGATGCTGGAGAAAAAAGAGGAACTGGATGCGATTCCCTTTATGCGCCGTCCAGAAGCAAAAGTAAGTTTGTGCCAGCTCATCACCCAAGTCAGAAGCAACGACTGGACTGTGGGCGCTGATCTGGATAATTTCCTCAGTCCCTTGTGTCCATCGATTATCGGCTTAACGGAATTACCGTCAGAAGGATTCATGGACGGTACCTTTCGCAGTATTGTCTGGACAAAAACCAGGAAGGATGGAGCGAAGTATGAGCAAGGCATTCCAAGGATGCCTGTCGGCAAATACGAAGCTGTGGCTATGGCACCGCTGGTTTACAATCCCTTTGAGCCTGATATTGTGTTGATATATGCCAATCCCTCGCAGATGATGCTACTCATTAATGCATTGCAATTTGAAGACTATGAAGTGATGCAGTTTTTCAGCGTAGGTGAGTCGTCCTGTTCCGATGCAATCGCCCGTTGTTATCTGACTGGCAAACCGTCCATGACGATACCCTGTTATGGAGAGCGACGGTACGGCCATGCCCAGGATGAAGATTTGGTGATGGCGCTACCGGCTGAAAAGATGGAAAAGGCCCTGGCTGGCCTGGAAGTGCTTTATCGTCGAGGTATCCGCTATCCAATCAGTTATGCCGGCGCTGAGTCTGATCTTTCGTCCGCTTATCCCGGCAGTTATGGACAAATGTCCCAGCTGGAAGTCATTCGGGGAACAGACAGCCGGTTACTGATTGGTGTTACCGGCAGCATCGCGACTGGCAAAAGTACGGTGGCTTCCATGTTGGAAGAGCTGGGAGCCCCCATCATCGACTTCGATGTGCTGGCCCATGAAGTGGTTGAACCAGATTTGCCTGCCTGGAAGGACATTGTTGCTTTTTTCGGGGAACAGATTCTCCAGGAGGATCGGAGCCTAGACCGTCAGCGGCTTTCTGATATTGTCTTTAACGATATGGTAAAGCGAAAAAAGCTGGAGAGTTTTATCCACCCCCGGATTCAAGAGAAATTCATCCTGCAGTTGTTGGAGATAACTCAGAAAGATCCAGAGGCCATTGTACAGGTAGTTATCCCGCTGCTGATCGAATTAAACCTGCAATACCTCTTCGATAATCTTCTGGTAGTGCACATTCCACAGGAGATGCAGGTTAAAAGACTGTCAAAGCGTGATGGTATTACAGAAGAAACAGCATTGAATATTCTGCAGTCTCAGATCTCAATCGATGAAAAAGTGGGATACGCTGAATATGTTGTTCACAACGATAAAACCGTTGCAGAAACCCGAAAGCAGGTGGAAAAACTGTGGCAGACTCTCAAGGAAGCCCAGAAAGCTAAAAAGGATAGTAAACTTGCCTCTTAGGGATCGTACAAAAATAACTTGGCATAATCTGTCCGCAAAAGTCCCATAAAGACTGGACATTTTGCAGACAAAATGCCAAGTAATTTTTGAGCCGACCCTTAGAACAGCAATTTATGATTGACAGCCAATCCGTTTGTTTCCCACCCTGTTAAGATAGGAAATCCCCGTAAACTGAAAGTTGCGGGGTAACTAAAACAACCCATAAACCTTTGTGTGAAAAAAGGATTCACAACTATTTCAATCAGATGTTTCCTTATCAGTCTTTGCAGCAAAAGATTTCCGGGGAGGTTTAATCTCTTTGTGTTTAAAAGTGAGAGTCATCTCTCGTCCCAATGAATCGACCTTCAGCATAACATCGGTTTTTCCACCTACATCCAGTTCTGGATATAAATTCCGTAGTACTTTAGTATCAACCTGTTCTAAAAAGGTTTTCAATCCTTCAATTTGGTCTTCTAAGCTACTTTTGGTATTTTTATCTACTTTATTTTTAAAGTACCGTTTCAGCAGCTTTTCATAAGCTCTTTTTGCTCCAGTCTCAATACAGTATTTGTCTGTTCGTAGATTAATTTCCATATTTGATTTATTACCTTGATAGTCAAAAGCTCTCCTGTCATTAAGAGGTTTGCGTGATGTGGCAATCTTCGGGCACTGTTAGGCATGACGTAGCTCCTCTGCTGGTTGTTTCTTTTTTTACTACTAGCCATGAACGGATTGCATTTAGTGCCGCATTTTCATTCACAGATGCTGTTTACCTTGTTCACAAACCTGCCGAATGACTTCATGCCGCCCGATTCACTGACAATCCGCAAAACCTGCGCATGGTCGGTCACGATAATACCGGAAAGAATATCCACCCCAAAGGCTTTAAAAACATCAGGGGCCAGAGGCGTGGATGAGCCAACCAGCACAACTTTGCGACAGTTCCTTGCAGTCTCCACTATTTTCTCAAACGACAGGTTTATCAAGGAAGTAGAGGTGATGAGGGCTATGGTGCATTCAGGAAGGATATCAAAAGCCTTTTCTTCAGAAAGCAATCCTTCGCTTTTAGAGGTCGACTTCTCAAAAATATAGAGCTTCTTTACCTGCGATTTCAGCTTTGGTACAAGCGGACCAAAAAAACCAACCATTCCAACGATGTCGTCTTTCCCGGGATTGAGGATCTCCAACACGTCTCCGGTTTTCAAGTCCGGTCTGTTTCTGTTTAAAGTGGCATTGATGGTGGCTATGGCAACTGTTCTCTCCAGAATATTCTGTGAATCCGCTTTTTCAATCAGTTCTCCGGCCTTTTTGCCGATCATCGGCGTTTTATCCGGGAGGCAACCATGGGGGATATCCTTGTGGAATGTCATGGCAACGCCAACAGATCCGTTATTCAAACATACCGCAGTATAGCTCAAGCCTATGCGAACATCTGCAATCGATGCTTCTTGCCGGTTACTTAATGCGTATTTCTTGAGGTTTTTTAGTATCATGGATTGTGATATAGGTTAATGGGTGTCATAACCCGGTTCCGTCTTTTGTTGGCCTAATTCCTCCTTTACCATAAGGGATCGTACAAAAATAACTTGGCATAAGCTGTCAGCAAAAGTCCCATAAAGACCGGACATTTTGCTGACACAATGCCAAGTATTTTTTGAGCCGACCCTAAGTTATTTATTAGATTAAGGTTTTGTACGACATCAAGCGAAAATATTCTCAGGCAAATACGGATGTGTTCCTTCAATCACTTCGATACCCGACGTTGCCTTAATTTTTTTGATAATAGATTCACTATATGGGCAATGATCAACCAGGCATGGACCCAGATGGATTTTTGTTACTTTTTCCCCCAGGGGCTTGTTCCACAGGCTTACCTGGGCCAAACGGGGTACAATGCTGGCGCCGGGACAATCACCACAATTAAGTATTCCCAGTAGCTGAATATCTTGCCCTTGATAGCCTGAAAATTCGCCTTCTTTCCTGTTAAAGGCAACCATGCAGCGCGAACAGGCAATGCATACATCATCCATTGTTCGTTTGCAGCCAATAATTAATATCTTTTCCATTCGTTTTCCTTTTTCAGTTTATTTTTTAACCCACTCTTTACTGTAGTCTCCTGTTTCTGCACCACCTGGGCATTAGCATCCCAGAGTCTGGCAGTCTACCTGAAAAAAATGGAATCAGCTCAATTTTATGAGCGGTGATTACACGGGTCTGAAGTCTTGAGATGGCACCGCCTACCAGGGTATAAACCTGCAATTGCAGCAAATGCATAGCCTTGTACGCAGGCTGATCATTGCCGAAAGCCTCAAGTCTTCTTTGAGTGACCTGACCCCCCTGCAATGTCCAGCACAATAATATTGCGAGCAACATCGAAGACGGGCGAAATCCTGTTATTCCAAACTATAATTGCTACTTTCATTATGCTTACTCCATTTTTCATTACATACAGCACAGAATATGCCATGATGTTATGTTCATGAGGAACAATATATATTCAATTAAAACAGTATATTAATTTTGTGATGAAAACTGACTTGCGGTGTATTGTTTCATGTGTGCAACTCAAGAGGGGTTTTACCGTCGCATTTCTGCAACTATTTGTATAGATCTGCACGAAACTTGAGCACCTTGTGCTTATTCCATATTTCCGCTAGTTTATCCGCATCAGTCAGTTTCTGAACTCATTACTTTCGATATAGTTGGGAAAAGGAATTCGTTATTTCCTGTGAAAATGATAAGTCAAAAGGTGAATTACATCAATACAGAAGCTGTTCAGAAGTAGGTGGGTGAGTGTACTGAAAAACTTAAACAGTCTAAATTGGAGTCGGAAAATGTATGATGTTGTTATTGTTGGGGGGGGACCCGGCGGGTATGCAGCGAGTATCCGAGCTGCCCAGCTGGGTGGGAAGGTCGCACTGGTGGAAGCAGCTGACATTGGTGGTACTTGCGTTAATCGGGGCTGTATTCCTGCCAAAGTCTGGGGACAAGGCGCCTATGTGAACCGGATGATCCAAAATGCCGCTGCGTTCGGTATTAACGCAACTATAAAATCCACCGACCTTTCTGTGCTGGTAACCCGTATGGACGGCGCGTCAGGTGATATAAAGATGGGGATGGGCGGACTCCTGAAAAATAATCAGATCGAAGTGATCGAAGGCAACGGACTCATTAAGAGCCCCGGGGTGGTTGAAATAGACGGTCGGCAACTGGACACAAGGAGCATCATCGTCGCTACCGGGACCTCACCTGTCCTTCCGGAGATAAAGGAAATTGAGGATGCTCATCTCAGTACAGATCAAGTGTTTAACATGGAACAGGTTCCGAAATCGGTATTAGTATACGGTGCTGAGCATGTGGAGGTTGAGATGACGTCTATTCTCAACGACTTCGGATGTAAAGTGACGCTGGCATTTGAAGGCGCCAGAATTCTTCCGGCCGAAGACGGAGACACCAGTCAACGGATTGCTGCGGCCCTGCGGGAACAAGGCGTAGAAATTCTGCCACGGATGTCCCTCAAATCAGTTAAAAAATCTGGAAAAAACATTAAAGCCGTGCTGGCAGGCAAGGAAGAGCAATCCGTGACCGTAAATCGGATTTTGACCTCCATCCGGCAACCGAACACCCAAAATATCGGACTGGAGGCAACCGGTATTGCTGTCGATGATAAACGCTTCATCAAAGTAGACGAAAATCTTAGAACCAATATGGATAATATCTATGCCATTGGTGATGTGACCGGCGGTTGGCAGTTGAGTTATGCCGCCACAGTGATGGGTGTGGTTGCGGCTGAAAACGCCATGGGACAGTCATCTATTTTCAATAATCGCCTGGTGCCCAGGGGACTGAATACTTTTCCAGAGGCTGCTGCCGTTGGCCTCTCTGAAGAGGAAGCAGAGAAGATGGACTATGAAGTGGAAGTGGGAAATTTCCCCATGTCCATCAACGGAGTCGCTATTGCCCGGGGGGAGTTGGATGGGGCTGTTAAAATCGTATCCGATGCCAAGTATGGGGAGGTCTTGGGGGTACACATAGTAGGCAGCCACGCGAACGAACTGATCTGGGGGGCTAGCCTGGCCATGCAGATGGAAGCGACTGTTGAAGATATTGCACGAACCATCGTGGTGCATCCCACATTTTCCGAATCGATAACTCTGGCATCCCAGGATGCCATGGCTTGGTCGTTGTATCTGCCGAAGAGATAGATTTTCTTGTGGATTTATCAAAATGACATTTGTTAACCCAATCAGGAGAGAAAGATGAAGCTGGAAAAAGATGATTTAATAAAGTTGTACAAAAACATGGTCTTGGGCAAAAAGATCGATACGATCACCATCGAGGGATTGGCTGCCGGAAAAGTCGTCTCATTTTTTCACAGTGGTCAGGGATCGGAAGGATTGGCTGCCGGTGTTGCCTCTTTTCTGAGAGATGATGACTATATTTATCCGCATCATCGCGGTCATGGCATTGTCTATTTAATTTCCAAAGGTTTTTCGGGAACAGAGTTTCTGGCCGAACATTTCGGGTTCGCTGGTGGATGTAGTCAAGGTATTTCGGGATTCCACAGTGTTGACCCTGAACACGGCGTACTGGGTTCATCAGGAACCATCGGTTCCCAATTCCCGCTGACTCTGGGATGGGGACTGGCTGCCAAGAAAAATGGGCGCGAACAGGTAGCAGTCGGCTGTTTCGGGGACGGTAGCTCCAACCGGGGTACGTTGCACGAAGCCTTTAATCTGGCTGCCGTTTGGAAACTCCCCATTGTCTGGGTATGTGACAACAATGGTATGGCTCAGTACACGCCTATCGCTGACGCCTATCCCAGGGAAGATATCGCCGATCTGGCCGCCGGATATGATATGCCGGGTGTTGTGGTGGATGGCATGGATGTCCTGGCGGTCCATGAAGTCATGCAGGCAGCAGTGGCACGTGCTCGAGCCGGTGAAGGACCCTCTCTGATCGAGGGCAAGACACACAGGTTCCGGGCTCATTCTGAGGGTTCTCCAGACGTAAATCATTTTGAACCTCGTTCTGAGGAACTGATCGAAAAGTCTAAAAAACGGGATCCCATTAAGTTATTCGAGAAAAAACTCCTGGCCCAGAAAATATTGACCAAGAAGGATATCGAAAAAGTCGACAAAGAGCTGCAAGCAGAGGCAGATGAAATGGACCGGCTGGCAACTGCCAGCGGAAAACCGGATCCCTCAATATTGGATAAGATGCTGTATGCGGAATAATATATTCAACCATTCACCCAGACGATTAACTTAGCTTAACCCGAAGAGGATAACCCAATGAAAGATACCGTATTTGTAATGGCCATCAATGAAGCGTTGAGGGAGGAGTTAGAAAGGGACGAAAAAGTTTTTATTATTGGTGAGGATGTCCAGCAGGGCACATTTGGCGCCACCGGCAAATTGGTGCAGCAATTCGGAAAGGACCGGGTGATGGACACCCCTCTGGCTGAAACCGCTGTGGCCGGTTCTGCCATTGGAGCCGCCATGACCGGATATCGACCCGTGGCGGACATGATGTTTGGCGATTTTATGTGGATTGCCGGGGATGAAATATTTCTGAAAGCTGCAAAATGGCATTTTCTCCACGCCGGAAAAGTGAATGTACCAGTTGTTTTTATGGGTGCCATAGGAGGTGGTTTCAAGCTGGGTGCCGAACATTCACAGAGCCCTGAAGCGGTTGTCATGCATACCCCCGGACTCAAGCTGGTTATTCCATCCACACCCTACGATGCCAAGGGACTTTTGAAAACAGCCATCAGAGACAATAATCCAGTGGTATTTTTTTATCACAAGGGACTATTGGGAAGCCCGGGCCAAATCCCTGAAGAGGAATACACCATTCCTTTTGGTGTAGCGGACATCAAACGTGAGGGAACAGATGTGACGATTGTGGCAACCGGCATGATGGTCCATCATGCCCTGGCCGCGGCAGAGCAGTTGAAGGACAAAGTCAGTCTGGAGGTCATTGACCCCAGGACGCTGGAGCCTTTCGATCTCGATACCGTTGTTAAATCGGTCCAGAAAACCAGCCGGGCGGTGGTCGTTGATGAGGATACATTGCGCTGTGGCGTGACCGGAGAAATCGCCGCCCTGATCATGGAAAATGCGTTTGATTATCTGGATGCCCCGGTTCAGAGAGTTGCTGCTCCGAATATTCCCATCCCGGGTGGATACATGGAAAAGTACGCACTTCCGCAACCCAGGGATATTATTGCGGCTGTAGAGGCAGTCATGGGAAACGCTTAGGATCGTTAAAGAAGTGAGGTTTGAGTCTTAAATTCGACCATCAAAACAATAGACAACAAGGAGATAAAATTGGCAACAGAGATTAATATTCCAAAATTGGGCATGAGTATGAAAGAGGCGGATCTGACCGGATGGAAGTTTAATGAGGGCGATTGGGTCGAAAAGGAAGCGGTTGTATTGACAATTGAAACGGAGAAAACCGAGTGGGAGGTTGAGTCCATGGGTGCAGGTTTTCTCCATATTCTGGTTACAGTTGAAACAGGTGCCAGGCAGCCTGTGGGAGCTGTGGTCGGCCAGCTGGCTGAAACCGAAGAAGAGCTGAAAGCGTTGCAGGCAGAATCTGGTGTGGTTGCCACACAGGCAGCATCTGAAAAACCGAAGCCCGCTGCGGCAAAACCAGCTGCTCCTGTTGCAGCCGGTGGAAAAGGGGAACGGGTACGGATTTCGCCGGTGGCCAAAAAAATGGCTGCGGAAAGCGGCATTGATATCAGCCAGGTAGGCGGTACCGGACCCGGTGGCAGAATCACAAAAACGGATATTGAACTTGCCATAGAAACCAAAGCGTCTGCACCTGCTGCCAGTGCCCCTGCCAATGAATGGAGCGGTGACATGTTCGATGGAAAGCGGGTCAAGGAGTCTGTCTCTATTAAAACCGGTATGAGGAAAGCCATTGCCCATCACATGCAACAAAGTCTACTCAGTTCAGCCCAGCTCACGATTACGGGTGAAATGGATATGAGCGCAATGAAAAATCTTCGTGGGGAATTTTTAAAACAGGAAGAGATGCTGCAAACCCGTATTACCTATACCGATATTTTTGTGCTGGCTATGACCAAAGCACTGCAGGCTCATCCAATTATCAATTCGAGCTTGATCGATGACGAAATCAAGATCTGGGAGGACATTCATATCGGTGTGGCGGTCGCTATCATGGGAGACAGCGTTTTGGACAGCGGTCTGATTGTACCCGTATTGAGAAACGCCGATCAGAAACCGTTGCCTGAAATCAGTAAAGAACTGAAAGTGCTGGTACAGGCGGCGAGGGCTGGGACCATCCTACCCGATGATGTCAGGGGAAGCACCTTTACGATTACCAACCTCGGCGGAACCAGCGGGACTTATGGGTTCGGCACACCTATCATCAATCAACCGGAGTCCGCGATTCTGGCAACAGGACCTATTACAGACCGGGCAGTCGTTAGAGATGGCGAGATTGTTGCCCGACCCATTATGACCTATTCTTTTACCTTTGATCATCGGGTCATCGATGGGGCGCCTGCCTCCCTGTTTATGGCTTATTTGACACAATTAGTTGAAAATCCGGGGCTGATGCTTTGCTGAATTTATGGTGGCGATGCTTCACCCAAGGGGGTCTCGCCTCCCTTCGCGGAGTGCAGTCGAATAGTTACTGAGAATAAAAAATCTCTCTGTTAATTTTAAGCATTAAAAAAGGAGGAATTGAATGAAAGTAAAAGACAAGGTTGCCATTGTGACGGGTGGCGGTGGCGGACTGGGCGAAGGAATCGCACTCTGTCTGGCAAAAGAAGGCGCTCATGTCGTTGTCAGCGACAACCAGTTGCATCTGGCGGAGAAGGTGAAAGCAAAAGTCAAAGATTCAGGAAGAAAGTCTCTGGCCATCGAAACAGATGTCTCAGATGAGGCTCAGGTTAAGCAAATGGTTGATAAAACCATAGAGGCGTTCGGTGGCCTGGACATTATGATTTGCTGTGCGGGGATATCGGGCTTTGTGCATCGCGGCCTGGATTCTGAAGAATCCCTGGATATTGAAAACCTCCTGGTTGAGGATTGGGATACGACTTTTGCTGTCAACGTCAAAGGTGTATTTCTCTGTAATCGGGCTGCGGCCCCCATTTTTAGAAAACAGAACAGTGGCAAAATAGTTAATATCTCCTCGGTGGGAGGACGCGGGCCCAACGATTTCCTGCTGGCATATGCGACATCAAAAGCAGCCGTCATCGCTTTTACACAAAGTATGGCGGTTCATATGGCACCCCACCATGTCAATGTGAACTGTGTCTGCCCGGGTATTATCTATACACCGATGTGGGAATCGGGCTCTGCACTATTGGTTAAAACACATCCGGCCCTGAAGGGTTCCGGTCTTGGGCCTAAAGATGCCCTGGATGCAATGGTTAATTCGCTGATCCCCTTTAAAAATTATCAAACACCTGAAGATATTGGCAAAGCCGTAGCTTTTCTGTCATCATCTGAAGCCGAAGAAATTACAGGACAATCATTGAATGTCTGCGGTGGCATGGCGTTTAATTAGACCTCTTCTCTGAGAAACATAACGGAGGTCCCAAAAAACCGATCTTATTGGAGTCATTATGAAAGCAGCCATATTCCACAAGCCGTTCAATCTAACGACCGAAGATGTTGAGATGCCCGCATCCAAAGATGACGAAATATTACTGAATATAAAAGCCTGCGGGATCTGCGGATCGGATCTGCATATGTACAAATTGGACCTGTACACTGAAAAGCTGTGCAAGAGAACCAGCAAAGGACTGGTTCCGGGTCATGAATTTGCAGGAGACGTCATTAAAGTGGGAAAAAACGTGCAGGATTTTCAAATTGGGGACCGGGTTGTCGCTATGTTCAGTGGCGGAGGGTTTGCCGAGTATAATTCGGTGAAAGTGTTTCCGGGTTTCAATGTGCATAAAATTCCACCAGAAATGAGTTACGAAGAGGCCGCGACTCTGGAACCGCTTGCCAACTCTCTCCATGCGACGCTTAAGGGAAGACCGGCCGCTGGAGAAAACGCAGTTGTGTTTGGGGCTGGTATTATCGGTCTGGGAATCGTTCAATGTTTAAAGGCACTTGATATTGAATTGAACAAGATTATCGTGGTGGATGTCTCCGATGAACGACTGGAAATGGCTAAAAAACTGGGGGCAGACGAAGCCATTAACGCTGTCAAAACCGATACTGACGGAAAAATCAGGGAAATTGTTGGCTGGTCACCTCTAATGGTATATCCTGACGAGTCCACGGCTCATGTCCATCTGGTTTATGACTGTGTGGGTTATATCAAAGAACGATCAGAACCCCCTGTACTCCAGCAAGCCATTAACATGTTAAAAGAATATACAGGTAGAGTGGTGGTTCATGGTCTATTCGAAGAAACTGTCCCTTTGGATCTCTCCTATTTGGTTGTGAAACAAGTGGACATATTAGGCTCATTCGGCTTTCTTCCAAATGAGATAGTCCAAGCCCTGGAGATGATGGAAACCGGAAAAGTGGACCGCAGGCAGATTATTACCCATACGTTTCCACTGGATCAAGCCAAAGAAGCGTTTGATATGCAATGTGATGTGGATAATTCGGTTAAAGTCATCATAAAACCTTAAAATATAATACTATCTGGAGGAATTTGACATCAGGATAACCTACCCATTAAACTGATGTCAGATCAGAGCCCCCAAGATCGTATTTATACATACATATAAATTAATGGAATCAAATGGACGCTTTAAAAAGATACCTCTCAAGTCATCCCCAAAATTTAGACGATTGGCTTGACCAATTTCCCTGGGAAAATTTCGATGCCGAGATCACTATCCATGAAGACAAAGTAGAAAAAATCGTCATCGCCAAGAAAGTAACTCTCCAAAACAATGCAGAGATTACCGGTTTGCTGATTTGTCATGAAGCAGATATTGGAGAGGGCGCCGAAATACTGGGAACGATGGTCTGTGACAAAGGAGTGATAGGCCAGGACGCAGAATGTAATTATTTTATGGGGCGAATAGCCGTTTTTGGTGAGGATGCCGAAATTCGATCTGCGATCATATCAGATTCCCTCAAAATGGAAAATGGGGCTGAAATTGATGAGTTGGAGATTCTGGAATCCACCTTTGCCGATTTACATGGCCAAAGCTTAATCAAAAAGAAGACAAAACTACCCGTTGATGGTTTTAATAAAGCCATCAGTCAGCGCCTCCAAATTATCCTGGAGAGTATTATCAGTCAATCTGCGTAGATCTGATCCAGAATCAGTGTTTCATCTTTTCCCAGAGGTTTTTTCTGCTGATGCCAAGCAGTTTTGCTGCCTCAGTCTTGTTGCCCCCGGTTTGACTCAGGGCCTTGGCAATACACGATCGTTCAATCTGAGACAGGTTTGCAGAGAGATTTAAGGTTTTCTGATCGTCTGCAATTAAATTCCCGCAGATATCCGCAGGAAGTTCCGTCAGATTGATAACCGGGTTTTTTGAGAGGACCGAAATCCTCTCTATGATGTTTTTCAACTCCCTGACGTTCCCTGGGAAATCGTATTTCATTAAAATATCAATCGTTTCTGCGGATAGTTCCCGTCTCTGGCCGTTCAGTTTTCCGAATTCGTGGAGGAAATATTCGCAGAGCTCCGGAATATCTTCTTTGTGATCTCTAAGGGCGGGCAGTTCAATGGGGATAACCTTCAAGCGGTAAAAAAGGTCCTGCCGAAAAGTTCCCATTTTGACATTCTTAGCCAGATCCTTTGCTGTGGAACTGATAATGCGAACGTCTACTTGTAGAGGGCGGTCCGCCCCGATAGGTTCGATCTCTTGTTCCTGTAATACTCGCAAAAGTTTTGCCTGCATCGAGATGGGCATATCACCAATTTCATCCAGCAAAATGGTTCCCCGGTCGGCCAATTCAAACTTACCTGTTTTCCGGCTATCTGCACCGGTAAAAGAGCCCTTCTCATGCCCAAACAACTCTGACTCAATCAGGTTTTCAGGGATCGCGGCGCAGTTGATTCGAATATATGGCCCTTCTGACCGGGTGCTTTGTTCATAGATCTCATTTGCAATCAGCTCTTTACCAGTGCCGGATTCGCCCTGTATCAGAATTGTGGAGTCTGTGGGGGCCACCCTGGCGGTCAGATTAAGGACCTCTTGCATGGATGCACTACTGCCTATTATTTTCGTGTCCTTGAACCGTTCCGCCAGCACGGCACATTTGTTTTTGATGTTTTGCTGTTTGAGCAACCTGTCAGCCCGAATGGTCAGGTCGTCCATATCAAATGGTTTTAAGATATAGTCCGCTGCCCCATTTTTTAAACAGTCTACGGCGTCTTTAACCTCGCCGAAAGCCGTCATTAATATCACTTCGGTTCTGGGGTAGAGGCGCTGAACATGACGCATCAATTCAATTCCATCCAAACCAGGCATGCGAATATCAGAAATCACCAGATGGTATTTTTGTTTTTTGAGTTTATCAAGCGCTTCTTTGCCGTCGGCTGCCTGGTCGACTTTCCATCCTTTAGATTTCAATCGATCATACAGTGTAATTCTCATTATTTCATCATCTTCGGCCAATAGAATCCTGATCATTCTTTGGATCTCCTGATAATAACCCATTTGAGTTTTCGGAAAGAGGGAGGTTTTTTCTGCGAGGCAATTGAATACTGAAGCTACTGCCTTTGTTCTTCGTACTTGATACGTCTATGCGGCCTTCCATTTGTTGAACCAAGGCATAAGTGACACTTAACCCAAGGCCTGTCCCTTCGTTCACACCCTTGGTGGAATAAAACGGGTCAAAGATTTTGCGGATATTGTCCTCCTCAATCCCTTCACCATCATCTTTGATAGAAATGGCAATACCCGAATCAGTTTCACCGCTTTTTATTACAATGCGCCCGCTTTCCGGTATAGACTGAATGGCGTTAAGTCCGATATTGACAATGACCTGCTTTAAAGCTTCAGAATCGATCACAATCACACGATTGAGATTCAAATCAAATTCGAAAGTGATCCGTTTCAAGTTATAGGTCATCAGTGCAAAACACTCCCTGATCAATCCGTCAACATCAACTTCACGTAACCTCAGGGGTTCACTGCGTCCAAGATTGAGTAACTGCCTCAGCGTCAGTTCAATTCGTTTCAGCCCTTTTTCAATCAACTCGATATAGCGGCTTCTTAGTTCCTGATCTTCGGGGGCCTCCTTCATGCCTTTGACGCAATTCAGCATTCCTCCGAGGGGATTGTTGATTTCGTGAGCTATTCCTGCAGAAAAACGACCCAGTGCAGCCAGCTTTTCAGATTGATATATCTGCTCCCGGGTCTTTTCCAATTCGACTTGTGATTCTGTTAACCGGCGGTTGAGGTCTTGAAATTTTCTGGATAATTCTCCGATTTCATCGCCGCCTAGCTGCATTTTCAAGGGCGTATTGGCTGCGTGGGGAAGTCGAACCATGTGGTTGGAGATGATCTTGATTTTTCGAACAATAAAAAAATCAATCAGAAAGTAGATGACAAGAATACTCAAAACGATAGCCCCAACCGAAAATGTCAGGAGTGTACGGTTGTTTTTTGAGATAAGCGCATCAGCCTGTTTCAATGAAATGGACAGACTCAGGCCCCCTCGGACATCACCGGTTTTGTAGCCATGACGGCTGTGACACTCCAGACATGCCTCTTCAGTCATGACAGGTAACATTAATCTGAGGGTTCTTCCTTTTTTGTGTCTGATAATTGCTGATATTTCATCCGCACCTTTTTCCAATTCCAAGAGGCTCTTTTTCTCAAATTCATCCGGCTGGTTTTTGGGATTAACCGGATTCAGACTGGTGACCTTGTATTGCCAGAGGTCGACGTTGTTGGCATATTCTGAAAGTTCCCTGGTTACTTTGGCAGGATTGTATTTTATATACTTTTTTTGTGATTGATCAAAAATAACCGGGATTTCGAGAAATGGATTTTCTGTGACCCCAGGCTGGTTCTCAAGGAAAACACCATGATGGTCTGCTACCCATTTTCTTGTCAAAATCACCTGTTGAGCAAGCATACGTGCCTGTTGTCTGGCCTGTGACACGACCAGCTCATCCTGGAACTTGGACATCCAGTAGAATGTGATGGAAAATGACAGGATCAGGACTAGACCGGATGTGGTGATGAATTTTGTTTTGAGTTTCATGGGCGGGAACGGATAGATTGAAAAAAGTTTGAATCAATCTTACAGCAATAAATATACCTGTCCATGTATCATACGGATACAACAAGTATTCATCTTTTATATGGTGAACTGGTAAAGAGATTCGAATCAAGACTGTTTCAAAACGGTAGCACTATTTAGTCTTAATTGTTACCAAATGGTAATACTTCAAATTACAAAAAAAGGCAATAAATTGAAATTATGAACTAACTATAACTGGCATATCAATTGCTGATATAAGCTAGCGAAATTCGAATAGCCCGTATAAGGATTAAGTGTCGGCTCATAAATTACTCAAGTGTTTCCCATTGATGTAAAGGAAACACGTTGACTTCACATTCTGTTCGCAAAATGTCCAGTGTTTAGGGGGCTCGATTCATCCTCCTGAAAACAAGGAAACGGGTTGATGGCAGCAGCAGGCGACTTTTGTCGGTGACGCACCATGATGAATCAAATTTCCATGATTTCATCGAGAGAGAGGTATTTTAATGACAACAGAGGCTCCGGATAAGAAATTGTTTTGGAAAAAAGGTTGGATGTTGGGACTGGTTTTCGGCGTTGTTGCCACAGTCATGCTCGTATTGGCTTCAGGTTTCATGATGGATACGACCAATAAAGATGTATTCTGTGCTTCCTGCCATATTATGGAGCCTTTCCAGGCATCCTGGAAGCAGGCAGTACACGGTGGAAATAATCCCCAGGGATTTGCTGCACAGTGTGTCGATTGTCATCTGCCTCACGGAAACTTTTTAGAGTATGTATTTGTCAAAGGTAAGACCGGGATCGGAGATGTGATACAAAACTTTTATGTCAATGGTGCTGAATTCGACTGGGAGGGAAATGCCGAGAAAAACCGGTTGAAATTTACTTTTGAAAGTGCCTGTCGACATTGTCACTATAACTTAACGCCACCGGGATTACCTTCCGGAGGTTTTATCGCACATCGCTCATATTTGAGAGGAACTTCAAATAGAACATGTGCTGAGTGTCATCCCCATGTGGGACACAAAGATATGATCGAGACAGCGGACCGATTTTTTAAGCGGAACGAGATTGCAAGCTCTGAATAGTTTATACCCCGCCGCTTGCGGCGACAAGTCATCCCGGACTCAGATCCGGGATCCAGACGTGCAAACAGTTATAAGTTGACTGGATTCCGGGTCAATCCCGGAATGACAGCCCGATACCCTGCCATAAGCTGCTGGGTGTTTGATTCGTTTTTTGAGGATGATTTAAAATCAGCGAGGAGAGAAAAATGAGATATTTAGCCGGAAGAATTGGATCAGCAATAGTCGTTTTTTTCGTTCTGGGGATTTTTTCGATGGCGTACGCCAAGTCCCCCGATCTGGGTCGGAAAAACATTAAGGTTGACCGGACTTTTTCGAAAGAGGCTCAGGCCTGCATCGAATGCCACGCCAAAGAAGTTCCCGGAACGGTGGCAGCATGGAAAGAGAGTGCCATGGCAAGTGCCGGAGTTTCCTGCTACGACTGCCATGTCGTTGAAAAAAATTCTCCTATGGCGACCCAATGTAGCGGAGTCAAAGGAACTCCTACTTACATTTCTCCCATGGTCTCATCCAAAACCTGTGCTCGATGTCATCCAGCAGAGGTCGATCAGTTCCTGAAGAGTGGACATGCTGCACTTTCCAGTGCTGCAATCATGGATCCTAAAAAGGGTGCCTTGCAGAAGCTGATGTATCTGCATGAAGGCGCTGCTTTTATGGATGGTGGCAAGATTGATCTCTCCACGGGTCTAACTCCGAAAGGACAACCGGCCTATGTTCGGGCATCAAAAACAGCCGGATGCCAGATGTGCCATGGAACCCAGGTGGAGATGGGTCCGGATAACAAACCCATCAATGAAACCTGGCCAGGCGGAGTTGGTACCCGTTATCCTGACGGTGCTATTGGTAACTGCTCCGTCTGTCATACCCGTCACAAGTTTTCAGTCGCATCTGCCAGGAAACCTGAAGCATGCGGCGCCTGCCATCTAGGTCCGGATCACCCCAATATCGAGATTTATCATGAAAGCAAGCATGGTCAAGTCTATCTGACCCAGGGCGAAAACTGGAACTGGGAGTCTGCATCCGGTTTGTGGGAACCGGGAGATTATCTGGCACCCACCTGCGCAACCTGTCACATGAGTGGTATTGGCGATCTGGACACGACCCACAACGTTCAGGAGCGATTAAAATGGGACTTGATGCATAAAAAGTCTGTTGTTCGCAGTGGCAATCGTGGGGATGGTGAAAAAGGTGACAAGCTGATGCGAAAGGTCTGCCAGAACTGCCATGGTCCGACGCATACAGATGTCCAGAGAAAAACCCTGGATACCATGGTCGAGCTTTATAACAAGCAGTGGGCGGGTGCTGTGAAGATGAAGAAAGAGCTGGCTGCCAAAGGTCTGCTCAAGAAGGATCCCTGGAAGGACGGCTTCCAGGAGTTGATGTACTTCCTGTGGCATCACACCGGAAGGCGGGCACGACAGGGTGCTGCCATGAATGCCCCGGATTATGCTCACTGGCATGGTACATTCCAAATGTTCCAGGTTTATAAGGACATGGAAGATCTATACGAGTGGAGACTCAAGAACAATAAAATTGAGGATCTAAGTACCGTGATGAGTACTGCTCCGGATTAATTTGCACTCCCTCTTCGCGACCTTCTGATTCATAGCCAGTCTGTGAATCAGAAGGATTCTATCCCCTTGATCTTACCCGTTGAATTTCAGAAAATCCGATGTGCTACCAAACGGTAACAGTGATCCGGATTTAGGAGGGACGGTCTCCCAAAGTCGTTAACAGTTCGGGTGGATTCCAATTTCTTTCCAGGACTTTCCCCTCTCTGATGCTGACGACAATCTCTTCCAGGGCGATCTTAACGCCCGATATTTCCAGTGCTTTTTTAACGATCACAGGCAGACCTGAGCAGCAGGGAACTTCCATGATCACAATCGTGACACTTTTGATAGCGGCTGTTTTAAAAATCGCTGCAAATTTATCCACATAGGCTTCTGCATCATCCAGCTTCGGACATCCCAGCATCAGCGTTTTGCCTTTGAGAAAGTCCTGATGAAAATTGGGGTAGGCAGCAGGCACGCAGTCTGCGGCCAGCAACAAATCACAGTCCTCTAGAAAAGGGGTACCTGGCTGAATCAGATTAATCTGGATTGGCCAATTGGACAGTGCTGATTCCGATTGCTCCATTGACGTCGGGCGGTTGGCAGTCTGGCAGGCGGTGCTCGGAATAAAACTCTGAATCTTCTCGGAGGGGCAGCCACAGGCACTGGGTTCTGATGCTGGCACGGAGATCTGTTCAATGTTTGACAGATGTTGCTGGACAGCTTCTTCGTCAAACGCTTCTGCTTCCCGTTCCACAATTTTCAGTGCATCCGGCGGACAGTCACCGATACAGGCGCCCAATCCGTCACAGAATATATCGTTGATCACTTTGGCTTTTCCATCGACAATCTGAATGGCTCCCTCTTCACAGGCGGTGACACAGTTTCCGCA
This sequence comes from Deltaproteobacteria bacterium, assembly GCA_018645005.1. GTDB lineage: Bacteria > SAR324 > SAR324 > XYD2-FULL-50-16 > XYD2-FULL-50-16 > JAHJRI01. The sequence goes on along the minus strand of JABGPJ010000125.1, from coordinate 14,166 downwards.
CCCATCGCAGAGCTCTTCATCGATTTCGATTATTTTACGTTTGATTTTCACGAGGACTCTATTTTTTTGTTTGTTCAATTTTACATTGGTCCGCAAACGAGCAAGTTTCGGCACAGCCAGCATCCTTTTTGGGATTAACCACTCTGGAGCCGCACCGGTCACAATTCCTGAAAGCATCATCTTTGAAGAACTCAACCTGAAACCCACAATTCGGGCAAGCAAGATCGAAGATGTCTTCAAATGTCCAGTATCTGGTATCCTGACCGGGGCATTGCATGATCAATTCACACAAAAAGTTTAAGTTGCGCTTAACCGAGAATCGCTTTTAAATCTTCATCTGCGGTTTGAATCGGCATCAGATTAAAGTTTTTAACCAGAACATCAAGTACGTTGGGTGAAATAAAAGCCGGGAGAGTTGGTCCCAGTCGGATATTTTTGATTCCAAGATGCAGCAGGGTCAGCAAAATCACAACTGCCTTCTGCTCGTACCATGACAACACCATTGAGAGAGGCAGATCGTTGACGCCGCACTCAAAAGCTTCTGCCAGGGCAACCGCTATCTTGATAGCAGAAAAGGCATCGTTGCACTGTCCCACGTCCAGCAGCCTGGGGATTCCGCCGATATCACCCATATCTTTGTCAAAAAAGCGAAACTTGCCACAGGCCAGTGTCAGCACAACACAGTCATCCGGGACTTTTTCTACAAATTCAGTGTAGTAGTTTCGACCCGGTTTTGCGCCGTCACATCCCCCGACGAGGAAGAAGTGGCGGATGTCTCCGGCTTTGACTGCACCAACCACGGTGTCGGCTATTCCCAGTACAGTGTCATGACCAAAACCGACATTGACGGATTTGCCCTTTGTATCTTCAGTAAAACCAGGCAGTGCCAGTGCTTTCTCAACAACTGCGCTAAAATCTTTGTCAGCAATGTGCTTGACACCAGGCCAGCCTACTAAACCCGTGGTGAAGATGTGATCCTTATAAGTCTCTTTCGGTTGCTGGATACAGTTGGTCGTCATCAGGATAGGGCCGGGAAAGGCATCAAATTCCGCACCTTGATTTTGCCAGGCTGTGCCATAGTGCCCGTAAAAATGGTCATATTTTTTCAATCCGGGATAGGCATGACAGGGCAGCATCTCACCATGGGTATAGACATTGATGCCTTTTCCTTCACTCTGCTTCAGGATTTCTTCCAAATCCTTCAAATCGTGGCCGGACACCAGGATCGCCTTTCCAGCCTTGACTCCCAAAGGCACAGTAGTTGGTGTGGGGATCCCATAGTTTCCGCTGTTTCCGAGATACAGGAGTTCCATCGCTTTCAGGTTTACTTCGCCGCATTTCAAGACCAGGCCTACCAGGTCATCAACGCTTAAGGAAGCGTCCAGTGTAGCTGCCATCCCTGCATGTACAAATTCAAAAACGGCGTCATCTGTCTGTCCCTGGATGCGAGCATGATCGGTGTATGCAGCCAGGCCCTTAATTCCGTAGATCAGTAACTGTTGCAGTGACAAAATATCCGCATCGGCGTTGGCATCCGCCTGGATACCGACTGCTGTGGCCTGGGCTAACATACCGGCCAGGTCTGTAGCAAATTCGAAGACTGCCGGTCCTTCCTTGAAATCAAAAAATCCACCTGCCGCTTCGACCTTCTTTCTTAACTCATCACGATGATCGTTGCTCTGATTGATCAGTTCAACAAATCTGGCTTCATCAAAATCCACGTTGGTCAAGGTTGAAAATATCGCTTCGCAGGCAAATGTATCCACTTCGGCATCAACTACGCTGACTTTTCGGCCTTCCACTGCGTACTGGGAAAGTCCCTTGACCGCGTAGATGAGTAAATCCTGAAGTGCGGTGGTATCTTCACTTTTTCCACAAACGGCTTTGATGGTACATCCCTGTCCCTTACTGGTCTGTTCACATTGATAACAAAACATCAATTTCTCCTTGGCTCTTATTATTGAATGGTGATCAAGAAAGTTCAATCTTTTTAAGTTGTGCTATGGTTTTAATCAGACCATGGATTGAAACCGATTGGTTTGACTTAAGTCAAATCGACAATTTTGTCTCGAGGTACCATATAAACATATGAAATATTGAATGAAAAAATTTTATCTGTTTAGTATTGAAACATGCTATCCTATGATTTTATGTTGTAGATCAATTAAAAGTTCTTCTGAAATAGAAAATGAATACCATTGCAAATGTCCTCTCAATTTCCCCCTTGTTCAGTGATTTGCCAGAGGATCATCGGCTTCAGATCCAGCAGATTACGATTGAAAAGAACTATCGGAAAGGTGAGACTATCTTTATAGATGGAGATGACAGCAATGGTTTTTATCTCATCATCGATGGACAGGTTAAAATCTTCAAACTATCGTCGGACGGTAAAGAAAAAATCCTGCATATATTCGGTGGGGGAGAGCCAATTGGTGAAGTGGCCATGTTTTCGGGCAGGGGGTTCCCTGCAAATGCTGAGACGCTGGTTAAGAGCCGGCTGGCATTTTTCCCAAGAGAGGCTTTTGTCAGACTGATAACCGAAAAGCCATCGTTGGCGATGAACATGATGGCCGTCCTTTCCAAACGGTTGAAGCAGTTTGCCGCACAGATAGAAGAGTTGTCTCTGAAAGATGTTCCCGGACGATTAGCGGGTTATTTGATCTACCTGGCCGAGGAGCAGGGAAACAATGACAAGGTGACCCTGAATATCACCAAGGGACAGCTGGCCAGTTTGTTGGGGACGATCCCGGAAACACTGTCCAGAATGATGGCCCGCATGTCCATTCAAAAGCTGATTGAAGTTCAGGGACGGGGGATAACCATTCAGAATTATCTGGGTCTGGAAGATCTGGCTGCAACAGGGCGATTTATCGAAGAGTAAACAGAGAGTCAGACTTCGGCTTCATTGTTGCTAATCAAGCAAACTCTCTTCGATCTGGTTAAAATCTGCCAGGTTTTCTGCCAAAAGAATCAACTGGTCCCCTTCTTCAATCTGCATGCTCCTTGGTGGATTCAAAATCTTCTCTTGCTCCTTGATAATACCGATAATCTGGATGTTGGCCGGGTGCCTTAAAATTTCGGTCTGCAAATCAATGACTTTTCTTCCAATCAACCTGGTTGGAAAAATATAGAACTGGCTGCCTTTGAAATTGCTGAGCAGCTGTTGAAAAATGTCATGAATTCCAGGATAAAGAAATTCCTGCACAAGCATGCGGCTGGTGATCCCATCGTTTGATATCAACCCATCAACTTCAGATCTTTGGATCAGTTTAAGATTCTTTCTGCTGGCTACTTCAACAATGGTTTTGATGTGTTTTTGATGCTTCTTTTCAATTAGTTCGATAATCATGCCAATCGCAAAGGATCGCTCATCTGAAGATTGTGAATTGGTTTGATCTGCCAGGATAATCACGCCTTGGCAACCCAGGATATTTGCTTTGAACAGAATATCCTCATCCGTCGGAACCCCTTTCACGAATTGAATTTTCAAATTCTTCAGATTCTCAGGCAATTCCTCCAACTCGTCCGTAATCAGAACGATGGCACAGTCTTTATATTGAGGTGCCGCTTTGAGCTCCTTCACGACTTCAATAATTTTATTTTCGCCAGGAAAAGTGCAGATGATTAAATGATCCTTATCCATGATTTTCACAAGGCCTCTTCTTGTTTTAGACATATTTCGTAAGATGTGTTCCGCTAAAAATCCGATCAGATAACCGATTAAGCCAATCCCCAGGAACATGCACAGATATGAGATGACAAAGCGGCCGACAGGAGTGACTGCAGACACATCACCATACCCAACCGTTGTCATCGTCACAACGGCCCACCAGATCGAATCTGTGAGGGTCAAATCTGGCTGAGCCTGACGTTCAGCCATAAAAAACAGCACCCCGAACATCAGGTTCAAAAAGACGACTAAAAAAACAGTCTTGAGCATCTTTTTTTCCAGCGGACCGTGTTGCTGTATCTGGAGAAAAAATTCTTGAATTCTCTTGAGTGAAAAAAGCATATAAACGATAGATGTGTTGAATTGTTTACTTCTTTTCCGGGTTGCGGCGGTTAAAAGTCAGAATTTCGCTTTTAAAGTCAAGATGGTCAGAAATCATTTGTTCAGTGTCAAACAGTGAATTTATCCTTGTCAAATAGTTACCGGTGAATTAATTATTCCGGTAAACTTGAATAACTGATGCAGGCTGTGATGGGCCAACTGTAACATGAATTCTAAAACTTAACCCCATAAAACAGCACGTTAAAAAAAATCGGACCTGCGGACACCAGATGATGTAGTGACGGTGCCGGCTTCGCATCATACTTGAAAGCCACTTCAGATATTTGGCTATGGGTCGGCTCAAAAACTAACTCACATTCTGTTGGCATAATGTCCTGTGTTTTTAGGACTTTTGCAAATAGATTAGGTGAAGTTATTTTTGAACGATCTCTATGGTTTTAAGAGATATATTTTCTTGATTTGAAACGCGATCTGTGATAGATATACGGCTAATATGAATATGAATAAGAAAATTGAAACCTAAACACAATTCGGGGGTAAGTTGTCTCATGACTAAAATCAAATTCGCTTTTTATGCCGTATTCCTGCCAATACTGCTATTTGGTTGTTCGTCTGGCGGAACGAAGTCGAGATTGGGGGATATTCGGTATGATGAGGTCAAAGATCAGACATACATTATCGATGACTGGTACAGACAGGAAGGCGCTGCGATGTCGAAACTGGGGTTCTGGGGCAGAATTATCAAGGAGGGAGGCAGAGTTAAATTCCAGCCAGTGGATCGGCTGATAAACAGTTTTGAGATTGATCGCTATCCCATGAGGGTCAGTCAAGGAAATCATGAAGAATTCAAAAAACTGGTTGTAAATGTAAAGGGTATTACGCCGACCTATGGTAACGTTGAGAAGATCAAGAGCGAGGAATTTGACCTGATTGTCCTCACACCCAGCGTACTGTTGCTTCTCGAAAACAGGTTGAATGAGCTGTTTCTGAAGGAGAATGAGCAGATCACCAATCGCATAAAGAGTGAAAACTTTCGCTTTGTTTCGAAAGTGGTTATCGTACTTAATCATGCACATGCGGAATTACTGTTTTCTGATATTACGGGTAGTTTTACCTTGAATCAGGAAAACTCAGTGGCGAAAATACAGTTTAATAACAGCTCTGAGAAGATGGAATCGATGAATCTCTATAATGGGCAGGTGATTGCGTACCAGCTGTCCAAGATTTGCTGGAAGGATGGTAATATCGTCGAAACCGTTGAAGATAGAGGTTTGGGCATAGATAATTGTTCTCCTTTTGATATTGAGCATACAAAAACAAAGGAGTAATCAATACCTTTACCAAATCGACAAAATGAACCCTTGCTGCGTGGGTTGTCTCAGCAAGGGTCCAGCGCAACAACACCTGTCTCTTCAGATACCCTCTCCAGTTAGGGATCGTACAAAAATAACTTGGCCTAATCTGTCCGCAAAAGACTGGATATTTTGCAGACAAAATGTCATAGCAACGTGTTTCTTTAACACCAATGAGAAACACTCGAGTAATTTTTGAGACAACCCTTAGCACTTTAAATGGTTGGCAAAACAATTTGCGACTGACACTGTCCTGGTAAAAGCGGTCAAAAAGCAGTTTGACTTAAGTCAAAGCCAAACTGCCTCTCGACCTTTATTAATTAATCATACAATGACGAATAATTGGGAAGACAGACGCTGATGATCAATTTTCAAAAAGAAAAAAATATTGCCAGACTAAACTTTATCAGCCTTTTATTGATCATTGCCCTTCTCTCCCTGGGGATGGGATACCTTTTTATTTATGGATATAACGACGTCTTCAAATCCGAACTGAAAAAAGTAGAAGAGGACTATATATTTTTAAGAAAAGAAAAGATCCGGAATATTATCGACTTCAAGGTGAGTGATATTGAAAGCCATCATAATAAAGTACCTGATATACTGAAGGAGAGGGTTAAGAAACAGGTCTTTGCGGCCCATTCTATATCCTCCATTATGTATCAAACGTACAAAGACAATAAAAAAGAAGAAGAGGTACAGTCGCTGATAGTCAAATCATTAAAGTCTATCAGGCAGGTTAAAGGTGAAGGGCACTATTACCTGTTGTGTGAAAAAAGTGAAAAGAAGATTATCTGCCCCACATCTGGCGTAACAGATGGCATTGTCTTTGATGACTACCCCGATCTGAAAGAAACGGAGGTTTTCCGGAAGATCATGAAACGAACAAAGTCAAGAGGGGAAAGCTACTTTACGTTTAAAGATAATTCGGAAACCGGTGCAGGCGACGGCGGATTTTTTCTGAAACGGTTTGAAGTATATAATTGGTTTATTGGCTGCCTGGGACGATATGAGAAGGTTGAATCAGCCATTAAAAAAGAGGTTTTGGATAGTCTCAGGGATGAATCGATGAGAGTCCCGAATCCAAATGCATTTGAAATATATGAATTGATTGAAGGGGAAAAGGGGAAGCAGAGTCTGAAGGTTTTGCTCCATCATGAAAATCCAGCACTGGAAGGACAAGAGTTGACGGTTTATTTTCAGGACGCTAAAGGAAGTCCCTATATTAAAAAATTGATCGATCAGGTTACGTTGAAAGGCAGCACGTTTATTGAGAACTGGGATATAGACAAAGACAAGCCGTCGCCCAGACTGAAGCTGACCTACTATAGAATGTACCCACCATGGAACTGGATTGTTGCCACGGGTTTTCACATTGAGAATTCGGATATGTTGAATATCCAGCGGCTGATGGACAAACTGGAGGATAACATTCAGGATAAAATAAAATCGGCAACAGTCCTGTTTCTATTCTTTATTCTGGTTGCAGTATTGATATCCGTTGCCTTTTCCAGGGGCATCGGCAAAATTCTGAAGGATTATAAAAAAAAGGTGGAGGACCGAAGCCGGGAGCTGGCTGCAAAAAACACCCAGCTGAATTCAGAAGTCCTGGTACGTAGAAGAGTTGAATCCTCGCTCAGGAATAGTGAAGAGCAGATGCGCAGGTTGGCGTCTGAAGTACAGCTGACCGAAGAGAGAGAAAGAAGACGGATTGCGAGTGATTTGCATGATTCAATTGGGGCCTCGCTGGCGATTTCCAATCTAAAACTGGAACTGCTGTCAGGAAAGATTAATACCTCATTGATTTCGAAAGACCTGAACATGGTGCACGATAATATCAAACAGGTCATTCAACAAACCCGATCTTTGACGTTCCAACTCAGTCCACCGGTTCTTTATCAGATGGGATTGGAAGCAGCGTTGGCCGGACTGGCCGAACAGAACCAGAAGATTCATGGAATTCTGACCGAATTTGACGACGATGAGCTTGAGAAGTATTTGGAAGAAGATGTGCGAATTCATATTTTTAGATCTGTCCGAGAACTACTTGTAAACGTGATTAAGCATGCCGGAGCCAAGCAGATCAAAATCTCAGTTGCCCGTGTTGAGCACCAGATACAGATTACCGTTGCGGACGATGGGGTCGGATTTAAAAGCCATGATCAAGCCATCAGCCCGGAAAAAGGTGGCAAGTTTGGCCTGTTTAGCATTCGAGAAAGACTGCGTCTGTTGGGCGGTTATTTGGAAATTCACTCTGAAGCTGGACGGGGGACCGAAGTTATCATGCGGGCTCCTCTAAAAGCCTCTGAAAATATTGAAGAGAGGTTATCATGAGTATCAGGATTCTAATAGTCGATGATCACCAGATTATGCGGGAAGGCTTGTGTTCTATGATAGAGCAGGAACCCGGGTTTACCGTAGTTGGTGATGCTGCGAACGGTAGAGAAGCTTTGGAGCTGATTGGGGAGCGACATCCTGATGTGGTGATCATGGATATCAATATGCCGGACATGAACGGGACAGAGGCAACCCGCCGTGTGACAGAAAAATATCCGAGTACCCGTATTGTTGCGTTATCAATGCATTCGGATAAATACTTCGTGACTGAAATGCTGAAAGCAGGAGCCGCTGGATACTTATTAAAAGACTGCTCGAAAAATGAAATTGTGGATGCTATCAAAACAGTTGCTGTTAATAAAAGTTATCTCTGCCCTGAAATCACGGGGATTGTGATTGATGACTATGTCCGGCAGACCAACATTGGTACCCAGACAGAAGTTGCCCGGCTCACAAAAAAAGAGCGGGAAGTGCTGCAGTTGATTGCTGAGGGCTATACATCAAAAGAGGTTGCCTCGCACCTGAATATTGCCACAAAGACGGTTGAGACACATCGTCTCAACATCATGTCTAAACTGAAAATTCGTAGTATTGCAGAACTTACCAAATTCGCTATCAGACACGGCATTACTTGTCTTGATACCTGACGGTGTCAGGCCGTCTATTGAAACTACTTTTTGGTTGGCTTTTTGCAAAATAACCAACCAGGCTTCATCAATAAACGGGCTGCTCAAGGTGTAAGAAGTTGTTATTTCAATAATATTTAGAGATATTGATGAAAAAAAATGGCTGAGCAACACCCGAAGTAATTCGGTTTTGCGCAGTTATATTTGAAAAATGAGATCATTAGATTAAGGAGAAAGGATGGGAACAATAGTTGATTTAATCGGTAAGACGGATGAACAGGCGGTCACCGAGTTAACAGCTGCTTTTAAAAACCTGGGTGGTAAAGATCAGCTTCATGTCAAAGGCAGTGGGGATTATCGAGCCGTTATCAGCGGTTTCCAGAATTCTCACTGGGGTCAATTCGATTGGCTTCCAATTCGTGTCGAAACAGGCGCCTGGAGTGGCTATCTGGCAGCCAAAAGCAGTAGCTTTGCCTCGATTGTGCAGATCATGGAATCCCAGCACAAACATTGCGATACTATGTATGTTGAGGCTGAGAATACGCTGAATGGGGGTAATGAAACAGAAGGAAAAGTGTTGATGGAGGCCTTTATCTGGAATATGGAGGTCCATTTTGGCAGGGAGGAGCAGATCCTTTTTCCGGCTTTTGAGGAAAAAACAGGGATGACAGGGGGTGGTCCCACGCACGTGATGCGGGCAGAACATGAACAGATTAGAGGTGTACTGAAAGAGATGAAAGAATCTCTGAAAGAGGGTGACTACCAGCGGATATTTGACCAGGCCGAAACCATGTTGATTTTAATTCAACAGCATAATTCCAAAGAAGAGCAGATTCTGTATCCCATGCTGGATCAACATCTGGGTGAAGATCTTGAGCAGATCGCCAAGGAAGTGCAGCTGTTTGTTTTATAAACGTTTGCCCTTCAGCCTCTTCGTCTGAACAAAAAATAAATGTTAACCCTTTCTTGATTGGGACAGAATGGTCGATCTACTTTTTAAAACAGACAAAAAACTGAATATTGTTGACTGCCGGGAACTGATGCACCCGGAACCAATGGTGCGCATACTGGAGGAGGTTGCATTACTGGAGGAGGATAGGCCCATTTTGATGATTCATCGCCATGAACCTTTCCCGCTTTATCAGAAGCTGGAAGAAAGAAATTGCAATCATGAAACGAAGATGTCTGAAGATGGTACGGTTCAAGTACTGATTTGGAAAAATTTATGAAAACAAGCAACCTCAGCCTGGATCAAGCCCCTCCTGAAGACATCCCCTTTCGTTATATGATCACCGGTCCCAGTTTTGGTATCCTGACGGGTCTTCTGCTGGCGGGATTTGGTGACAACATGTTTATTACGTCCTGGAGCCTGGATACGGTTGCCTTGACTCATGCCATCACCCTGGGGTGGCTGACCATGATCATGATGGGCGCTTTTTATCAGATGGTACCGGTACTGGTTGGCGGTCAGGTTCCCTGGATAGGCATGTCCAGGCATATATATCATTTACTGGTGGTGGGAATCCTGGTCTTTGTGACCGGGTTATTGACATGGGTTGTGCCGTTGCTGGCGATTGCCGTCATATTGCTGCTAATCGGATTCACCGGGTTTAGCGTACAGTTACTGGCGGCTCTTTTCAAAGTCAAGGCCAACAAACCCGTTGTTTTTGCCATGCGAATTTCGGTGATTTGTTTGATTGTGACGGTGATTCTGGGTGTTTTAATGGTGGGCCTGCTATATGACTGGTGGTATTTTCCCATTGATCGGGCCAGTTTGAAGTATATGCATATGACTACCGGATTGCTGGGTTGGATCAGCCTCTTGATCTTTGGTGTGTCGTTTCATGTGATACCGATGTTTTATTTGACAAAAGCCTTCAATGAAAAGATTTCCATTTTGATCATCTCCCTGGTGACTGTATCGATAGTCACACTGAGCTGCGCATTTTTGATGAAATTGGATCGGTTTTGGCTGATAAGTGCAGGGGCTCCAGCCACACTTGCTATGCTGATATTTACCTGGACGACTGCCAAGCTGCTTTGGCAAAGACAACGGAAAATGGTGGATACGACCCTTCGATTTTGGAAATTGGGGCTTTTTTGCCTGATCCCGGCTGTTCTCATGCTTTCGTTCGATCTGTTTCACTATGACGAAACCTTTGCCTACCTTTTCGGGATTCTGTTTTTGTTGGGATTTGCTATGGCCATCTCAAATGGAATGCTTTATAAAATTGTGCCATTCCTGGTCTGGTTACATCGGTTCAGTTCTCTGGTAGGCAAGATCAAAACCCCTTCAATGAAGGATATTGTTGGAGATAAACCCGCGCGAATACAATTCTCCCTTTTTTGCCTGACCCTGTTGATCACAATCCCAAGCGTGATCTTCCAGGTCGATCTTTCGCTTCGCCTCAGTGGCCTCCTGTGGGCGGGGACTTCCTTTATGCTGCTGTTTCAATTGATCAAGGGCGTTCGCCTGCAACCTCCTGAAGTACCTGAAACGGTTTCCCAAGACGACTTTGCGGCTATGTTCAAGGATTTAAAACCACCGGCTGAAAAATAAACCCGGAACATGTCTGGTGTTAACGAACGCTTTTTGAGTTGGATCCAAAACAATATTTGACGCCTGCCGTATCAATAAATACAATGTACATATGGATACTATTGATTTTGCGTGGGACAAAAAAAAAGAAAATACCAACCTAAAGAAGCATGGAATTTCAGTCGATGAGGCTAAAACAGTTTTTTATGATGAGTACGCTGTTCAATACTTTGATCCAGACCATTGTAAATCTGAAGACCGCTTTCTTCTTTTGGGCATGAGTTTCAAATTACGATCTATCGTTGTTTGTCATTGCTATTGGAAAAAGGAAACAGCAATTAGAATAATTTCCGCTAGAAAGGCAAAAAAAAGAGGAAGAAAAAGAATATTGGAGAAAAAGAAAATGAGAGACAATTATGACTTTTCGAAAATGAAAGGTCGAAAAAACCCATACATCAAATTTTAAAACAACCTGTTACAATTCGTCTTGACCGGGATTCAGTGGCGTATTTTAAATCCTTGACTGAAGAAACAGGCATCCCATATCAAACCTTGATAAACCTCTATATACGTGATTGTGCCGTCAACAAACGCAGGCTTCAAATGCAATGGGCAAATCAGTAGCCTAACGGGTATTTGCAGTCGATTGCACTTGTCGTTTTTTAGTTTGTCGTCACTCGATGCTCGCCAAGCCCCCTGGCGAGATTCGTCTTCCCACACTGCCTGGGTCCAAGTAGAGCTGTAACTGGAGATCGCTTAATCGCGGCTTTTAATTTTTGAACGATCCTTATGCTTAAAAAGTGACAAATAAGCTTTGAAATTTTCAGCCTATTTTGATAAAATTTCAGATTACAAATAAGATTGGCCTGAGGATTAGGTTTTCTGAATCGAAATTCACCACATTGATGATATTTCTGCCACTGTAAGAAGGTCTCCATGAGGTTGCTGGATGATTTAATAAAGGAATAATGATGGCTCGAATCTTAGTTATTGAAGATGATGATAATTTTAGAAAAATGTTGAATGTGATGTTAACCCAGGCAAAGTATGATGTTGTTGAAGCCCCTAATGGTAGAGTTGGATTAAAAATCTACCGTAAAGAACAAATAGATTTGGTGATTACAGACGTTTTCATGCCCGATAAAGAGGGTATAGAAACGACCTTTGATCTAAAAGACGAAAATCCAAACGTAAAAATAATTGCAATTTCAGGAGGCGGTATTCGAGATAAACTCGATCTATTAGCTCAAATGAGAGATTTTGGGGTTCAAAAAACTTTTAAGAAGCCTTTTGTTATTGGCGAGTTTTTAGCTGCAGTCAAGGAACTAGTAGAAGCGGACTAAAAGAACAAATTTTATACAAAAGCCTGTTTTATGCCCTGAATATCTATTCGCGAAAATAAGCATGGGAGAATCCTGCTATCCTAGCGTTGGATCTTATCTATTTTTTCCTCGAGGGAAGATAGGTCGTGAGTTTCTGATGCTGTGAGTTTGGTGCCACACTTGTTGCAGTAAGTACTTTCGGATGGATTGACCTTACCGCATTCAGGGCATGCCAATTCCAGTTTACTTCCACACTTATTGCAAAATAATGCTTCTGCCAGATTATCATGATTGCAATTAGTGCATTTCATTTTGACTTACCTGCTTTAATTTTCTCAGACATCGCAATAAATCCGGAAATATTAGCAAACATGATACCTGTTTGCAGCAGTTCGACTTTTTTTTATGATGGATTCTATCGAGCTATCTTTTTGAATTCATGCTACAACCCGCTTATCACACTCAACGGCAGTTGTCGAGAAATACAGAGAGTTTTTTTGAAGAAATTAGTGAAGAGACTGTTCAATGGGATGATTTACAATCTTCTCAGGGATATCAAACTCTTCTGTACAGGCTTAGAACGGGTACGCTTTTTGAATTCCTTTAATATCAAACCTAATAGAGCACCATTGATTATAAGGAGTTTAAATGGAAAGACAACAGCTTGATGACCTTACAATTAGGTATACCGGATTTCCCTCATTTGATGATCTAATGAGCACAAATATCATCCCAACGATAGCGCCGAAAATGTGGGAAAACAAAAAAGATGCAAAACGATTGGCCAATGCTTTCGATAGAGCGAAAAGGAAACAAGGATCGTCAATAAGAGCGTTCCGGGAAAAGGATATGATAAAATTTCTGAAGGAACAAAATCGGGTTAGGATTAACTGATTGAATTGTCCTGGTTAGTGCATATCTCTCCGAAACACACAGAAATCTCATGCTCAACTTTAGTATTGGGATTCCTGCCCATTCCTGCCGTCTTAGGTCTTATCCTGAATTCGACAAATCCAAAAATCATCACCCCTTCAACGGAAGAGAGTATTTTTGACTATTTTTAATAGACCCTCTTTTTTTCTCTTTTTTCGTCCCTTCTTTTTTTGATTCAGCCCATTTTGAAGAGTAAATTCAGAACCAGGCTGAAATGTTTGATCGAAGACTGCTTGGGCAAGGTTTTTGGATTACATGAAGGATTGAACAAGGAATTTTTTTATTTCTTCCGATTCCTGCATGGGTTTTCCGTCGACAAACAGTGTTGGTACCTGCTTGTCACCGCTTTCGATAACCAGATCTTTTTCGAACTCGATGTTTTCATTGATATTCTTAAGCTGGACTTTATCCTGAATCTTCAAGTTCTGGATCGTATTCAAAACACTGGCACAAAATCCACAACCATTTTTGTAAAACAATTCCAGTTTCATCAATTTCCCGCATTTACTTTTTTGACTTCAGCTAGCAGGTCTTCAGCTTTTCGAAGACCGCCGACACCTACCGATTGGACATACTGCACGATGCCTTGTTTATTAATGATGACAGTTGCCCGGTCTGTTATACCTAAATCAGAAAGATACAAGCCATATTTCTCGGCTACCGCACCTTTTGGATGAAAGTCTGCCAATAACGGGTAGGATATACCCCCGATTGAGGTTGCCCAATTTTCATGACAATACTTACTGTCAACGCTTACACTCAGAACCTGAGTATCTTCTGCCTTGAAGGCATCGATGTTTTTTTCGATGTCAGGCATTTCTTTGCTTCAGGTAGGTGTAAAATCGAGGGGATAAAATACAAGCATGACGTTTTTCTGACCCTTGAATTGTGATAGCTTGAAAGTCCCCAAATGACTATCCAGCTCAAAATCCGGCGCCACCTCTCCAACATTGATCATAAATTTCTCCTTATCAAAAAAGGTTTAGTTTGATTCAGCAATGTCCGGTTAGGTTTTTGCAAAAAGTTGAATGATGAATCCTGGATC
>JABGPJ010000065.1 GCA_018645005.1 Deltaproteobacteria bacterium | reverse complement strand
TTCATCCGTGTTTTGAATCATGATCCCCTCGACGGAGCCATGCTGAACAGTTACATTGTAAATTGTCTTTCCCTACCTATGGCCGTTGCATAATACAAAGAGGCCGATTTGTGTCGTGTTCTGGGATTAGAAAGATTGCGGATTTTAAAAAAGAGCTATACAATATAAACAGATACGCCAGGTCATGCTCCAATCCCAGCCTGTCTGCCAGGTTGCAGTGCAAGAAAGCACATTTTCCTCAAAGAGTTTAACTATGTTCGTAAATACCAGATGCTTGCCTGTTTTGGTGTCAGTTCTACTTTTACTCCAGCTGGCGGTCTCTTCCTGTGTTTCTAAAGCAGAGAATCCGGCTAATTCGGGTATCAGTCACACACAGGAAAACGCCTCTGCCAATTTGTCGCTTGTAGCAAAGTCCCTACTGGCAGAAATCGAGCAGCAGATGAAGAACAAACAGTTCAAAGCGGCTCTGGATAAAGTTGAAATTTTAATCAATCAGGACAAACAAATACCAAGGTCCCATTTACTCAAAGCGAGGATCCTGGAAGGTTTGGGGCAGAAGCAGCAGGCACTGAACTACTTAACACAGCAGATTAAGGAAAATCCTGAAAATATCGGATTGATTGTCGCCCGAGGCCAATTCTTGCTGGATACGGGATATGTTGAATCAGCACGATCTGATTTTCTGCAGGCCTATAAAAAAAACTACCGTTCTTTTGAAATCCTGAAACTCCTTTCGGTGATTGAAAGAACAAATGGGAATCTGAAAGAGTCACTAAACCTGACAACCGAGGCGTTGAACCTGAATTCAAATGACCATGAGCTCTGGTTTATTAAAGCTCAGCTGGAACTGCGCCTGCATAAGCTGCAAGAAGCGAAACAGTCAAGTGTTACCGCGATTAAACTCTTCGATGCGAATCTAAAATATTATCAGCTTTTTATCGAAATCCTCGGGTTTTTAAAGGATCGTCCGGAAATGGAACGGACCATTCGGATGCTTGTTCAAAAATTTCCCGATGATGCCTGGGTCAATATGCGATATGCAACCCTGCTTTACGCAAATAATGAACAAAAAAAGGCTAAGGCAGTTTTAACAAGGGCTGTGGAGCTGCATCCCCGGGATTATCTGTTGACCTTTCAGCTGGCCACCATTCTAGCGACGGAAAAGAAATGGGAGCAGTCAATCCAGCTGTTTTTGTCAGGCCTGGAAGTAAAACCGGACTCCACCTGGGCCAAGGTTCAGCTCTCGAAAGTCTACTTTCAGGCCGGACAATCATTAATGGCGGTAGAATACTTAAAAAAGGCCCGAGCGGAAACGTCGCGTGATCCTTTTGTCTATGAAACACTGGCAAAAATTTACAACCGCCAGAACGACACTTTCGAGGCGGAACGAATCATTCTCGAAGGGTTGGCAATCAATCGCAAAAACCAGAATCTAATTCTGGAATATGCCGGCATACTGGAAAAAAGAGCCAATTATAAAGAGGCGATTAAAGCATTCGAAAAGGCTCTGGCCAATAATCCGGACAACTATGTCGTTCTGGGAAAGCTGGGAAATTTACACCGCCTTCTGAAGAATTATGATAAATCAAAACAGTATTTTCAACGTTCGATACAGTTGAAGTCGGACACCTCCTGGGTGCGATCTTTCTATGTCGAACTGCTCTCGGACATGGAAGACTGGAGAGAAGCTCTGCAGGAGATCGATCTCATTCTTGAAATTACTGCAAACGATTACTGGACCTACGCAAAAAAAGCTCAGATTGAACATCAGCTGGGAAATTTTGAGGCAGCTCATCAGTCGATAAAAAAGGCGATTGCCTTGCGGCCCGATGCCCCCTGGTTAAAGGAAATTGAGGCAAAAAGTCTGGAAAGCCTTGGAAAATATGCCCTGGCCGAAGAATCGTTCCAGATCGCCCTCAAAACGTCCGTTGACAATGCTTATTTATTGACACGTCTCGGTTATGTTCAGCTGCATTTAGATAGAAAAGCGGCATTGAGGTCGGTTGAAAAGGCACTTGACAGTGAAGATTTTGATATCAGTACCATTGAACTGTATATGTACTTAAAAGGACAATCCTATCTTAGCTGGGGATTTAAGGAAAACAGTCCGGAAGCGAAGGCTCATGGCGCCATCATGCACAAACAGTTTACTGTAGCGAAAACGCTTTTGCAGAAACCGGGGATGAAAAACAGCCCCCATCTCCCTTTTCTAAGATCCCTGACACAACTACTGGCAAGAGAGAGCAGATCCGTTCTCAGCAGTAACGTGACGCTCTCACCGGACCTTTCCGATTGGCATTTCTTTTATCTCGGGATGGACGCCCTGGGGAAAAGGGATTTGCAGACGGCAAAACACCACTTTCAAAAAGGGCTGTTGTCCAATCCTCAAAATATCTGGCTGATGATCAAACTTGCTTATGTCCATCAGCAATTGAAAGAGTACAAGCCAGCGATCGATCTGCTGGAGAAGTACCTGATGAGACGTTCGGAAGGCCGGAACACATGGGTGAAACTCAAACTGGCCTTGAACCTTGACCTTTCATTCCAGGTTATAAAAGCTGAAAAAGTGTATATGGATATTCTGGAGGATGACCCGGATGACAATGTGGCCTTAAACAATCTAGCCTGGATGTATCTGACTACCAAAAATAGTGAAATGCATAAACTTGACGAGGCGCTGAAACTGTCATTGAAGGCAGTCAAATTAAGCCCCTCACCAGCAAACCTAGATACACTGGCTGAGGCCTACTATCAGAAAAAAGAGTTTCATAAAGCGTTGAAAACAGTTGAAAGAGCTCTGGACAGAGATCGACAGGGGCTTGATGATTTTAAAAAGACCAAGAAAAAGATCTTAAAGGCAATTCAGTCCACCAAAAAATGACATCATCCACCGCACCACGTTCGGTGACGGTTTTCATCATACCTGTTTTATCAGATATCATTCGAATCAGAAGGCGAACATGCTGACAGTTGATTTTCACACCCACTCCATTGCATCAGTGCATGGATTGAACACGATTGAGGAATTGCTGCGCCAGGCCGATAGAAACGGGCTTGCGGGGTTAGCCATTACGGACCATAGTCCTGGAATCGACAATACCGTGTGGCTGTCTCACAATAGAACGGGAGATTTCTGTTGGGAGGAAAATATTAAAGGGCCTGATGTGCCCTATTTCATGAACTTATTGTCCCGGTATGAACCGCCAGCCGATATTCGAGTCAGGCTGTTCAGGGGAATTGAATGTAACATATACAGTGATAGTGATCGACCCACGGATGTTCCGGTTTTTATCTCTGATCGGTTTGATGTCGTGATTGCATCAGTGCATCCGATTCCACCGCTATTTGTCGTTGAAAACAGTCTGCAGATGACGGAAAGAATGATCAGAGCCATGGATGATCCCATCGATATTATTGGACACCCGTTTCATAAACGATACAGTCCGTTGATGGAACCATTAATGGACGCTGCCGTCGAAAAAAATATCGTTCTGGAAGTCAACAACTCCTCGCTACAACTCGGGAAAGCAGACAAGCTACAAGCTCGGCAAATGCTGGAGATGGCGGCACAAAAAAAGTGCCGGATTGCTTTGTCATCGGATGCTCATATGGCAAATGAATTGGGAGGAGATGAAGAAATTAACCTGATCTTGGATCAAATAGAATTTCCCGAAGAGTTGATTGTCAACCGTTCCGAAGCATCTGCTCTGGACTTTATCACTCAGAGAAAGAAGGTTCGGGCGGAGATCAAGGCTCGATTGCAGAAAGGGAACTGAAACAGGGATCGATGTGTAGAATTATTGATTCGCGGTTTATCAGAAAAACAGTAGTTCAACCGCCTATTTTTCAAAAGAACAATGATTGATATAAACCCAGTAGAGAAAAAATGAAAAATTATAAGATAGCCGTTTTAGCCGGTGACGGAATTGGTCCGGAAATAATGAACCAGGCGCTAAAGGTTTTGGATATAGTCGAAAAAAGAAATGATGTCCGTTTCGAACTGATGCCGGCGAGTTTCGGTGCGTGTGCGTATTTCAGCGATGGGAAAGCCTTTCCTGATGAAACCATCGCTATATGTGACGAAGCCGATACAATTCTTAAGGGAACAATTGGCCTGGGACACGAAGAATCCCAGAAGATTCCTGTTGACGAGCGACCGGAAAGGGGGGCGTTATTGCCGCTACGAAAAAGGTACAATACCTACGCAAACTTTCGTCCGGTTTCATTACCGCCTGTATTGTCTCATTTTTCACCCCTGAAGCCGAATGTTATCGGTCGTGGGATTGATTTTATGATTATTCGTGAGTTAGTGGGGGGGCTCTATTTTGGCGCAAAAAAAAGAGGCGTGGACAAGGATGGAAAACGTTGGGTGCATGAGACCCTTGAATACGACGAAGAACAGATCAGACGGATTTTGCATGTCGCGTTTCAAACTGCCATGAAACGGAAAAAGGTGCTGCATAATGTTCATAAAAGCAACGTGCTGGTCTCCAGTGTTTTATGGAACGAAATAGTCGAAGAGGTTGCACCGGAATATCCGGATGTGACGGTTAAGCAGGTTCTGGTAGATGCTGCTGCTACTGCGATGTGTTTAAATCCCGGCCAGTTCGATGTCATGGTCATGGAAAATATGTTCGGAGATATATTGAGCGATCAGGGGGGTGGGATCCTGGGTTCGTTGGGTCTAATGCCTTCTGCCTGTATTGGTGACAAAAAATCCTACTTCGAGCCTTCTCACGGGTCAGCCCCCGATATCGCCGGGCAGAATATCGCCAATCCCTATGCCATGGTGGGATCGGTGGCTATGATGCTGGATATGATCATGGATTTGGAACAGGAATCAAAGAATATCTGGAAAGCAATGCAGAGCGTTTTCGCTGAAGGTTTCTCCACTCCCGACCTTTCCAATACGGATGTTGAGAGTAAGATGATTGGAACTGACGCTTTTGGTGATAAGATTGTGGCGCATTTGAAGAATATCTGATCTTTCTGCGCCTGTTCCCTTTTGTAAAGGCAAAAGGGATATTATTTT
>JABGPJ010000141.1 GCA_018645005.1 Deltaproteobacteria bacterium | reverse complement strand
TTTCTTTTCGCTATCTCGAAGCGCTTTCTCGGCTTGGTTAGGCTTAGTAATGTCGCGAACCGTTCCCTGGAGAAAGGCATGGTTTCCCCACATCAGTTTTGTCGCAAGAACAGTTGCCGGAAACTCAGCTCCGTCTGCCCGGAGGTGTGTCCACTCCCAAAAATATGAGCCATCCTTCAGAGCCTTGTCTATGTACTCCTTGGCTCGATCTGCTGATGGCACGCCATCGGGTTGGTATGTAGGGGATAGAATAATCGGGTTTAGTCTGAGCAAATTTACCTTTGATGGAAATCCAAACATCTCCAACGCGGCCTGATTACAGTCTACAAACCCACCTTCGGGGTCTAAGACAAGTATGGCATCTCTTGATGATTCAAAAAGTACCCGATGCTTCTCTTCACTTTCCCGTAATGCCTCTTCTGTCTGCTTGCGCTTGGAAATATCGTAGTGTTGCAGAGCAACATATTTCAAATCACCTTTATGATCCAAAATCGGAGAACCGAAGACTTCAAGATAGATCTGGCCTCCTCTCGACGTCTTCGTTTGCGTTGAGTGCGCAGCAACATCAAGATCAAATTCTATCTCCCAGGTGCTTATTTTCTTATTTTCAAAAACCTCTTTCAGTAAGGGGATTACTCCAGAATCTGAGGCAGCCTGATCTTTAAACACATTATACCGTCCATCTGTAATCACCTCTTTTTCAACACCAAACATTCTGCAAAATTCAGGATTACAACTGACGATATATCCATTCGGATCATAAAGACACGTACTGGTTGATGATTGTTCAAACATTTGGGAGAAAAAAAGTTCACTCTCTTGTAACTCTTCTGTTCTTTCTCTGGTTAAATCATCCAGAGAATTCTTTTTTTTATATAGTTCATCCTCAGCTTTTTTTAGCCGTAACATCGTTTTTACTAAAGGGATAAGTTCAGAGCCATCGATGGGTCCAACTAATAAAACGTCGGGCCCGGTATCAAGATCGATTGCTCTACAGCCGGTGTCCACTTGTGCGGAAGTGAGCATGATAACGGGGATATGTCTGGTGGTATCTTTAGATTTAAGTCTTCTGCAAACCTCGAATCCATCGGTTTCGGTCATTTTAAGATCGAGCAGGATTAAATCCGGTAGTTCTTCCTGCGCCATTTTTAAACCTGACTTCTTTGAGTCACAAGTTAGGATGATACTGTCTGAAATGTAGCCCTGCAGTAAGGAACATATGGTAATTAGATCGTTTTTGCTATCGTCTATCGCTAGAATTTTGGACACCATATTGTTCTTTTTATTGATGAGCGAACAGGATACGAAGTAAAGCAACAAAAGTGTTGAGGAGGGTGATAAAAAGATTCGCTCCCTCTAATCCCGGTTTGGAGCAATATAGCACATAAAAACTGGGTGTTGAAACAATATCTGCTGTTGATCTTTTCACATATGGGGTGTTTTGGAAACCAGGAAAATATATATACCTTTACAAAAAGAACACTCAAATCGGCGTATGTTCCCGGTATAAAGTGTAAAAAAACAGGTTGGGGGAGAAGGCTTTCGCTCACCAAACTCAGAGCAACAGTTCTCGAAGGTTTTCGTGTTTAAATTGGATAGACGGCAGAATGAGCCAGAAGAAAATCTCAGCAAGGTAAAGAAATCAGTACTTGACACTGAAAAAGGGATTTCCTATCATTAAGGATCGCAGGCTGCAGATAGTTGAGATAATTGAAGACCCTTGCTGCAGAAGGCACTTATCTATAATGAAAAACATTGACGAACCAGACAAATTAATAAGGTGTAAATGGAATTTCACCCACTGGAGAAAAAAGAAAATCTTTTTGAAGGGTATAAAAGTGTATTTCAAGTGGGAGAGATCTCACTGCTGTTAATTCAACACAATGCGAAGACCGCCCTGATTGAAAATCGCTGTGGACATTTTGGCTATGAATTGGAATCAGGGAAAATAGAGACGGATACGATTGTCTGCTCTCAACACGGCATCTCTTTTAGTTTAATAACTGGAGAAATTGCGAATCGACCCTACGAAAACGCCGACCCGATCAGGATATTTGACATTGTCTGTCAAGACGGCTTTTTAGGTGTCGTATTGTAGTACTTACGTGAAGCAGAGAATTTCGCTGTTTCGCAGCGTTGCGAATCGGTACGGAGACCCACTAACCAAAAACTCCATGTTCGTAAAGGATCTTCGTACCGATTCCCAACAGTACAAAACCACCAATTAATTCTGAGTAGTTGCTGATTTTTGAGGAGGCTGAGATGACTTTCCCAAGATGAAGGCCTGCAATTGTAAACAGAGCCGCAATAATCCCAATCACAAGAGCGGGATAAATGATGGATATGCTCAATACCGACATACTGAACCCGACTGCTAACGCATCGATACTCGTAGCGACAGACAGGATCACCAATGTCATACCTTTTGTCGCCTCTTTTTTTGAAAAGGCGTCTTCATCGTCTGTCCGAATGGCTTCCCGGATCATGTTACCTCCGATTAAAGCCAAGAGCAGGAAAGCCACCCAATGATCATACTGCTCGATCACAGTTCGAAAAGTTAATCCCACTCCCCAGCCAATGACCGGCATCATCGCTTGAAACAGACCAAAGTGCCATGAAAGTCGAAAAGTCTGACGAAAACTAACCTGCTTTAAACTGATACCGGTAGAGATAGCCACTGCAAACGCGTCCATAGCAAGCGCTATGGCAATCGCTAATATATTAAAGAAACCCATATGTGATCTATAAAGCGGACAAGATGTTAAGATAACTTTGTCACTATGCCCAGGGATTGGATTGTGTGTCTGAATACTGAATGTTACACGGGGTTGAGACACAAAGCGACGGGAAAGTGGGTAAGCTGTAATCGAAAAAATACAATGCAAGGGTCTTTTCCGTCAACCTGATACGTACCTTCAAACGTGCTTTAACAGCCTTTGCCTTTGTATGACCACAGGTTGTGGGGGTTTGTGTGGGCCTGACATTTTTGCAAAGAAACAGGGAGAGAGTATCGGGTGGAGGGTACAAAAAGTCCGATTTTTAATCCATTTTGTACCCACATGGAAATCTGCAACCACAGACGGTTTGATCAATTACATTTAAAAGACATCCGGACGACTTCTGGTTTTACAAGATCTTCATAGGTCTTGAAGGGCAATTTCATCAATTCCGTATGTGATCCGGCATTAAATAGAAAGTCTTCATCTTCAACGATACTTGCCGCTACATAAACCTTCATGCCGTAAAGATTTCCAAAAGGCGGAATTGCACCTACTTCACATTCCGGAAAGCTATCAATGAACTCCGTTTCAGAGGCCAGGCTGACTTCTTTGGCCCCCACGGTTTCCCGTAACTTTTCAAAGTCCACCCTGTATGACGCTGGCAGAACAACCATAGCAAATTGTTCATCAATTTTAACAATTACAGTTTTGGCGATTTTTCTTCCACGAATATGAATTGATGCCGCTACCTCTTGTGCTGTATACGCTTTGGAATGCGACACAGTGACATATTTGATATTGTTATAATTCAAGTAATTCTTCAATTTGTTAATTGCCATTTCATCCTCCCCATTTAAAGAATCAGTGACTAAATAACATTTAAGAGAATCAGGATAAATATGCCTGAAAAACTGATTGGACAATGCGGAACAAATTGCATTCTCAACCAGCATCATATTATATTGAACATCAAATTTAAAGTCAATCATTCTAAAAAATAAGGGAAGAAACAGGCGGGCCGACAACGATGAATAGACTATTTTTCTATCTCCTGTCCCTCTGTCGCCTGATGTAACAGAAGAATTTGGTGGATCAAACTTGACCTAATTGATAATTTCCTTTAATAACATTTATGCAATAGTGCTCCCCTGAGAAATGATCCATTATTCCAATGGTCAGGGTGTCATGAACCAAGCCGCTGAATCGTGCTGGGTTCACGCTTTCGTTCCATCATTTTAGCTGGTAAAAATAATGTCCCGAAGACCGGAATGGTGGCTATATGTGCTGGCAAAAATATGGCCCGTCACATGGAAAAGTGCCATGGCGACACGATGGCCGGTTGTCGGAGGGCTCATTGCGAAAATAGCGCTTCCCTTGATGTCCGAAAAAAACTTCAATGTCACCCATATCCCCATCAACGCTGAAATATCGGGAATCGATAGCACATACCTGCCTACACATGTCCTTGAAGAACTCATTAATCGTTCCGCTCATCGTGTGATTATCAAGCGCTGTACCTGCAGGGATGAACGAAAGTGTGACAATCACCCGATTGAAGCGGGTTGTATTCAGCTGGGAGCCGGTACGGAGGAGATAGATCCCCGCATAGCCGCTCATGTCAATAAAAGGGAAGCTATCGAGCATATGCGGTCCTGCGTCGAGGATGGACTCATTCCAATGATCGGTCGTGTCAAAGTGGATAATCTGATTTGGGGCGTGAAGGACCGAGGCAGGCTCCTTGCGGTATGTTTTTGCTGCCGCTGCTGTTGTACTGTCTTAAATTCGGGAAAATATCTTCCCGATGATGTTGCCGGTAGAATTGTGCGCTTGAAGGGATTGGAAATTCAAACAGATCATCGTAACTGCACGCTTTGCGAAACATGCGTGAACGCCTGCTTTATGAAGGCGTTATCCATTGAAGATGGACAAATCAGTAGAGATGATGTTCTGTGTAAAGGATGCGGTCTTTGTGTCTCTTCCTGTCCTGAAAAGGCAATTTATCCCTTAATCGAAAATCTTGAGGAAACTGTCGCAGAGTTGCAGCACCGGATTAAGGAAAGAATTGATTTTGAATCATCATTTTAACAGTTAGTATCTTCACAATGTCATTAACTTAAGCTTATTAACCCGTGTCTGTTATAAACCCTTTTCAATTGCGGATACGTTTCAAGATGATCTAAGACTTGCTTCGCCGAGGTCCCAAAACTCGCTTCGCTCAAACATTGGGATCTTGGTCGCTTCGCTTCGTCAAGATCATCTAAGAAACTCCTCCAAGCAATTGAAACGGCTTCATAACAGACACTCCGAAATCCTTAAGGGATCGTTCATAAATAACTTCACATAATCTATTTGCAAAAGTCCCCAAAACAC
>JABGPJ010000037.1 GCA_018645005.1 Deltaproteobacteria bacterium | reverse complement strand
ATGAATACTTTTTAGTCAATTCATCATGGATACGTCGTTTACTGAATGCTCACTAGTTTTTTAACAAAAGCCATATATTCATCGAGGCCTATCCCCTTTTTTTGCCAGATGCTATCAAATTCAGAATTTTTGCGAAGTTGCCCCCTGATAAACGTTTCTAAAACAATCAACAAATCCTTGTCGCCCTTGGACAAAGCCCATCCAATATCACTTGCTTTTCCAACAGAGAACGCAATTCTGAGATCTTTGGCCTTATCTCCTGACGCCTTCAATATACCACTGGCATTAGAAATGGTGAAATCAGCCTTTTTTTGTCTGACTGCCTCCCATGCGTCGTAGGTTTTTAGGAATATAAATTGAACCGGATTATTGGACAAGGTCGATTGGTTACTCGTTTCAATCCAGTTATGATAACTACTGTTTTTCATTACTGTAGCTGTTTTCCCCTGCAGATCTTTGATTTCCTTGAATTCGCCAAAACGATCCTTGTGTACGGACACAACCATCTGGCTTTGAAACAGTTTTACAAATGCCAATTTCCTTTTGCGCCAATCGTTCATCACCAGATCATTAGGGTAAATATCACAGGTCCCATTTTTGAGCAGTGCAGGCGTGTAACTTTGTTCCTTTTCAGTTTTTCCGGCTCGATTGTGAAACTGGTGATCCCAACTATCCAGACGCTTGATACTTGGTTTCACATTCATCCAACGTGCAAACACTTCCCCCATTTCCTGATAATATTCATGGGCTGATCCCGCTAAGCATATGCGTATTTCACCTGATTTTTTTATCTCGTCAAGCGATCTGGCTTCGACAAAACTACCAACAAAGAAAAGAAATAGTACGATAATGAAAATAGAAAAATTTCTCATTTTAGTTCAGTATTTTTTGAAGTATCATTTAGGATTTTCACTAATGATTCAGACAAATTAAGTCTCAGATTTAATTGTCATTGCCACTTTACGTTTTGAATCCATATTTGTCCACTTTTGTACATCGAAGTATAAGTTATGAATAAGGGATTGTTTTGGGGAGTATTTAACCTCTACAAAATCAGCCCAAATCTCAGCCCACGTTAGCCCGAAATACCGCCCCCGAAAGAACGATATTAATGAGAGAGGTATTAATATATCTATCTACAAAAATCAAAAATATCAGGAGGAAATATTTTATTTTCTGCGATTCCCGGGCGTTAAATCAAATTATAATTTCTTTAAACGAAAAAGTATTGGTTGGGAAAAATATGGGATTTCCTTGCGATTTTTTGAAGGATGAAAGAGGGGATGATTAAGCAGTGTTTAAAGGTGGAAAATATGAAATGGGTATTTGGCCATTTCCAGGTTTAAGGTGGAAAATATGAAATGGGCATTTGGCCACTTCCAGTTTTCAGGAGATGGGGATATGGCCAAATTTGAACCAGATAAAACCCTTCAATCAAATCAGATCCGATCAAAATTTCTTGTAGATGCTGTATCTATCTTATCTTAAGATTAACCTTGTTTTTTGGCATCATTTATGAAGAAGTTCAGGCCTATAACAATCCAATATAGGCCCTCCGCATTTAGTATAGGCCCTCTGTATTTAGTATAGGCCCTCTGTATTTAGCGAAATGTTAAACTGGAAATTTCAACCAGCAAAAAGATATGTTAACCTATAAACGGCCTCTTTCTAAACAAGTCCTTTACTTAATTGTGCTCGCGCTGATGGTGATGCTTTTGTCCTCCTGCAATCAGGGATCTGCAGGAGGAGATCCCCAGACCGAGCCCATATCTAACGATGATTCCAGCACTAACAGTAGCCTGGCCGAAACCCTGATCAGTGAAATCGGAACGGATCTGTCTTCAAATAATTTTGAACAGACCGATATCGACTCCATTCAATCTCAGGCCAGAACAACGGTATCGGCGGCCAATGTCAGCAACTCGTCCGATATCGGTGAAGTGGCACCCCAAGTGCTAAAAGGTTCGTTCCTGGGTGTTAGTGTCCTGGACAATTATGGCCATAAGATTCAAGCTCTCGACATTATCACCGGCTACATCGCTAAATCTCTGACAAATAGTGCATCCCGCTCGATATCCGGTGACAGAGCTAATTCAATTTCAAATCGAACCAATGCAGTTCTTTACAACACTTCCAGTTCCGGCTATTCGACCATACTGGAGGAGATCATGGAGATAGCCATCCAGAATCTGGACGAGGCCGGAATTTCCAGCTTATATATGCCTCTCGCTATTAAAACGGTGGTAATGCAGATCGATAGCTCTCTCAATGAGGCAGGTATATCGAGTATGGATTATGCTGTCATTATTAAAAACCTGACCACAGTCGCCATCTCATCTTTGGACGAAGCCGGGGTGGACGCCTCAACCAGAAAAGAGGCAATTAAATCCGTCTTATCCGGATCCTTAAAAGGCATGAACAAATTGGGCCTGGGTTCTTCTGATATAGCTGCTCTGGCTGATGAAGTGATGGAAGGATCGGTTTTGGGTCTGAACAAGGCCGGGGTGGCTGATGACGATCTGGACAGCTGGATCACCATCATCAAAAGTGGCTTAAATAAAGGTCTGACCGAATCCGGACTAACCGACGCCGAAATTGTAGGTGTCCAGGCTGGAATAGACACCGCTGCCAGAAAAGGTAAAAACATACTTGTCGTAGTTGTCACTGTCACTGCGGGAGAAACTAATTCAGCTCCGGTAGCCAACGCCGGAACGGATCAAAGTCTAAGCCCTGCCAAAGCCGTCACCTCCTTCAGTTTTACAGCAGTGACCAACAGTGCTCTTTCAGCCGATGTTACTGCCGCCATTTCCGGCTTCACTATCTCAGCTACGGTGCCTTACGAAACTGATATCACGGCTTTGGTGGCTAATTTCACCACCAACGGATCATCCGTAAAAATTGGAAGCACGACACAGAACAGTGGAACTACCTCCAATAATTTTACCAGCTCTGTCACCTATACAGTAGTAGCAGATGATGATTCGACCCGGAATTATACAGTGACTGTTAATATTGCCGATGATACGACTACCTGGAATTTTGTGGATGGGAATGGAGACGATGGAATCAACAATGATCCGGTCAATAATGATGCTGAACGTCCCCAACTGACAGTTTTTGATTCAAAGCTCTATGCTACCTGGCAGGAAAATGTCTCCAAAAAGAAGCAGATTCGAGTAAAGAAATATGAAGGCGGTACCTGGAGTTCTGTGGATGGGAATGGGGCTAATGGAATCAACAAGGTTACCGGCAATGATGCTGAACGTCCTCAACTGACAGTTTTTGATTCAAAACTCTATGCTACCTGGCAGGAAAATGCCTCCAAAAAGCAGATTCGGGTAGTGGTTTATAATGGTAATGACAGTTTCCCCGCCTGGAATTTTGTGGATGGGAATGGGGCCGATGGAATCAACAATGATCCGGTCAATAATGATGCTGAACGTCCCCAACTGACAGTTTTTGATTCAAAGCTCTATGCTACCTGGCAGGAAAATGTCTCCAAAAAGAAGCAGATTCGAGTGGTGGTTTATAATGGTAATGACAGTTCCCCCGCCTGGAATTTTGTGGATGGGAATGGGGCCAGTGGAATCAACAAGGATCCGGGCAATGATGCAGAACGTCCCAAACTGACCGTTTTCGATACATTGTATGATTCAAAGCTCTATGCTACCTGGCAGGAAAAAAATGGTAAAAAGCAAATACGGGTGGTGGTTTATAATGGTAATGACAGTTCCCCCGCCTGGAATTTTGTGGATGGGGATGGGGCCAATGGAATCAACAAGGATACGGGAAATGATGCTGAACGCCCCCAACTGACCGTTTTTGATTCAAAGCTCTATGCCTGCTGGCAGGAAAATGTTTCCAAAAAGAAGCAGATTCGAGTGGTGGTTTATAATGGTAATGACAGTTCCCCTGCCTGGAATTTTGTGGATGGGGATGGGGCTAATGGAATCAACAAGGTTACCGGCAATGATGCTGAACGTCCCCAACTGACCGTTTTTGATTCAAAGCTCTATGCTACCTGGCAGGAAAAAGCCTCCAAAAAGAAGCAGATTCGGATGGTGGTTTACAATGGTAATGACAGTTCCCCCGCCTGGAATTTTGTGGATGGAGATGGAGCCAACGGAATCAATAAGGATATAGGCAATGATGCTGAACGTTCCCAACTGACAGTTTTTGATTCTGAACTCTATGCTACCTGGCAGGAAAAAGCCTCTAAAAAGCAGATTCGCGTAGTTAAAAAAGAGTAAATCATTAACAAGTAGAACCAACACGAAATTGCTGTCTAGGTGTCCATACTACCAGGCCAAACTGGCGATTGTGGGCACCATCTGACGGAAAATGTGCTTCACCCGATTCCTCACCGTCAGTTCGCAAAACCAACTTCCTATCATTTCATCTGTCATCAGAGATAAGAACCTTCAATCCTCGCTATTCAAAAAATGCCTGAAAAGAAAATACTGGATAATACAACCAACAAAATATTTTTTCTTGTTCTATTCTGTTTTTTTCTCTCCGGTCTTTCAGGCCTGGTGTATGAAATACTGTGGATGAGGATGATTGTGGAGATTATTGGCAGTGCGCCGTTTGCCGTCTCCATCATTCTAACCATTTTCATGGGCGGCCTGGGCCTGGGGAGTTATCTTGCCGGTCGGACAATAGATCGTATCAAGGAACCGCTGGCTTTAGTCAAGATATACGGGATGCTGGAGCTTGCAATCGGGATTTTCGCTATTTTGATTCCACTGCTGCTCTTTTTAGTCAGGCCTCTTCAAACTGTTCTTTATAACGGGCTTTACAACCACTTTATCATCTATAACCTTTTCACATTTATTATCTGCGCGATCATACTGTTTATCCCCATAACCTGCATGGGTGCCACGCTACCGATCTTATGCCGGTTTTATGTTACCAACTTGTCGCATGTTGGCACAAATGCAGGCAGACTTTATGGATTGAATACCATCGGTGCCGCTTTGGGTTCCCTGTTGTGTGGTTTTTGGCTCATAAACCTTTGGGGTGTTTACGGCACGTTGTTTTTTGCCATGCTGATTAACTTTTTAATCGGTGCAGCATGTTTGCTGGTTAGTTATAAAGTCAAGGTGCCGT
>JABGPJ010000038.1 GCA_018645005.1 Deltaproteobacteria bacterium | reverse complement strand
AGAATCCAAACCATGACAATGAAAGCTGTAAAAAATTTTAAGGAGAAAAACATTATGAGAGGTAAACTGGCAATCATTTTATTGATCGTTTTTTTCGCAAGCCCGCTATTCGCTCAAGAACTTACCGGAACCCTTCAGCAGATCAAAAAATCCGGTCAAATCAGAATCGGCTACCGCACGGCTCAACCCCCCATGTCATTTTTGGGTAAGAACGGCACACCGACGGGTTATTCTATTGATTTGTGTAAGGATATCGTGGCTAAAGTTGAAACCAAGATCGGCGCGGACGTAAAGGTTGAATATGTTCCCGTAACAGCTGAAGAGCGGTTTAACGCCTTGGCTGATAACAAAATTGACATATTATGCGGCTCAACGACTAAAACGCTTTCCCGTGGTGAACTTGTGGATTTTACGCAATTGACATTTGTCACCGGCGCATCACTAATGACTTTAAGAAATAATAAGCAGCCTGATTCCACCGGTTTTGCCGGAAAGAAAATCGGCGTCGTGAATGACACTACGACCGCCGTTGCATTGAAAATGCTAATTCAGGAAACATCACCGGATACGAAAATTGTTTTGTTCAATTCAACAAAAGAAGGCATCAATGCGCTACGAAAGAAAAAGATCGATGCCTTTTCTTCTGACCAGATCGTACTGATTGGTATCATTTCAAAAGAGAAAGGCCCAATGAACTTCGTGATTGATCCCAACGTGTTTTCCTTTGAGCCTTTTGCACTGGCTGTAAGGCGAAATGATTCAGACTTTCGCCTTGTTGCAGATCGCGTGATATCCGATCTTTTCCGATCAAAAAAGATACTTCCCATTTACAACAAATGGATTGGGGACGTTACCGGAGGCAGGCTGCCCATATTCGATGCAATGATCCGACTTAATTCAACACCAGAGTGAGAATCGCTGGGATATTGCCGGGGAAAGTGAGTTTTTCAACGTAGAGTTGCCTTTGTCCGGTACAATCCGCCCATGTATGTGCTGATCAGGAACGCACTGGAGTATTTTGAGCCTTAAAAGTTATATTTTCAGGCCAAAAAGGCCCTCTGAGACAAAGTAACGCTGTAAAGCGTTGCCAACGAACAGCCACTATGAACTCGTACTGCTCAGTTATCAACACCTGATTCGAATATGATGGCCCTGATATCTCTTACAAATTCGTGGAAATCCACCAGGCCCTCTCGCAGATTTGCCAAGAATTTCTGGTCCCTGACACGCCAGTACTGATGGACAAGCATATTTCGAAAACTGAGAAATGGTTGAAGGTGAGAAATCAGTTCATCGGACAGTACATGGTGCTCCTTGCTTTTCCTAAAAACATCCATGTAACCATCCGACCACGGCATTGTGGCGTTTGGCGAGGATATGCTGCAATGTGCTGGCTGTGGCTTCCGCTATGACGATCGTCGAATACTTGAGGCTTTTTAGAAGATGGGGATCATGCAAAATCACTTCGTCCGGATGGGCAAGAACAATCTCAAGATCAATTGTTTCCGCGGCAATTTCATCAATGTACTTCTCTACCCGTTCTATATCGATCTGCACAAAATGCCTCCATTCGATCTTTCTTAAGTTGTTACGCTTGCATAATTATGGGCTCATTTTCCAAAAAGTACCCAGAAAGGGCATCAATCATGTCGCCAAGGATATTTGAGTCACTGTTTTTCAAAAGCACGCCCCGGTTTATGGCATTGTAGAGAATTATAGGGTCTGCTTCGCCCAGGTCGAAAAGCAGAAGGTCTATACGGTCCTCGGAGATCCCAAGGGTTTTTGCGAGATTACTGACTATATCAAAATAGGCCTCATACTTGTCAATGTCCGGACGTAGCAGTACCAGAAGATCCACGTCATTTACAACAGATTCTTCCGTGGCTGCTGAGCCGAAAAGATAGGCAGCAACAACCTCGGGTTTTTTATCGAGGCACCTTTTCAGCGCCATAAGATCCAATCTCATATTATGTTCCTTCAAACCTAATATTTTAGTACAATATAACAAGTTAAACCATATTCTACACAAATATGGAAAGTAAATAGAATAGCAGACCCTTCTGCTTGATGCAAACAGATAATCGCTAAGAGATCTGGCTCAAATTATTGGTCCAAATTAAAAAACACGGAAAAATCAGAAGCCTATGGAAAACTGAAATTGGATGGTGACCTCAATGCATTGATCCGACTTAATTCAACACCAATATGAGAATCGTAATGATCGCTTAGACAGTCTCTTTATTCTGCAATAGTTGAATAGATTTAAGTAGTTCACTCTTATCAAGTAATTGGTTCGTTACGTATTTAGCACGCGAAGGATATTGCACATTGAGCAAATTTATGTATGATGCACCTAGGTTGATGATTTTTCAAAAAGTCTAATTTTGGCCTTTTACATTTGATAACTTATTGAAATTGTTGCAGCCAGAATTCGTATTTTTGACTTTTTTACGAGGTCATCAATAGTGCCCAACGGGTTAGCTTGTGAGGAAGTAACACCTGAAAGACCATTACAGGAAAAGAAGGGTGAAATGATGTTTGAAATATTCTCTCGAACAGATAATAAGATAATTTATGTGTCTCCGGAAAGCACAATTTTAGAAGCCATGCACGAAGCGGAAATCAATCACACCCATGTTTGTGGCGACAAAGCCCGGTGTACAACATGCAGGGTCTATATCATGGACGGATTGAGCAATTGCCTGCCCAGGAATGAAAAAGAAACGCATTTAGCCGAGAAACTGGGGTTGCCCCAAGATATTCGATTAGCCTGCCAAACCAGGATAAGTGGGAACATTACCATTAGACGTCCAGTCGTTGATGATTTGGATATCGAAATTGTTTTAAAGCAATTGGGAGATACGCCTGGCAGCAAACTTGGACAAGAGAAAAATCTGGCAATTCTCTTTACCGATATCGAAAATTACACAGAATTTGCTGAGGCTCTCCCTGCTTATGACGTTGTACATGTTCTGAATCGTTACTATCAAACGATGAACGAGATTATTGTGCAACATAAAGGTGTTATCAGCGATGTGGCGGGAGACGGCATCCTGGCGTTGTTTGGTGCCATAGAAGATAGCAAGAACCCTGTATTGGGCGCCATCAATGCAGTGAATGCCATGAACGCGGCTTTGACACAATTTAACGGATATCTCAAACAAATGTATGACCGGTCTTTTGGGATCAGGGCAGGAATAAACTTTGGAAAAGTCATTGTCGGCAATTTTGATACAGGCATGATGAGTAAAATTTCCGCTATCGGAGACGCCGTTAATTTTGCAAGTCGGATAGAAACCGCGAACAAGAATTTCGGCACAAAAATGCTGATCTCCCAATCGGCCTATGAGGAAGTACAGGGGTTGGTGAAGACCCATAAAATATATCGGACCATATTAAAAGGCAAGTCCGGTGAATATATCCTCTATGAGGTTGAAATCTAAAAACGGAACTATAAACTGCCTGGAGAAGAAGAGCAAGCAATTGACCAAACGCTGCAAAGAGGCTTTAAAAGACGTTGGGTTAAAGTAGAGGGGATTTTGGCCATGTATTTGGGATTTAAAAAAATCTGTTTCGGGTCAGTAATTTATTGAAATCTTTACCCTTCAAATCTTCTCTCAGTAGAGTTCACAGAGACCTCAGAGATTTTTTTCTACAATCGCCTTCAGATCTTTGAGTATCAGGAACAAGTGGAATGGGTCGGTGGGGCTGGGTTCGAATTCCCATTCGACATACCACTGGCGGGCTACATCATTTTTTGCGTGTACGATTAATGCACGAATGCCTACGATATCAGATACCTGCAAAGTTCGAAGCAACGCATCCTTGAGAAGGGCACGCCCTAGGCCCTTTCCTTGATGCGCTTTGTCCACCGCCAGGCGCGCCAGGATCATCACAGGTACAGGGTGACGCGCCAAACCTTTCACCACTCTATGCGGCGCTCCTTCGTGTTCAACACTCCCTACTGTCAGGCTGTAGAAGCCTACGACCTCACCATCTTTGCAGCAAACATAGGTTTGGGCGCTGCCGGCTTTCTGGTTTACCAGTGCATAGCGTTGCAGAAACTGATTCAGAGCTGGCTGGGCACAGTCGAAAAATTCGACCGAATCTGCTGCACTGAGTTTATGCATAGGTCCATATCCGAAAGTGGTCAATCCATAACCCCCGGCTGGGTCAGCAGCTTCTTAAGGCGGGGTTTGGATTGCACCGGGCGATCTAAAGCTTGCTGGAACATCTCCCATTGGGCATTGTCCAGTCCGAAATGACGTCGATTCGCCAATGCCTGGTTGGCTGCCGTGATGCCTGCTTCCAACAAAAACTCGCTTACATTTTTATGACAGGCACGGGCGGCCTCTTGCAACAATTGTTTGACCGCAGTACTCGCACGTACATCAATCCTTTCGGATTTCGGCTGTATTGAACTGGTCATGGGCACCTCCTTTCATTCATGTTTAAAGCATAATGTCCGGACGATGTTATGACAAGAAAAAAAATATATATGTCTAAAAAAATTCCGGGGACACAATAAATTTTTGACAATTGCTGCCAATCATTACAGTACTGCACCCATGGTACGCATAGCACGAATCGTCGTTCCCGGTTGGGAATGAGTTGCTCATTGATAAGCTTGAGGTATTGTTGGGGAAACAACTTCGGAAGAAAAAGACCGGCCCTAAAGGTCCATGGGAAAACAAGAGAAGCGAATAATTTATTGTGTCCCCGGAATTCCCCGCCCCGGAATTCCCCGGTGCTGTTGTCTCTAATAAAACATGCACGGATTTTCTCCGTTTCACATGCTCTTCCCAACAGCGAAAATGTGGGATGACATCCCGCGTCATCTCTCACTTACTGACCGGCATCAACCAGATTACATCATATGGCTGCATCGTGATCGATATCCGGTCCCCTTCGACCGTCCATTCTTTTTCCGTCATCAGATCACGCCATTTCGTTTCTTTCAACCCGAGGTCTGAAAGGGGGATCTCTATGCTGCTGGCTCTGTCGGTGACATTGGTCATGGTCAGAATATGTTGATCGCCCTCGGGAGAGACGCGAAGGACAATAAGAACATCGGGAGAGATCATCAAGACTAGCTGATCCCCTTGCGGGTGAAAGGCCCGGTTTCTCGTGCGGCTAAGATGGATCTT
>JABGPJ010000111.1 GCA_018645005.1 Deltaproteobacteria bacterium | reverse complement strand
GTCGACAGTCTAATCCAGAGACGGTGTTAGTCATTATTTTAGTTCCTCTCACTTAATGTCTTAAATTATTTTAAAAATAAGGGATATACAAAAATAAAAAATTAAGGTACTTTTTGAAAAAATTCTCAGGCGGGCAAACCATTCCATGAAATATTTTGCAGATTAGTCGTTATTTCCAGGACACTCAAGGGATACTCCCCATCATAAAAATACTGCAGACCGTTAAAATGCTGCACTTGGAATTGATAAAACGAGAGGGCAGGAAAGCAAAGCTGTCATAAAATATAATCCTGCTACCCAGACCGTGCTTTCGTTCTATGATCTTTTCCGGAAATGCTTTTTGAGGAAAAATGCAATTATCAAAAGAGCTATTTGTAAAATTGAAGCAAACAGTGTCTTTTTTCCAGTCACTCTCAGACGGAGAACTGCTGGCACTGCTCAGACTTGCAGTGAGCGAAAGCTTTGCGCAAGGTGAGATCGTTTTCAAAGAAAAATCCCGGGGAGACGAAATGTACATCATTCTCAGCGGGACTGTTCGAATTAGCAAATATATTGGCGCCAAGAAAGAGGAGGTTTTAGCAAAACTGGGCTCTGGGGCCTGTTTTGGAGAGATGGGTGTCATTGACCAGTCACCCCGCTCAGCCAGTGCCACAATTGATGGCGGACCCGCTGTTTTGCTGGTCATCAACGGGAGTCAACTCTCAGAAAAAAATATTCTCCTGGCATATAAACTGTACAAGAGTTTCTCGATCATGCTTGCCGAGAGACTCAGGGAAACAAACGAAAAACTTCAAAACGCTTCCGCTGGTGACAGAGACGCCAGTGCACAGTTAAAAGCGCTCCTTAAGAAAAAGCTCGATAAAGGACAATCACTTCAAGGGGCAGATCTGCGAGGTGCCGATCTGACGGAAGTCTTCATGAACAATGCAAATCTGAAAAACGCTATTCTCATTGATGCCAAGTTTACTGAAACCAAATGTAAACAGACAAACTTCTCCCATACAAAAATGACCGGCGCTGAATTGAAATCTATTACCTTTGAAAATTCCAGTTTTGAAGGTGCTGATTTTACCGGCAGTAAATTTGAGAATGTGGAATTCACCTCCTGCAACATGAAGGGCGCCAACTTCACGGCTGCTGAACTGCCCGATGCCGCAGGTCTCGATGAAAGCGTCGACAGTACAAAACCACCTGATGAGGAATCACCAGATCAACCTAGCGCTGAAAAATAGATGAAAACAACGCAGTCGTCTGTTATTTTACAGAGACAATCCCTCCGCAAAAAATAAAAAATCCGGGCTCTCTTATCTATCGCAAGCAAAGAGAGTGCTTCTGAAGCGCCCTTGCCAAAATGCATTGCAGATATCTTTGCCTTATACAGGATGCGACCTATGTGGAATAATCT
Organism: Deltaproteobacteria bacterium; assembly: GCA_018645005.1. Classification (GTDB taxonomy): domain Bacteria; phylum SAR324; class SAR324; order XYD2-FULL-50-16; family XYD2-FULL-50-16; genus JAHJRI01. The sequence continues at coordinate 34,052 of JABGPJ010000111.1, read as the reverse complement.
TCTCAAAATCATCTGGTTAAGTTTTTGGCTTTTTTTCGCAACGATCCTGGTCACAATTCCCATTATTTTTGTCTCATTCCTGGGTTCAAACGGTAACTTCGCTTTCAGCATGGCTCGCGTCTGGGCCTGGATTATTCTACATATTTCTGGAGTAAGTCTACAGATATCCGGCAGAGAAAAACTGGAAAAAAAACGGTCGTATATTATTATCTCAAATCATCAATCTCATTTTGACGGACCCGCTCTCGCGATCAGTCTGGGGTTGCAGTTTCGCTGGATCGCGAAAAAAGAACTTCTCAAGATACCCATATTCGGACATGCATTAAAGGCAATGGAAAATATCTTCATTGACCGCACAAACAAGGAAATTGCTATACATAGCATCAGTGAAGGTCTCAATCAGCTACCGAAAGGCGTTGGTGTAATGGTTTTTGCCGAAGGAACACGATCTGAAGATGGTTCCATAGGAAAGTTTAAAAAAGGAGGCTTCGCCGCTGCTATCCAAACTGGCTTTCCCATACTCCCCGTCTCCATCTCAGGCAGCGCCCAGGCACTGCCGAAGGGAGGCATTGTTTTTAATCCAGGTACTATAGCAGTAAAGATTGGCGACCCCATTGAGACCGACGAATACACTTTCGAGCAATTGGAGGAACTGATCGAAAAGACCAGGACTGTTATTGTTTCAAACATGGAAGGATAGTCCGGTATTTTGACTTTTATCCTAAGGATTGGCTCAAAAACTAGTCAAGTGTTTCCCATTAACGAAAAGGAAACACCCTGCTGTCACATTCTGTTTGCAAAATGTCCTGTGTTCTGCAAAAACCTAACCGGAAATTACTGAGTGTTTTTAGGACTTTTGAACGATCCCCAAGTCGCCAACACCTCTCAGTCAATCTCTTGCTAACATCTCACTTTCAAATCATTTGCTCACATTCCGATCTATTGGATTGAGGGATTGACAATCCCCCATCTGATGTAAAAGATAGACGAAACACTCTAAACCCATTTCAGAGCATAAAATGGCAAATAATCAGATTCATCCGACAGCACTCATTGATTCCGATGCGACTCTTGGAAAAAATGTATCCATTGGTCCATATACAATCATAGGACCCGAGGTAACAATCGGCAGCAATACCATCATTGAGAATCACGTCACCATAAAAGGAAGCACACGTATCGGAGAAAGCAATACTATCGGACCCTATACGTCGATTGGGCTACCCGCCCAGGATAAAGCACATCGGAACGAATCTACATTTGTCGAGATTGGAAACCATAATGAAATCAGAGAATACGTCTCAATAAACCGGGGAACTCTTGGTGGAACAGGTGTAACAAAAATTGGCGACCACAATCAACTGATGATCAACACACACTTCGGCCATGATGTCAGTGTCGGAGACCACTGTATGGTCGCCAATTCCACAACGCTTGCCGGACATGTTCAAATGGGTTCTTATGTGGTGACAGGTGGCATGTCGGGTATTCATCAATTTTGCAGAATTGGTGATTATGCCATGCTGGGCGGTTACAGTGTCGCTTATCAAGATATCGCCCCCTACATGCTTTGTACCGGATATCGTGCACAACTTCTTGGACTGAATAAAATTGGCCTGGAAAGAAACGGTTTCAATAGCAAAAGCATACAGCAGATTCATGAAATCTATTCAATATTCTTCTGCCAGGGACTGGTTCCTCAGAAAGCGCTGGACACCCTCAAGAAAAGTTTACAACCCGACCCGATTCTCGACAGATTTGTCAATTTCGTATCAGATACCAACCGCGGGATCATTTCTAAAGTATGAAGCTTGGAGGGTACATTCTGATTGTGCAAACATGCTGGATAGGTTAAAATCCTTCAGAAGACCGAGAGTGTCCTCGAACAAAGTGTAAACCGCCATTGGATTCTATTGCGAAATCATATCCGGACCGAAAACCTGATGAAACCATTATTGGCTGATATTGATATTCTCTCTGTCTTAAAAAAAGCCCAATTATTCTCGCAGTTCAGTGACGATCAATTGAAACAGTTGATCTCTTTTTCATCGATCGATAGTTTCGATGCTGGCCAAACCATCATCGAACAGGGAAAAAAGAATGATAAGATTTTTATCCTTCTCAATGGCCATGTGTCCATCTATACTGATGATGAGTTCATTATTAATCTCAACAGACAAGGAGATCTTGTTGGGGAAATAAGTGTCATAACCAAACAGCTCACCTCTGCCAAAGTTATGGCCGATAATGCGGTCGATCTCTTCACAATATCCTCAGATAACATCAATCAATCCGGACAGGTTGAGCTTAAAAGCACACTCTATAAACTATTTCTGGATATCCTGACGGAAAAGCTGACCATGACCACAAAGCAGGTCATCGGATATCAAGCGACAACTGAAGAACTGATAGTAAAAAAGCAAGAGTTGGCTGATTCTGAAGACGTTATTCAATTGAAAGAAGCTATCCTGCAACAGGTGCTCAGCAGCATGAGCGATGGGATCGTTGTGATGGAGAAAAAGGGGCAAGTGCTCCATGTCAACCTTGCTTTCAAAGAGATGGTCGGAAATATTGAAATCCCCGATGATATCAACTGCTGGCCTCAAGCGCTCGGATTTTACAGATCTGATGAAAAGACCCACTACACCACGGAAGATCTGCCTATGACCACTATCTTCAATGGGAAACCGGTCGATTCAGAAGAAATCCTGATCAAAAATCAAATCATCCCCGAGGGGATTTGGTTGCAGGCCAGCAGCCGGATGTTGCAAAGCGAAAAGAATGATGAACAGCAAGGCGCTGTGGTCGTTCTGCGGGATTTCACAAAAAAGAAACTGGAGGAAAAGGCACTCATCAAGGCCAAAGAAAATGCAGAGGCCACTGCAAAGGCTAAATCTGATTTTCTTTCTGTCATGAGCCATGAATTACGCACCCCATTGAACGGAATTATGGGGATGACGGATCTGGTTTATCGAACTGATCTGAATGAAGAACAAAAGGAATATCTGGATACCATAAAAACCAACAGTGAAAATTTACTCAATCTCATCCGGAATATTCTGGATTTCAGTAACCTGGAGCCCGGAAAACCTGATATGATCGAGGAACTATTTTCCGTCCAGGAGTGCATTGATGAAATTATGGCCATATACACTCTACCTGCAGAAAAAAAAGGTATCCAACTCAAATCTTCAGTTTCGTCGCAAATCCCTGTAAAGATGAACGGTAACAGACGCGGGATTATGAAAATTCTCAGAAACCTGACCGAAAACGCGATCAAGTTTTCAAATAGTGGAGAAATTAGCGTCACCGCAACTCTAAAATTCCAAAATGAAGCTCATATCGAAATGCTTCTTGCTGTTGAGGATATGGGAATTGGAATCGCAGAAGAAAATCTAGTCAATCTGTTTCAACCCTTCTCCCAACTGGATTCCTCCTCATCACGCAGCTTCGAAGGCGTAGGTATCGGTTTGAGCCTCTGCAAAAAATACACGGAAAAAATGAACGGAGAAATCCGGGTAAAAAGCGAAGTAGGCAAGGGATCAAAATTCGAAGTTATGCTAAGTATGAGAACCACCCCCCCGGAAAAACAGGGTACCAAAGTCGCACCTGAGGCGAATCAGTCATCCAAACTAGGCAAGCAATTCTCTCAAAAGCATCCCCTCAACATCCTGGTCGCGGAAGACAATGCCCTGAATCAGAAGCTGATTCAAAAAATTCTTGAAAAACTGGGATATACTCCCCATATGGTCAGCAATGGCCGGGAAGCGGTCGAAGCCAACCGCTTTAATGATTTCGATTTAATTTTTATGGATGTACAGATGCCGGGAATGGATGGGATAGAGGCTTCCCGGATCATTAATAAAGAGATTAACTCGCCTGAAAAACCCAAAATTATTGCCCTGACTGCCAATGTTTCGGAAGAGGTTAGAGAAACCTGTCTCGCAGCGGGAATGTCGGACTATACGACAAAACCGCTTAAGATCAATCAACTGGTGACCCTTCTGGAGAAACTTCATTTTCAGACTCACTGACACTACCTCTTACCTTAAAACACTGAGGGTCGGCTCAAAAATTAGTTTACATTCTATGTGCAAAATGCCCCGTTATTTTAGGACTTTTGTAGATAGATTATGTGAAGTTATTTTTGAACGATCCCTAAGTTTCAGAGACCAGCCTACGTCCTGCTTCATAATCCACCAAAGCAATTTCAGGAGATATAATGCTCAAAAAACTGGCGCAGTTATCCAAAGAGTTTAATCTAAAGGATTTCTATTCTCTTGTACTCCAAAATTCTCCCGAAGAACTGCCAGATAAGGCTCAACAACTATTGGTCAATATCGCTCCCTTCCTCCGTAAATTCGCCTCAACCTATATTAACTATTTTGAGCTCAAAACTTTGCCACCACAGGGAAGAGATCAAAATTTTGAAAACCGCCTGGAAGAGTTTTATGCAGATCTTGCGGAACAGATACGCAAACATCCGGTCGATGATATCATCCTTTGGTTGCTCCAACAAAACGCAGATGAAAATAGACCCTTTTTTCCGTCAAAACCAGTCGTCAAAAATTATTCTGATATTTCACGAGGTCTGAACCTCCTGGATGAACTGATGAATAACATCAGGCCTGATGGTGATGATGTTTTTAGCCAGCTTCTTGACCATGCCACTGCCATCCTGTCGCCCGAAATCGATGATACTTATGAACAGCAGGCTAAAGAAATATTGGACGGTTTACAAGTGTTCGACGCCAGGGTGGAAAACGGCGCATCCGACAGTTTTGTCAGATTGTCAAATCAGATTACAGAGCTGAATAAACAGATCGACCTCAAACTGATGAGCAACAATTCGTATGTCTCAATTGTTCAGCAGATCACAGAGATCAACAAAGCTTTGAAGACTGTCTTTAAAGCTAGTTTTAAAACCATTTTTAGTCAGGCACCCCAGCGTCTCGAAACATTCTGGAGCGGACTGAAAATGGTGGGGTATGCCGGCGGAGAGAATTGTGCCACTGGAAACTACCTGGACAATCTGAACCAGATTCACAACTGGCTTGAAAAAGAATTTCCATCTGAAATGCAGGCATTACTGCAGCTACTGGATCAGTCTCAAAAAACACCCGAATTGCCGAAACTTGGCCGGGAACCCATTCCGGAAGCTATCCAGATATATGCATTAAAATTGTTGGGCTCCATGGGACTGCACAGTGACAAAGCCATCCGACTGATTCTGAGTTTCTACTCCAGATTTGTAGGCAAAATGGTCAGGGATGCAGCACTCCAGACTTTGAGAAGAAATGCAGGTTCTGTCAAAAGGTTTTTTTATCAGGGTCTCAATGACGAACCAGACTACGAACAGAAGTTTGTTATTGCGGATAAACATGACACGATTTTCGACATCATATCAGCGGAATCCCTCTCAATGGCTTTTGGGAACCGTTTTCAAAAAGTGCTGAAAGAGCTGGACGACATACTGGAAAATGAAGACTTTTTGTTAAGTAATTTTATCAAGTCCGCCTATATGATGCATGCGGGTGTTAATTCCGATATCGACCCTGTAATAAAGCTTGAAGAGCAATTGGTCCATTTCGGCATGGTCAATAATCACCTGAAACAGTTTAAGATTTTTGTCGAAAACCAGTCCCCGGGGGTTTTCAATCAGCTCCTGAAAATGTGGGGGTTAAACTATATCGTGTCCTGGTCTCTGGCTGACTATATAAAAGAAAAAAGGCTGTTTACATTTATTGTCCAGGCAGCAAACAGCTACGATTTTCCGGGTAGAGCCTCGAAAGATCAGGTTATTCCGCTGAACAATATCATCACTTTACTGACAGCAGAGCCGGATGCCAAAAATCTGATCGAAAAGCTCATGACGATTCTGCTGAATTCGAAAATTTCATTTGATTTCCCCCTGTTCCGCTCCCTCCTCCAGGTGGTGGCTCAGCGGAATATTCAGTTAAAAGGAAATGTCACTATCCGGGATGGATTCAGTGAGCAGAGAGGATATGCCAGCGAGGCTCAGACCGACAAAAAAAACCTGAATAAGATCGAACTACTGGACCCCCATATCTTTCAACCCATCGTGATTTTTTTAATTACTGTCCTCAAGATGAAAGCCATCAATATTCCCAAAGACGCTTTTGTCGAAACCGATATCAGTCTTTATCTGAACGCAATTTGTTCAACGTCCGTTCGCCCTCGACTTGGATATGAAGTGTATCTGGCCCATCAGCTGATTGCCAGTATTCCTTATATCGTTGATTTTGCCAGCAAACATGAGGGAATCATTCGTAAAACCATTGCAGACCTGGATGAATCGTACAATCGAACCAATACATTGATCCATTATCACAGGCTGAAGATACACAGGGCGCCTTCCAAACTGGATCTGACCTATTGTCTGGAAGTTCTGCAAGGTCTTGCTACACAAAATCTGAATAACCTGCTCCACCGTCTTATCAGCCTGATGAAAGGAATCGGAGATGAAGCGATCCCGGATATGGAACACTATTTCGAAATCTACAAAGAAAAGCTTTTGAAACTGGGCGGACATCTGCGGGACTTGAAAGATCAGTTTCCGACAACCCCCTGGCAACAGATCGCTGAAACTCAGCATTTTGAGAAATGTGTCATTAAGCTCTCAGGGATTGATGAGGAGTCGCAACGGGATATCCTGGCCCTGGTTAAACTGGCAAGCGCGCTCTCCAATTATTGGACACAACGAATCACTGACGATTTTATACGGGCCATCTTCATCAATGAAGAAAAGCAGAATTTTGAAAAAGCACCATTGGATGAGAAACTGGCGCTGATTGCGGAAAAAAGAAAACAATATACTGCGATCTTAGACCGTTACGACTCACAGCTGGAACCTTACCAACACATTTTTCTGAAACGGCACGTCATCCAATGCGACTGGAATTTTGATTTTTTCGGCTTCTGGCCATTCTATTCAGAGACCAAGTTCGAATCATATAACGTTGACCGAAAACTCTCACTTCTGGAGAGACACTATCTGGAAATTAGGGAAGATGAGCTATCGAGGATTCCCACCGGCACAGATCTCAATGATAGGTCAACCTTGACACGGCTGAGACAAAAAATCGAGGCCCTGGTGAGATTTATGAAACACTTGGCGGATGAGGGCCTCACCCCCTCCAGGTTTTTTCTCGACACTATTCATGTTTTAGAAAAAGACCAGCTCAGCATTTCACAGTTAGGTGATATCATACAAATTCTCTACTATAGAGAATTGTCCCACATTGAATCTTTCATCGCCGACACATACGGCCGATTCCCCGAAAAGATCACGAAGGCTTTGGGACGGGAAAACCTGGACTTTGGCCTGGATCTATTGAGTGCCGACGATGAAGAGCTGCTTTATCCACTGGTACAGGAAACAGTACTTGGAAATATCATCGCAGAGGCCCATCCAATTTTTCTGTTGGAGAAGCATCTGACCAATCTTAACCGCGACGTGATGGCTTTAAGAGAAAAGGCCCCAGCCCATAAAATCTTTCCTGACGGTTCCAGACCTCCCAGGGCACTTTCGCCGGTAAATTTTGGCTACAAGGCTTACGCATTAATCACACTTGCTCAGGATGGTTTTGCTGTGCCTGATTTGGAAGTGATCCCCGTGGGCTTTTTCCAGGACTATCCGCACCTGTTAACAATGGAAAATCGATCTGCGGTTAAATCAGAACTTATTCAGCGTGTACTGAAACTGGAGGAAAAAACGGGTAAATGTTTTGCTTTCCAACCGGAAAAATTGACGGACAAACAATGGCAATTGATCGAATCCCACCGGCAAGGGCTGCGTTTGAATCCCAAAAAAGCACCCCGCTTGTTACTATCATCCCGTAGCGGATCATACCGATCCATGCCCGGGATCCTCGGTACCGTCGTCAATATTGGCTACGGTGATATCACCACCTTGCAGTTGCCCGCATCTGAGATCAAAACCATTCTGAATACCTATCGCATGTTTCTGAGCACGTTCGGTAACGTCGTGTTTGGAATCAACGAAATTGAATTCTCGAACATCGTCGCTGACCTCAAAGAGGAGGTGCAACATAAAACTCCGAAAAAAACCCGTTGGGAAGATTTTAACAACAATATGATCCTCCGGCTTATCAATCGTTTCAAAGAACTGATTGAAAAAAGAGCTGTTGCTGTCGGGCCGGATGGTCCTCCAAAACCAGACTGGGACGACCCACTGTCGCTGTTGACAGACTCTTCAATTGCAGTCTGGAACTCCTGGGAAAGTGAAGCAGCCCGCAGTCTCAGATCCTTTCTCGGTATTTCAGATGACTGGAAAACAGCTGTGACATTGATGGAAATGAAACTGGCGGATCAAAATAGCCGCTCATTCAGTGCGATTCTTTTTTCTGGCGATCCACAAGGCAAAAACAACCGTCCCCATGGGGATATCCTGTTTGGACGTCCAGGAGAGGATATTGCCGCTGGTCTGGCTTCTGAAGGAACAGCGCTGGAATCTTTAGAAATGGGAGATCCAAAATTGTACGAGCAGATTGTAGATTTACTGGAAAGGGTTAAAATAAACAAAGGAAACGTGAATGTGGATATTGAAATGGTGGGCGAATATAATCCATCTTTGGAGCAGATGAACCTTTTCCTTGTTCAAGAGAGGCAGATGCCCCTCGGCAAACGAGCTGAAAGCGAGGACTACCGGCTTACACCAACAGACATTGAACCGGAGGCAACCGGATCGGGCGTTAATGGTGGTGTGCAATACGGTGTTTTTCTCGACGGTGTCCGTCACGGATACTACGAATTAAAGGACCTGGCCCGGAATGTCCGCGACAAACTTGGGGGAAAAGACAGGTATCACGGACCCGCGATTTTTCTACTCATGAAATATGTCACCCCGGAAGAAGCGTTGAAAATGAATATTCCAGAAATCGATGGGATCATCACCACGAAAATTGGAAAATCCAGTCATGCTTCCATTTCAGCCAAACGAGATGGCAAATTGTTCGTCTGTGAAGCTGATATTCACTCGGGAGAAAATGGCTGGGAGATCGGTGGAAAAGCGGTTGTCACCGGAGACCAGGAGAATCCGGATGTCTTTACGGTCATCGCCAATCCGAAATCAGTTTCGCCGTACAGCGGCAATATCTACCGCGGAAAAATGCCATTGACAAAAGTGCAGAGCAGGGGAAAAATGAGAACCCGGTGAGCAGATTAGGATTTGCCTGATGAGATTTCCTTAAAACGCAGAACAATCTGCTTACGCTCTTCTTTAGAGCCCTTCATCGGATTCTCTTTCAAGTGATTGTAAGCAATGATCAGAAACCGTTTTTCCGCTGAATTTACCTGACCGCAACGAATTCTATCCTTCGCTATCGCTGCTATTTCACCGATTTGATCAGTGCTGATAAATTTAACATACGCGTTTAGATTTGTGCTGGAAATTTTCGGTAGATTTGCAGGGACGGCACCGTCAGAGAGACTCACTTTATAAGCAGTGATAAGCCTGTCGATATTGTTGAGGGCCGTTGTTTCAGTTGTGGATTTACCGCCACCCGATTTTCTCTCTCCTGCTCCGTCGCTTTCATGCAAGCCTGCCGGTATTGATGACAATATCTGGTCTATTTCATCTCTGAAAGTGTCTTCTCCCTTGAAATCTGCCAGCCTCTGTCGGTAGGCCTCTTCATGGGGCTGAACCATTGCTTCGTCTTTCTCAATAATATCGAAGCAGGCCTGGGCAATTTTCATCAACGCCTTTCCCCGACTCATTAGAATAGGTTGCTGTTTTTGATTGGCGTTGTTGCGAATCACACCCAAATTTCCCTTGATACGGTGTAACTGATCAGGGAGAATGTTGAAGGCCATAGAGGTTAGATCCTCTTGGGAATAGTGAGTCTGTTCAATTTCATCCTTCAGTGTCTGCTCTGAATTCGGCAGAATTTTGTTGATCCCATATTCCCAGAATTCAAACAAGCGATCGATATTTTTTTGCCGGATGAGTGTTTCCACTTCTTTAATTTTGCGGGCGATGTTATCCACCTTACCCCCCAGATGCATTTTTCTTGCTTCCTCCTGGGTTTCCTCAAAAGCCGCCTTTATCAATTCATCTTTTTCCATGATCTGATAAAAGGCCTGAATGGTCTGAATCAGAAACACCTCTACCTCAGCCAGGACGGAATTCTTATCCACTTCATATTTTTTACCAAAGAGAGACTCAAGCTTATCAAATTGATCCGTGCTGATATATTTTGCCATCAAAGCACGCTCTTCTGCCGATATGATACGGAAAGTCCCTTCTTCAACCAAATTTTCGCTGCTCAACGCATTGATTTGATACTGCAGGTGGAGAATAATCTGATCCAGCTCTCTTCTCCATTTACTCCTCTCACGGTTGATAAAATCCTCTTCCCGTCCCTTTTCCTCCTTAATTCTCTGGAATACTGGTTCTAAATGTCGGTGTAAAACATTGTAGGCTTTTTTTATCAACTCTTTTCCTGCAAGTTCCTTAAAAAGGATCTCATTTTCGTTTTTCCTTTCCTCTCCTGGATTAATCAGGACAAACTGCCTCAATGACTGGGCGCGAATAAACTCCATATGTTTTTCCGCAATATCGATAAACAATTTTCCGGGTGGATAGGTTAGACGTAGTTCGTTTCTGGGCATACAGGGAACAAACCGGGCCAGGTTTTCGATCTCTTTGGGTGTGACATTCTCGGCAATAAAGTTGATAGCTGTCTCATGCTTGGACACTCCTTTTCTGGATGGATTCTCTGGGTATTTGTTCTCAATTTCCTCAATTTCAGTTATTTCCGAAACAAACTGCAGGCGAATATTGGTTGGAAAAATCTCGTCACAGGGTTCTCCTCTCATAAATTTTTTCAGAGCATCTGAGTAGAATCTCTGGACCCGGGTGTCTGGCAGCATCTTTGTGTAGAGCTTGAATTTCTGAAAGTTGAGCAACTCCTCTTTCTTCAACGGAGGTGTTTCCCCTTTTGAACTCTGATCTAGAAAGGACCGCAGCACCTGTTCTCCGATTTGTTTCTCTTCCAGATTTATTTCAATAAAGTCCTGAAACTGCTTTTGGCATTTCCGGTATTGGGATAATATCCTCTCCTCTGACAGTTTTTTCACATCTACCAGATATTTTTCAAGTTTCGATTGCAATTCATCCCGAGTGGTTACCGCCTCTTCAGCACTCTTCCCGTTTTCACTCGTCACCACAAGCCGGTTTCCAAACTCAACCAAAACCAGATGAATTTTGTTGTTCAGCTCTTTTACGTGGGTCATTAACAGATGGATATTCTGGACCCCTTCTTTAAGACCAGACGCTCTCAGGCCGGCTGCTGCTTTCTGCTTAATGTTCGGCTCTCTTTCTTCACCGAGTTTTCGCTGGAGGAACTTTAACACATCGTCTGACATCCTCGTAGCTGCCTGGTAATAGTTAGCATTGTCGTACATCAAGGATGTTGACTTAAGCTTGTAAACCAGAGCCCCAATCACCTCAAACGCTTGAATGTTCTGCTGTCCAAAGACACCCTTCATCTCCTGATTGATCTCTTCCAAAAACTTATAGACAGACTTGGCTTGAAAATCACTTTCAATAAAAAACTCAATTTGACTTTCGATGGCAGGGAATCGATTAATTAGATTATTCAATGTCAGCAGTAACCGTTCCATCTCGTGCAGTTTTTCGTTCCCTTTATGTAATTTTTTGGTTTTTTCACCGAGGGTGAACAGTTGACTTTCCAGGTCCAGTTTTTCAGTTGTCTCCTCTCCCTGCCTTAAGACCTCATCTAGTGAATTCTGGGTTTGTTCTGCCAGATATGCCAGCGATTCGATTTTCTCTTGATATGCTTTCTTGATATGTGAAAAATCGTTCAGCAGGTCCTGAAAAAAAACGACCTTATCTTTGGTTATTGAAGCAATTTCCGCAATTCTTTCCATGGCGGCCTTTTCCGCCTGGTAGATTAACCAGATATCCTCAAATTTCTCTCTTTCGCCTTTGGAGCGGGTCTCCCTACTGACAAATTTATTGGATATACCAGAGAATCCCTGACAAATCTTGGTGACTGTCGGCAATAGGTCATTAATTTGATTATTGATACTCGATATCAGGTTGCGACCCGCTCGCTTAACATATTCTGAGTACATAGCCGGACCGTAATCCCCCTTTTTCTTTCCTAAATCTGCACTAACGGGCGCCAACAGCTCGTCCTTTTCATGGGAAAAAATCATCTTGTTAACCGCTTCATTCAGAACCTGAGCTGCAGTTTTATTTCCAAGTTTAACTTTATCCGGAGAACCGAAGCCACTGGTTCTGTCTATGACCTTTTTTGCCACCATAAATAGGCTTGTATACAGGCCGAACAGAGAACTAAAAGCCAGTTGCTTATCGAATGGATTCTCTTTCAAGCGCAGTATGTTATCGTAGCTTTCCTTGGTTTTCAGCTCTTCCAACAGTTTTCCAACAGCATTTGTAACATGATCAATCTTTCGGTCGATATCTGGCTCATTCTTAAGATCACGTTCAAGTTCCCAAGGTTTATCTATATTTTCCAGTATTGACATAGGCTATTTTGGCTATGGGTTGGCTCAAAAATTACTTGGCATTTTGTCTGCAAAATGTCCAGTTTTTAGAGGACTTTTGCGGACAGATTATGCCAAGTTATTTTTGTACGATCCCTATGACATTTTCAGGCAAGTCGATTTTCACAATTAAAAAACACCAATCGGATGAAGCTACCGTGTCAAATTTTGGTACGACAATCTCAGATATACCGCAAACAAACGACCGTCCAGGTTCGACATAGAAGTCAGCCTACATTAAATACCCCAATTCTTCCAGTCTGTTTTTCAAATGTACGACGTCTTCAGACCTGATAATAATGTGCTGTCCTTCAGCTTTGAGTATGTACAACCCTAGTGTTTTGTCCCGGGCAAAGGTGTCAATCAGTTCTTGATTCCGAGACGATATCCGATAAACAACTACATCATCTATCGGAGGGAGTACCCCCACCCGTGTCACTACCTCCTCAAAAAATATCTGCCACAACGGGGGCAGACAATCCCCTATTTCGTTTTTGAATACCTGTATCTTTTCGATCACTTCCACTCGATTTCGGCATCCTTTTAAAAAAGAAGTAAAATCTACCTTATACCGTGTCAAACCGATCTGACTGGCAAATTTATCCAGGGTTAACGCCGTGAGGCTATCCGGCCGCGAATAGCTGATGAAAAGCCGTTCTTCGTCTAATTCAAATACAATCTCTCCATCCGTTGGTTGAGAATACGCAAATGAACTCTTGCGTCCGGTAATATAAGCGCCCAGTTTTGTTAAACGAACAGCAACCAATCCATCAAAAACAGTCAGATAAGGTTTTCCCACTGACGTCAGCAGTTGATTCTTTGGCGAATTGTATGCCAGATCGACCAATCCAAATGAGGCATAGAGTAACAAACTGGCTTTCAAAAGCGGTATCGCCAATGCATGCTCGTAGCGCCCGGGAGTAATATACATTTTTTTGTTTCCCCAACCCTGCCACTCTTCAGTGATGTAAAGATATCGGTCTGCACTTTTTTTCAGTACAGGGTCCAGGCCTTTCTGATGTAACCGGGCAAAACCGGATATCTGCTCTACGGTTATCCATTGGTCACCCGGCAAGCTGCCTAGCAAATCCCAGCAGGTGCGATGTAAACGGTGATTAATGGCGTCACGACTGTGATGCAGACCCTTGATATGGGATAAAAATGGCAGATGGGGATATTTCTGGATTTTTAAATACTGTTCGAAGACCGTTTTCAAAAATAACGCAGTGTCACTCGGCACTTCGTCAACACCTACAAGCCTCAAAAGATGAACCAGCATCTGGGTTCGCAGATAACTCAACTCAGCCCACAACTGCTGCTCATAGAACTCGTTCAATCCGCAAATCTCTCTCAGCCTGATAATGGACTTGGTGCGGGGCTCCCCCTGCTGAGTCAGATCCAACCTGCCCTGCTGCATAAAGCTGCAAATCGTTGGCAGTGCTTTCAATATCCGGCCCTCATCTTCAAAACGAAAATGACTGCCCGGCATTGATGGTGATCCAGTGAGTATCAATCCTGATGGTACCGGTAGTACTGGTTTCAATAGTTGTCGTATTGCCTCAGGTAGATCCAGGGTGTAAACACTCCCCTCAGCCCCCCAAAATGAATCGAAATAGTGAGACTGAAACAGGCAAAATTCATTTCTGACAGCTTTCTGCTTTCCCTTGCCGCTGTTTGCACCCGGCATCAATATCAAACATCCGATTTGTTTTTCGAGGTTATCAACATTCTGCACACCTTCCCAAACGACAATGGCCAGAGCTTTATATGAAGTAGCGGACAGGGTTTCAATCCAGTGACTCAAAACGGCGGGTTCTAAAAAAACGGCAGCCAACAAACGAACTAACTGTTTTTTCGGAACTAATATGCGGAAAAATTCCTGTCGATCCAAACCGTGATTCTTAAAAAAAGAGGGGCATTTTTCAAGAAAATCTTTGAAAAATTGGGTATAAATATCCGTCAAACCGTTACCGGTATACGCCTGGCTGATTTGATCCTCAAGCATCACGATATCCATAGCTGCTCCAGTTGCATGCCCGATAATGTCGTCACCGTTTATTTCCCATATTGGAAAACGCTAAGGGTCGGCTCAAAAATTACTCAAGTGATTCCCATTTGTGTCAAGGAATCACTTGAGTTATTTTTGTACGATCCCTAAGGAAGGTGTTTGTAAAAACTATCAAAAATGTGCCAGGTATGAATCTCTTTCTTGTGTCAAGTTGGCTTACATGTCATCTGATCCCAACAAAAAATCAATATCCGCCAGATCCAGGAATTTTGAACTGGTAGAATCATTAGAGATAATATCCTCAAAAAGTGCCCTTTTCTGTTCCTGCAGTTTGACGATCTTCTCTTCAATCGTCCCTTTTGTGATGAGTTTATAACTAAAAACAGTCCTATCCTGACCAATACGGTGACTGCGGTCGATGGCCTGATTTTCGGCAGCGATGTTCCACCAGGGATCATAGATAAAGACAGTATCCGCAGCAGTCAAATTCAACCCCAGCCCACCGGTTTTTAGTGTCATCAAAAACACTTTACACTCCCCATCATTCTGAAAATGTTTAACTCGGCGCTCCCGGTCCCGCGTGGCTCCGGTCATGATCTCAAAACCGATATTTTCTTTTTGTAAATCATCCGCCAGAAAATCCAGAATAGCCAGAAAGTTGGCAAAGAGCAGGATTTTGTGACCATTCGCTACGGAATCAATTATCTGTTCCATCAACAACTCTCTCTTGGATGAAACAATCAGCCCCTCGCTCTTCGCTTCTGGAATTGAGGCGATCTGTCTGAGATCTGTGATCGCTTGCAGGACGTAGAACTGTGACTTTTCGATTCCTTCATTGGCCACCTGTTCTCTAATAGATTCTGTTAAATAGAGACGCCGCTGCTCATAAAATTTTTTCTGCTCGGGAGCCATCTCCACATAGAGTATCTGTTCGATCTTCTCAGGCAGATCCTGAAGCACATCTTTTTTCAACCGCCTCAGTATGAAAGGATAGATCTTTCTTTTCAACTCATGGGCCACCTCCTTATTCCCCAGTTGTTGTATGGGGACCAGATAGTGCCGGTGGAAACGTTCCAGATTGCCAAACATCGCCGGATTAAGAAATCGAAACAGGGCATAGAGTTCACCCAGATTGTTTTCGATGGGCGTTCCGCTGAGTGCCAGGCGGTTGACAGACTGCAGGGTCATGACAGCTCTGGAAATCTGTGAATTGATATTCTTGATCTGTTGAGACTCGTCCAGAATAATGTAATAAAACATCTCTTTGCGCAGAACGTCAATATCGCTTCTGGCCAGGCCATAGGTTGTGATGATAACCTGGCTGTTTCGAGCAGCTTCAATATCCCTGTGGGGTCCATAATATATATAAACATCAAGACCCGGGCTGAATTTCTCGATTTCGTTCTGCCAGTTATGAATCAGGCTTTTTGGAATGATCACCAGGCTGGGTTTCTCTTCCGCTGGATAAATACCCGCTAATAACGCTATGGCCTGCAACGTTTTGCCCAACCCCATATCATCCGCCAGACATCCACCGAGCCCGTGCTTATGCAGATAATCTAGCCACCGATACCCTTCTGCCTGATAAGGTCGCGGCTCAACGTTCAACTCGGGGAGTTGTACAGGAGATTTATGAATCTCATTGAACCCCTCAAAGACTTCCCGGGACTTGGCAAACGTTTCCCCGGAGAGTTTCTCTCCAATCAGCTCTTCCACCAGCGGCAGATCGAAAAAGGAGATTCTTTCGCTATCTTTCTTCCGTTGAAAAATCCGTTCCAACCGTTGCACGTAGTCCTGATTCAACAGTACTCTATCTCCATCACTCAACTGGATATAGGCGTTTTTTCGATAATGGTACAGTGCTTCGAAAAGTGAAAAAATCTCATCCCCAAACCGGAGTTCTACCTCTCCCTCCAGAAAGTTTATACTATGATTGAGGGAGAGGCTCAGCTCCGGTTTCACGGTTCGAACCCGGTAGCTTTTCAGATCTTCAGCCCCGAAAACCATACAATCCGATGCTAATCCGGGCAGCTTCTCATAAACCAGTAACTCTGCCAGTTCCGCATCTATAATAAACAGATTATCCTCTTCATAAAAACCCGGTGTATCTAAACCAAGCCTTTTCCGCAGCTGATTCAAATGCTTTTTGACGGTTTTATAAACCTGAAAGTGTCCGGACTGCTGCAAATCACTGACTTCAATCAGCCCCTCCATTTCATTGACTGTCGCTACCCTGCTGAGATCGTACAGCTCAACAAAATCAGGCTCAAATCCGGGTAAGGCGTCAATGACGCGTAAATAAAGAGAATTATCAGCACACACCTTTTCAAATACCAGTGCAGGCTTGGTTTTCAGCTGGGGACCCTCGCTGAGGCGGCAATTTTTGTAATCTACGTGGATGTTATCACAATATGAAAACAGCAGAGACAGGTACTTCCCTATCTCCGAGGGAGTTATCATCGTTTCAAAATCGGAAATCAACATGAAGTTTTCACCCAGGGGGGGTATCTGGTATATCTCTCCTGATTCAACCAAAAGGTGTTCGCTGACAATCCGAAAATCCTCTGTCCGTCTTTCCTTCGTTTGCATGAAAAAAACGCAGTCAAGCCTCTGATCACCGATGATCGACAGTTCCAGAACAGCCGGTTCATCATTGAAACGGATTTGGACAAAATGCTCGTCTACAAACCTGGGGCTGTTTTTCAGGTGCCAGAGAAGAAAATCGTTTTCGGAAAGATCGATCAACCCAGCGGATTTCTCCCAACTGATTTCAAATTCACTTTTGCCGGAAATTTTTTCGATCAATTTCAAAACCCGCCTGACAGAGCCGCTATAATTTGAATAATCCGTGGAGAGCGGATCTCCCTTTTCATCGACAACCTGCAACCCTGCGCGTCCTTCGTTGAAAACCAACTGAAAATAGGGCTCCGGTGACGTTTTGAGACGCTTGGATAGTGGCCGTTTCTGCTTTAACTGTTCAAAAAGACCTGGTTTTAGCTTTTCCATTTCTGAATGACCATCACAGTGGCTATTTACGATTGTCTTGCCGCCTGAAAATGTTTATCACGTCCAGGAAAACAGGCGTTATAGTTGCGTGTCCCTCTAAAATAACAAAGATATTCAAGGATAAGGATTGTTGATTCCCTGAATTCTTAGTTTTTCCGTAAATTGAAAATAACTTTTTTCCGACTCTAAGTTAACCTGACCCTTTCGAAAATAGCTTGCTTTGAATACTCCGCCAACAATAAACGTGTCTGGATGATGAAGCGATAGTAATTAGTGGAACATCCAGGAGACCCAGGGTGTCATGTGGGGAAAATGTGGGGACAGGCATAATCTTGAAGCAGATTCTGCCTGTTATTTGATCACTCTTAGAAGATGATACTGGCGCCCACCGCATAGACGGTACCGCCGACGTTAAATTTAGAGCCGTCGCTTCTACTCTTCACTTCACTTGAGACATTATGATAGCTCACATGAAAGTCTATTAAAGGAACAGGATTAAATCCCAATTGTGCCCAGAACTGAGTTGCCGTTCCTTTCTCATAGTAGTCGCTGCATTGGGTCACGGTAACATTGATAACTGTGCAGGACAATTCTGCCGTTCCTGCTCCGACACCAATGGTGAAATTGATCACAGGGATCGGTGTCAACCAGAAAATATCGTACATATTTGTTGCCAATTTCATATCTGAGACAGTGGCATCACTATAGTTGATCTTCGTCTCGTAGGCTTCCATTCCCAGCCCGATCATGATCGGTAATTTGAAATGTACCAGATAGCCGCTGACACCATCGCTGTCTAAATCGCTATTTGAAAAAGAGTGGGAAACTGGAACACCGGCACTAACGGAAAAAAATTCAGCCTGGGCAGAACTGCTGTAAAAAAGAACCATAAATACTGATATAATGAAAGGAAATATTTTCCTGGTAATCATTTTGATCTCCGGTAAATTTGTAGAATCATTTTTATTTTTTTAACCAAGCATACAAACAGCGCAACAACACAAATCCCAATCCCCACCGCCATCTTCAGAAAAGGAAAAAATGGAAGCGACATCTTTAAATAAAGAAACAATCCAAATAGGATGCCAGACATTGGAACTTCCATGTAGTTTTTCTATATTTTCTACTATTTCTGATCAATGATAGGTACATAAATGAGGCAAATCGTCTTTCGTCACCATCCATGATTGATTATGTTGAGCGTAATGGTTATATTGACAGGAACAAAATCGTCGCATCAGAAGTAAATATACTCGCCTCAAGAAGCGATTTTCAAGCTCTCAGACAAAATTTTGATGGAAACCCTGAAACAAATCAATACTCTTCAGCAGACGCGAATCTCGGAATGGCACCAGCAACAGCCACAGGTTAGTAGCCAGGGCCTGCTCAAGACGATAGAAGAGCAGCATCTTCAAAATTATCTTCTCTGGCACGAAGAGGATATTGCACGTGATCCTGAGGTTTCCAATGATGAAATTGCCAGGGTAAAACGCAGCATCGACCGTTTAAATCAGAAAAGGAATGACCTGATTGAACAGATTGACGAAACAATCCTGGTCAGGCTTAATGCAGAGGGAGTTGGATTGAACCACAACTCACCCATGAACTCTGAAACACCGGGAGGCATAATTGATCGTTGCTCCATCATGGCCCTGAAAATCTATCATATGGAAAAACAAACCCGTCGCTCCGATGTGGATGAAAACCATCTGCAACAATCCAGTGAAAAAGTCAAAATTCTACGAAACCAGCGAGAGGATCTTTTTAAATGTCTGTTTCAACTGATGGATAATATCCGCAACGGAACACGGCATTACAAGCTTTATCATCAGTTTAAAATGTACAACGATCCAACACTCAATCCGCAGATCTATAAAACGAATCAAAGCTGAACCCGGCCTGGTTACCTATTTTTATAAACACTCGCCCCGGATACTTACCAAAGGGGAACATCGGCTAAATACTTTACGGATATCATGAAAAACTATCAATTGATTGTGTTTGACCTTGATGGAACACTGCTGACTCAGGATTTTGAATTGTTGACATCCACAATTGAAGCAATTGTCGAACTCCGGCGTTCTGGACTGAGGGTTTCTATTGCGACCGGGAGAAGTTATAAGAGCGCCAAGCCTTTTCTGGATAAACTGGAAATCGTCGAACCAATGATTTTCAGCAATGGATCTGTATTCGATAATCCGGAAACGGGTGAACGTGAATTGATCTCTGGTGTCCCCTTGGAGACGGCGTTAATTGTGCTGATGTTGTTGCCCGAATTCAACATCTCCGTCAAACTGCATATGGCCGATGGCAGTATTTACAAATCAGATGAAACCCCCTGGCCAGATGAAGGTGTACACTTCGAGATCGGAGATATCAAACCGAGACTGAAAGAGGAGCTGGATGAAGATCCGATCAAAATCGTCTTCTACGACGAAGCTGGAAAAATGGATGCATTTTCGCAGAGGCTCAACGAGATTCTAGACAGCAAATCCCAAGTCAGGCTTTTTCGCTCCCACGTCCGCTATATGGAAATGACCAATAAAAATGTGTCAAAAGGTCATACTTTAAAGAAGCTCGTGGACCAACTGGGAATTCAGCCAACCGAAGTAATCACAGTAGGCGATCAGGACAACGATTTTGAGATGATTCGAGATTTCGGGCTGGGTGTTGTCGCCGGCCCCGGAACACCCAGTTTGCTGAAGGTCTGCGACCATCAGATTCACATGCCGGAAGAGAGGGGGATCGAGAATCTGGTCGAATGGCTTCTTAGTGCTACTTAACGGCTTTTCGTATTTTCCCCGCCAGCTGAGATCTGTTTCCAATGGATTTATTGGCCACCAGGAACAACCCCAGGTTCGTTCGCGTCCCGCTGAAAACAGGGAAGATAACCACATCAGTCGGTAAATTAAGAGTTCCGGCCAGACGATCTTCCAAGGCAAAGAAACCGTCAGCATCCGGCTCAGTGGTTTTTATGTAGGAAAGGGCTTTTTCAATATGTTGCATACGCATTTCCTGCAGATAAGAGGCGATCTTTTTTGATACGACACCTTTGTTGATCATCAACCCCGTCTCTTTTTTAAAATTATCTGTCGTATTGGAAAAAACACCGACACAAGCCTTTAGATCATGTGATTTCAGCGTCCTTAAAAGGCCTGAAATCAGCCCCAGGTCGATTTTTTTCTCACTTCTTAACAGATACGAAGGCAATGAATCCTCCTGTTTGCCGGCCTCGTTCCCTGGAGAATCGCTATTTTGTGAAAAATCAGATGATCCCGATTTCTTGCCTTTAGTAAATCGATCAAATATTGCCATAGTAGGTTACGGAGTTAATGGTTGAGAAAAATCACTATAAACGGAGACAATTCAGTGATATGTCAGTACATTGCCCAACCGTACTCGACCATGATTCCATGCAGATCATCCTGAAGTCTCCGAGCAATATCAAAGGAGCCTTTGACCGTATCCGGACTCTCCATCACCCTATCCAGAAATTCCATGGACTGCTCCAGCATTGTTCTATACTCATCTCGTTCAAACAAACCGTTAGATTCTTTGGTAATCCAGGCCGCTTTCAAAAAGGGGTCCACTTCGTAGGTCCTTTTAGGGCTGACATGCCCCAGATGTTGGTTAATCACATTTAGACAGCGAGTATATAACCGATGCGCCGTTTCAATTTTCTTGCTCAGATCACCCTGAGAGAGCGCAAAATGATAATCGACGACCGCCAGGACGGTCCCAACCATGTTTTTCTGTAAAACCAACATCCGTGAGGAGTCTGGGATTGAGCTCAACAGATTGCTCACCAGTTTTGTTAACATGGGAGCCCGGGCGAAAAGAGTCGCAATGGTGACAACAGCCCATAAAACATACTTGGGTGATTTTCCGACACTCTCATGTCTGCTTCCATCACCTTCAAGAGCCAGGCAAGCGCCCCTGATTTCCTCCTTGGTGATGCTGTCATAATTATAAGTGGAGTTTTTGAGTTTGGCTGTCAGCGTTGCCATGCCAGCTAACTGCTCCCTGATTGACAACATCGATGTAATCTGAATGGCCAGAAGGTGCAATTCCGCAGCAATTTTCTGCACCTGCCAGTGATAGTTGGTGCTGACCAGATTGTACTCCGCCAGTATTCTCCGCTGCATGGCTTCCAGATATTTTGTGTAAATTGTGATAAACCAATTGACATTGTATACACTAATGGCACCGTTATACATAGCCTGCCCTATCTCAACAAGACATTGTTGCAAGACGTCGAGTTTCTTCTCATCTAATCCGCTTTGCATGGTGTCATTGTACATCTGTATCCCATTGATTGCATGGAGTTCCGGATGACTCGGATGATATTTCAAATGCCTTTTGATCTTGTTGCGGGGGCTTGATGCACTTTCCCCTTTTGAAAAGTTTTCGATTTCTTCCCGCAGTTTAGTTAAATCAGGTAATGGTCGCGGAAGTTGGTAGAATCGCCGTTTCGTTTCAGGATAGTCAATATCTTCACCCAGAAATTTAGAAGTTGATGGTGTCATACCTCGCAACTTTTCATATTTCACCATAATAACTTCAACATGTTTGTCTAGTTTCTGGCGATCAAAGTCAGTCCTACTGAGATAAGAAACCTGTGTTGTTTCTTCTTCTTCGGGTTCAAAAATCCTTTTGCGAAACTTCTCTTTATTGACAGCTATCTTCGCTTTTTTGGCGAATAACAGTCGCCAGATGAACACAGTAAAATCTCTGAGGGTATCCCTAATCATTTGATGTGCTCTCGCTTGATAAATTCATATTCATGAGTCCCACCAAAACGTGTCATGAGATTCTGTGGATCTCGATTTCCAATATTACCGACTGACAATCTAAGTCCTCAATATCTTAAACCTTCTCTAGCATGTTAAACCTCTAAACTCAATCTGAAAAGTACAATTTGGGTTTAGTGTCGCTTCTTTAAAATCCAATTATTTCAATTAGTATTCAGGCGCAAACATCAATGTATAAATGTATTTGCATTAGATATCTACAAACCCTAATTTGCTCAATAATGTCCGATTAGGTTCTTGCAGAAAGCTGAATGATGAAACCTGGACTGAACTTATAAGGATTTATAAGATTTTCTTAGGGTCGGCTAAAAAATTAGTTCGCGTTCTGTTTGCAAAATGTCCGGCTTTTGGGACTTTTTCAAACAGATTAAGTGAAGTTACTTTTTAACGATCCCTTAGCGTAGCGAATTAGACTTGTTTGAGCGAAGCACGACCGAGTTTGGCGGTTTTTCGTGAGGTAAACTTAGCAAATCTTTGAATCACTAGGTGAAGAGACGGGTTTTATCAGTCAGCATTTGTTTTGCAAAAACCTAACCGTAAATTACTGTAATATTACATTAATTAACACTATACTTGACTTACTATTTTATTCGCATATACTAATAATAAACTTACTTATATCTAAATCCAATTCGATAGCCCATGCAATCCCAGACCCTTGCCGGATAGACCTTTAAGTCCTACTGTCAATGCATCGTCGCTCAACACAGTCGTCATATTAAATATAAATGGTACCACTTAATCAACTCAACGAGGGTGATTTCGGAGAGATTATCGAAATTAGCAAAGGCTGTCACAGGCAATGCCCAGAAAACAAGGGCTGGAAAAGACGTTTTTTTTCAGACCAGAACAGAATGGGTCAAGGACGAATGGCGGGTCTGGGACTTCGGATAGGGAAAAAAATCCAGTTGCTCCAAAAAAGGAATCAGGGTCCCTTATTGATTAAAGTTGGCGATTCCAGAATTGTAGTGGGTCGAGAAATGGCTGAAAATATCTTTATTAAAATCAAGAACTCCGTTCTCTCCTAACAACGAATTACTCAACTGGACCTTCCAGGTCCGGTGGTACCTTTCCAGGCATACTGCAATTCAATAGACCTTGGCATTTCCATTCCCTCAAAGCACAACCACCCGCTCTCCATCATTCACCTGTATTTTCCTGCTTGTCAATTATCTGATCTTGATATAGTTTACAAAAGAAACGGGGACAGCAAGCATCCTCCAATTATTTGCCGAATCGTTTGAGTTGAAAAATCGTTAAAATATCCGGAAAAAACCATGAAAAAGATCCTCCTGACAATCGCGGTTTTCCTGTTCACAACGATGTTAGCGGCTGCTGCTATGGCAGCGGGGCCTGGAAAAGAGGAAAACCGACTTTGGGAACTGATAAAAGAAACCCGTGATATCCAGGAGCTGGACGTCTATCTGGAAACCTACCCTGAAGGGAAGTACGTCAAAAAAGTCAGAGCAAGAAAATGGGCCATCGTTAAATCAGAGCAGAATATCAAGCAGATTGAGGATTATGTCAGCAAGCACCCCCAAAGCCCCTACCTTAAAGATGCTGAGGATACGATCTGGAAGCTGGTTAAAGCTCAGAATAGTATACCCATTGTCGAGGAATATCTCAAAAGAAATCCACTTAGCAGGTACCGGGAAGAAGCCAGAACCTGGATTTCTCAAATCGAGGAAAAAAACAGATGGTTGGTTGTCAAAAAAGCGAACACCATTGAACAGTTGAAAGCCTATATTAAAAGCAATCCCGATAATCGCTTTGTCAACGAAGCCAAAGAAATGCTCTGGTACATCGTCAAAAACGCCAACGATACAGCCGTTCTGACTGATTATATCGCCAGCTTTCCCGGGACCAAACTGGCATATAAAGCGGAAGAGATCATCTGGCAGCTGGTGGAAGCAACGAATGATACATATACAATTCGAAAATTTCTGGCACAAAATCCCGATAGCCGCTTTCGGGGACTGGCGAAAGTCAAAGTGATCCGCCTCAGTAAAAGGGCGGAAACCCTGCAACTGTCAGATACCCTGATCCTGGATCAGGTCACCCATTTGATCTGGCAAAGACGGGATCTCGGCCTGAATAACTGGGTAGAGGCGAATAAAATATGCCGCAAGAGTAGACTACAGGAATGGGAAGATTGGCGTCTGCCAGACAAGGAAGAACTGAGAGCACTCCTCAACATCAAGCACTTCATTCCGGATTTCAATTTTTCAAACTATTGGACGGGCACAACTTACACAAAGGACCAGCACGGTGCCTGGATGGTAAGTTTAAATCTGCCATTGGGAAATGTCGACTACAAGAAGAATCGGCACTATGTCCTCTGTGTTAGAGATCTGGAGTAATTTTTCCAACGCTCTCTCAGCCAAGCTATAACTGCCGCTCAAGTTCTTTAATAGTCCGGCCCACAGCAGCGATGATCGCCTGGCGTTCCTCAATGGGCACATCCTGGCTGCTGAATCTCAATCGATCGAAATGCTCAAAATGATCGGCCAGATCGCTGGACAACTGACGCGAAATACTGTGTTTTACTGCCAGTTGCTGGATATCCAGCGCCGTCACTTCGCCGGAACCCAGATTGAACTTGTCCGAGATATAGCCAGACAGCACCTGACTCAACTCCCTCAAAAAAAGACTGCTCTCTGCCGTTATCAGGCTTTTAGCCTTCTTCAAACGGCGGCTACTTTTTCCTTTGGCTGCCCGGGTACGGACCAGTGCCTGATCGTTGTTCAAGCGTCGCTGGCGTTGAACCGTCACCAAAACGGTAAGATAGACAAGCGGTGGGAACAAAAACAGCAGAAACCAGGCCGGGTGCCGGGTCTGAGGTGTCAACGCATCCTCAAAAGTATAGTTACCATAGATCCCATTATCCTGCCTTTGCAGGACACTCCCTGTCGGCTTTGCTTTTTGCCCTGAAACGATAATATCTGCAGCTGTGATTTGTTTTGTAGGCAAGACCTTGATGGGGATATCATTGCTCTCCACACTGACATACTGACCCTTTCCAGGATCGAAAAATGAAAATTGAACCGGTGGGATCCGCGTCACGGTTTCATCACGGGCTCTGACCACTTGATTGAAAGTGATACTATCTTCCAGAATATCACCCGGCTGAAGATTGTCGGACACGACAAAATTCTTTTTATACTCCGGGATCTCATTCAAAACAGGTTGTTGTATTCTTGAAAATCGCCCCTTTCCATTAATACGGATCGACAACTCAATTGGGTCACCGATTTTTACACGGTTCTGCGCAGTACTCAATTGAATCTGAAAATCACCAACCCCACCTGTAAAAGAGGGCGGACGGCCTTCGGTGGGTAGACCCCGCACAAGCACATGCAGTTCTTTCGAAACGGCAAATATTCTCTTAAATTTTGGCGATCGCACCAATCTGTCAAAAAAATCACGTTTTATCTCTGTTCCGCTTTTTACCGTGGCTTTGACACTAGCCGCCGGGATCGTCAGCATACCCGGATCGGAGGGGAAGATCTGTAATGCCGTCTGGTAGACCGTATACTGTTCACCGTTTAAGGTTTCCATCTCTTGTTGAAAAGGAATCTTGTAGCCATTAACTACCAACTCGCTGGTTGCAGCAGTTCCAGGAGATTTTGCCAGTTGTAACTGAAACCTGTCTTTCTGGTCTAACAGTGGAAAACGAAAGGTGTATTCCTGAACATTATGCTGTAGAAACCATTTCAGGGTGATGATCAGCGGTTCATCCAGAAAAAGTCTGTTTTTGGACACAGAAAGGATCATCTGCATGCTGTTTTGAGCATCCGCAGAAACCACCCGGACATTGAAGGGTTGGCTGCGATACGTCTGGTTCTGGTACTGAAGTACCAGGCCCGGAATCGTGTAATTCCCCTTTTTACTGGCACTAATTCCGATATTGTATACCAGACCACTAAATCGGTTCATTTTACCATTGATGATAATAGTCTGGCTGGAGGAGCTGGGCGACCCTAACTGCCGAAACTCAAGCCCTGCTATTTCAGGCAGTCTCAACGTTGCATCCGACTCGACGCCATCTGCCTTTAACTGCAAGGTGATCTCATCCCCCAAAATCAGGTTCGTGTCAGACACCTGAATTTCCAGTTTTACTTCAGCCTTGATCACAGAAATAGCTGCCAATGCGACCACTATCAACAAAACAAACTTTTTTATATGATTCCCCATTTTCAATCAGATAAATTAAAACATCATGCTGCCATGCTCAATTAACCACAGCGTTTGCATACTTGACTGAAATCTTCATCAGATTAGGGTCGGCTCAAAAATTACTCAAGTGTTTCCCATTGATGGAAAGGAAACACGTTGCTGTGGCATTCTGCCTGCAAAATGTCCGGTCTTTTCGGGACTTCGGGGTCGGCTAAAAAATTAGTTCACGTTCTGTTTGCAAAATGTCCGGCTTTTTGGACTTTTTCAAATAGATTAAGTGAAGTTATTTTTTAACGATCCCCTTGCGGACAGATTATGCCAAGTTATTTTTATACGATCCCTAAGGCTCCAGCCAGAAATATACTAAAAGCGGTTGAAATCCATCAAAATAAACCATTTACTAAAAATTACTCTAATTCTTTGAACCAAATGGCGCAAGACCCCAGTACTCCGGAAACGGTTCCAGCCAGACAAAAACACCCCATACTAGTGGTCCTCAGGCTTCGCAACCTTCGTCTGTTATGGATTGGAGAGGGGATATCCGTCCTTGGATCTCAGTTCTACATGATTGCTCTTCCCTGGCTGGTGCTAAAACTGACTAACGACCCCTTTCAGATGGGGACTGTTTTGGCCCTCGCGGGTATTCCACGGGCGCTTTTCATGCTGGTGGGCGGAGCCCTCACAGATCGATACTCGCCTAAAATAGTCATGGTCATCTCCAACCTGGCTCGCATGCTGCTGGTTTTAGCGCTGACCTACCTGCTGATATCAGGTTTGATTCAGATCTGGATGCTTTATGCACTTGCCTTGAGCTTTGGTTTTGCAGATGCTTTTTTTTATCCAGCCCAGTCCGCCATCATCCCGCGTATCGTAGATGATGA
This sequence comes from Deltaproteobacteria bacterium, assembly GCA_018645005.1. Lineage (GTDB taxonomy): Bacteria > SAR324 > SAR324 > XYD2-FULL-50-16 > XYD2-FULL-50-16 > JAHJRI01. The sequence goes on along the minus strand of JABGPJ010000111.1, from coordinate 6,594 downwards.
ATTTCTGCTGGCCGGCAACGCAATCATCCAGGGCACTATCCAATTAAGTCTTGCCGTAGGCCCCGCACTGGCTGGGGTGCTCATCGCTTTGTTCTCAAAGTCTTCGGACCCCACTGTTCAGGGAAGTCAGATTGCCGACATCACCGGAATTACCGCTGCATTCGGGTTTAACGCCTTGACGTTTTTCCTTTCGGTCATCATATTCTCCCTCATCCGGATCAAGAAAATCACGGAATCAGAAACAGCCAGCCAGGAGATATCCGGTGCTCTGAACTTTTTCAAGCAGGGCCTGCTTTACGTATTGAAAGATAAAACCATGCGTCTGATGTTACTGGTCACATCTGTCGCCCATTTTCTAGTGGAGGGACCGCTGCTGGTAGGTATTCCGGTGATGGCCAACACCCGCTTTCCAGAAGGCGCCGCTGCTTTTGGTATCATTATGTCCGGCCTGGGAGCCGGTATGCTGTTGGGTATTCTGTTGGCTGGTTTTCTGCCCTCTGTCAGGCCGGAACGCCTGGGCACCTTTCTGATGTTAATCCTGAGTTCATCCGGTTTGGAACTTATGATCCTGGGTTTCCTGCCCGGAACCTATTCAACCGCTTTTGTCGCGTTATTGATGGGGGCATCCCAGGGATATGTGGTGATTCAATATAACACCTGGTTACAGATTAGAACCCCAAGATTACTTCTGGGACGTGTGCTCAGCACAATGATGTTCGCGTCCATCGGCCTTGTTCCGATTTCACAGGCTATCTGCGGAGCACTGATTAAATTAAATATCACGGGGCTGTTCCTGGGCGCCGGTTTGACCCTCACTGTCGTCAATCTTTGGGTTGCCCTGAGGCCGGAAATGCGCTCAATGGGTTTGGAGATGAAAGCAAAAATAAAAGTAACCAACTGAAAAATATCTCAAAAGTGGTTTTTGGCAAGAAAGCAGTTGACGAATTGAGCAGTATTCTATAAATTTAAAGCTTGATTGGTTGTTGGGCCGTGGCCAAGCGGTAAGGCAGCGGGTTTTGATCCCGTCATTCCCAGGTTCGATCCCTGGCGGCCCAGCCAAACGCAGTACCCCAAAAAAAGAAAGGCGGGAGTAGCTCAGTTGGCTAGAGCATCAGCCTTCCAAGCTGAGGGTCGCGAGTTCGAGTCTCGTTTCCCGCTCCATTCTTATGCGACACCAAAGCCGATACTTAAAAGGGTTTACGAGCCTTTTTAAATATCGGCTTTTTTCGTTTCTGCTCTCAAACAGTCGGTGGCAGAAGTGGCAGAAATCTGTATAATCCTAATATATCAGTATACTATATGAACAGCATGGCTGCTGATAGAGTCAAAGCGGTCTAAATGCTTTAATAACAGATAGGTATCGAAATATATTTTCACAGATTGGCAGAATTGTGGCAGAATTGTGGCAGAATGATAAACCAAAAAAGGGATGACATGACCAAAAAAAACAGTCCTAACAAAACAGATCTCATTTTAGCTACTGGTCGAACAATTGAGCAGGTTCAAGCAGATGATTTTCCAGTTCCGTTCAACCTGGCAGAAAAAGAGAAGGAAATCGAGGATCACTTTGATAATATACGCAGAATTCGAGAAACAGCGGTTAAAGAAGAGATTCCGGAAGATCGCGGTATCATGTTAGGCCTGGCTGAGATTTTTGAACATAGACAGCGTTTTTTGGATGAACAATACTGGTCTCACAACGGAAAACAAAAAGATACCCGGTTTGCTGGATATATCCGAGATCGGTTCGGCCGGGCTGATGACCCTACATTTTACAATGAGTCATACACACTCGCCCGTGTTGCAAAATTACTGACAGCATACCCAGTTCTAAAGCCGTTATTGAGCGACAAAGCAATCCTGAAGTTCAAACAGGAGCAAAAGAAAAAGACCAGGAAATATGAAGTCGCAAACCTGATGGCAAAGATCCGGGCAATATCCTGGAAGTCCGAAGATATCCAGCAACAATATTTTGATGAAAACGGGGAATTAGATGTAGATAAACTACAGAAAACGACACTGGAAGATATCAGGGATGCAGGAAAGACCATAACAGCTGTTCCCTGGAAAAAGTTTCAGTACCTCCCAGGGGTTCAGCATAAAACCGATGGAAAGGCAATCACAATCAACATAAAAGCCGCAGATCTGAGAGGGATCTATGAAGAGCGGATCATTAACCAGCTCGATAGTAAAGATGTGATTAAGGCTACTGCAGCGTTTATTGAGAAGTACAAGGCTAAAAAGAAGAAATAGTCAGAGGGAGTATTTAAGACCATGAATTAATGATCAAATATGTCCATTAATAATGGAGTAACCAGTTAGTACATTGTCATAGACAATATCCAGTGTAACGTTGTAAAGCTCCAAGATGCATTCGCTTACTTCATTTGGTATTGTATTACACCTCGCCCACATTTCGTCAATCGATATCACAAAGAGGTTTGCGCATCTCTCACATGATGCTGACCCTATCTTATTTTCTCGCCTTATTGGAAAAACTGCAATATATATTTTCCCCTTAATCCCACCACTTTTTTCAAAAAATGTTTTCTCTGGCCAATCCATAATACTCCGAGGTGTAAGCGTTAACCGGCTAAAGAAGAATTTCTTTTCTCAATAGCGACAGGGTACCAGGGATCAATTTTCTCTTTCACATCATCCCACCCCCCCTCCCCACAAGATTAGCTGATGTTCTTTTAAAACATGTCTTTGCGTTCAATCTAACAATCGAATAGAATTCAAAACCATACCATAGATATATTGTACTGTTTGTTTTTCTGCCGATAACAAACCATTCCCTGCTAGGACATCCATAAACTTCGATTAACCTTCAGAAGTGGTAATTATTCTTGCTCAGGATCTCAGAGATTTCCATTTTAGACATGTCGTTGTTTGAATTTATTGGCTTCCTTTTTAATAAATCCCGTCCAGCTTTTCAACAGCTTGGTTGTGGTTGTATTTCTGATTTGAACCAAAGAACTTGTGCAGCGTACCTAACCAAGACCCATTCAGAAACAGAAGGGATTGGAAAGGAGTTTTTGGATCTAATCGATTTTTTTTAACTGGAAGGCTTGACAGAATTATATAGATAATTTTATGAATATGGTTCATTCAAGCAGACTGCCCATTAAAGGTTTTGAGTATCCGGTACAAGTCGGATTCATTGGAATAAGCCACCAAAACTGCATTAAAGGGCGAAAATAGCTTAGAATTCTGGCTACGGGAAAGAAATCGCTTACTTTTCCCTTACGGTGCTTGTACACCGCCTAGGATTCTAAGCTCTTTTGGTTTTTGGGTTCTAGAGGCTGCGATCTTAAATTTCAATTACAGGGATTATTATGAGCAATCAAATTGTAAAAGCTGAAACTGTTTATTTTAATGGAAACAGTCTGATTACCGTTCAAAAAGCTGGTAAAAGTTATGTCGCGATGAAACCAATTGTTGAAGGCATGGGACTTCAATGGGCACGGCAAAGCCAGAAAATACAGGACACAAAAAGGTATACACATATGTATATACCTTTGCAAACAGCTGGTGGAAGTCAAGAAATGCTTTGCCTGCCTCTAAATAAACTGAACGGTTGGTTATTTTCCGTCAACCCAGACAAGGTAAAACCAGAGGTCAAGAATGCAGTTACCCAGTATCAGGACGAATGCTTCCAGGTACTTTTTGATTATTGGAGTCATGGCATAGTAGAAAACCCGAGAGTTACTTCCAACACAAGTACTTCTTTGATTGAAGCCTTCAGAGAGGCTAAAGCCTTGGCGTACGAATTTGGACTTGAAGGAAATCAGCAGTTGCTCAGTGCAAACTCTTACATAAGGTCAACAAAGGGTGTTGATCTTATGGAAAAAATGGGAGTTACTCACCTTTTGAACGACGATCAAATGGAACAATTGTCTCCAACCGAAATAGGGGATCGGTTTGATGGAGTCGGCCCCCGAAAAATCAACCAAGCGCTTTTGAATCTCAACCTTCAAGCATTCTGGCACAGTGAAAAAACAGTGGATGGGAAGGTGAAAAAGATTATTCACTGGTCCCCGACGGAAATAGGAAAACCCCACAGTGTTTTATTGGATACAGGAAAGAATCACTCAGATGGGGCACCCGTCCAACAGTTGAAATGGAAAGAGTCGGTGATTCCCTTGCTGGAAAAACTCGAATTATAGAGATTTTCTAAGCTATTAAAATCATGGAATTAATTAATCCCGTGGTTTTTCTAACCCGACCGGTACTGAAAAAGTTTCTGGATTTTGGAAAAAATTTGAGAATGAAAATGATTAAATTATGATGGATCAGCCGATAAGTGAAGAAACAGCCAAGTCGCTGGTTTTGGAAATAAAAAAACAGGTCATAGTCACACAAGCCCTGGAATCTACGAATCGGGTTTTGTCAACAGAGATGGCAAAATTTAATAATCTGTTCGGGCATATTGATAAGGTTCGGCAAACCAAAAAAGAAGCACAGCAGTTAGCCGTAAAAGCCAGTGAGGCATTTAAAAAAACCTTTAAAAGGGAATGATAATGAATATTGAAACAACACTGTCGGACGTGATTATTGGCGCTGCTGATATTTCAAAATGGGAAAAAAACGTGGCACAGGCAGCTAAAAGAAGGGCTGGAAAACAAGTAGATCATGAAAGATAGAATCCCAGGAGGATACTACATCAAAGCGCGGGTTATCAAAAACAAACGTATAGCTCATTCTCCCCCCCATTTCAGGGAGATATGGGAATACCTTTTGCGGGAGGCCAACCATAAGGCTGTTCAGTACGGCCGATATCTGGTTGAAAGAGGACAGCTATTCCGCACTTATAAGGAGATTCGCGACGATCTTTGTTGGTTCGCTGGGTACCGAAAAGTGACCTACAGCGAAAACCAGACGAAGAAGGCTATGATGGCACTAAGGGAATACCAGATGATAGCAACTAAGAAAGAACCAGGTGGTGTCCTTATAACCGTCCTAAACTACGACTTCTACCAGGATCCGAGTAACTATGAAGGAACCAACGAAAGCACCAACGGAAGCACTAACGGCGGAACCAATAAGGAACCATCCTTGAACGCTAATAACAAGAATGAAAAGAATGTAAAGAAAGAAGAAATAATAAAGGCCGTTATCGATTTCTTCAATTTTACTACTGGGAAAAAATTTTCTCATAAAAACAAGGAGATAAACAAACTTATTAGCGGCAGAACAAACGATGGTTTTTCTGTTGAAGATTTTAAAACGGTGATATTAACTAAGTTTACCCACTGGAAGGATGATGACAGGAACAAACAATACATCACGCCAAACACCCTTTTCCGCCCCAGTCACTTTGAGACATATCTGAACCAGGACACACCTTTAACCGGTGATGCCGACCAGGATGACGGCAGGTCAAAATTGGAAAGGATGAAGGAAAAGACCCGAAAACTAATTGACGGAGAATCATGAACCCGAAACAAACACTTTCAATCCCGCATGACATCGAAGCGGAACAGGCGATACTTGAAGCTATCATTGAAGATAACGATATGCTGGTAGACGTTATCCGGATATTAAAGCCTGAAACCTTCTACAAACCAGCCAACCAGCACGTTTACCGGGCAATGATTGAACTGGATGCTTTAAAAAATCCAATGGATGAAATCACCATTGGTGAGGGAATGGATACAAGACAGTTGAAAGCCTTAATGAAAGAAAAGGTAGCTGAACTTGAGCGTCATATTGACGAAAACCGAAATAATTCGCAGTAAACAAACGAACAAAATGGAGAATAAATGGATAGAAATTTTTGCAAAGAAATCACGGCTGTCACACCACAGAATTTAAATGATATCTGCTATGAGGACCAAAAGGTAATCACGACAGATTTATTAGCACTGTTTTATGAAACTGAGTCCCGGAGGGTGACAGAGAATTTCAACAGGAACATTGGCCGTTTCTCTGAAGGTATCCACTACTTTAAACTTGAAGGCCCAGTCCTTAAAGAGTTTAAGGGCGACTACGCTCAAAGCGTAGTCGTGAAGATAACAAGGAATGTCAACGTTTTATACCTTTGGACAAAAAGAGGTACAGCCCGCCATGCCAAGATCCTTGATACAGATAAAGCATGGCATGTATTTGACGAACTGGAAGAGCATTACTTCAATGCGAAAACTGAGGGAATGATCCAGATTGATCCATCAAAAAACCAGCCTGAAGTTTTGCAATTGGCGGCAGATCTTTCCAGACAAGTCAAGGAAAGAGAAGTTGAGCTAAAACAGCAAGCCCCGTTTGTGACGATGGCAAAGGAATTTATTGCTTTTCCTGATTCCTGGAAGTTGGGTAGCGGTGTGGATGACGACTTGGACAGTATCGCTCTAATGGATTCCTACAACGAAGTGCAAAAAAATGAAGCTATCGAGCGAAAAAAGCGAGAAATCGAAGCGAAAAGAAAGCGTGAGCTATTAATCCGTGAAAAGGAGTTAAAAGATCTGAACAAATCTGAAGACATTGCCACTGATATTGATCTAAATGAAGACTGAGTAAAACTGACATGCTGAGTTGATAGGTCCCTTCTGTTTCTTTCCCACAGGGGTATACTTCCTCAGCATTCAAGAAATCGTT
>JABGPJ010000089.1 GCA_018645005.1 Deltaproteobacteria bacterium | reverse complement strand
AATTTATGACGAATTTTAGTATCTTTCGCTATTATATTCTCTATGCGCAGATTATAATAGTCATAGATACGTAATTAACCCTAAATATTATTAATCGATGACGATATCTGAAGCAGTCAGGCAGGTTTTTCATTATCATGAAACAACCAAACATCAAGCCCAGCGTCCTGCAAAGTCACTGGGGTATATGGACTGGACCAATCAGCCCAATCCCTTTCGGTTATTTAAGAATAGTCCGGTTCTGCGGTTGCCGTTTATAGAAAAGGATTCAAAAGCGTCTCATCAATGTTTGTTTACTCGCGAACACAGCACGCCTCAACCGTATTCTCTGGAAGTGGTAGCGGCTATCGCTGAGCTTTCGCTTGCACTTTCAGCCTGGAAAGAGGCTCAGGGCAGTAATGGTCTCTGCGGATCAATCCTTCCAGCGGAAATCTGCGGATTCCAGGACAACAGCTTTCAGTCACTGTACCATTTTACGGTGGGCTATCCTGTCGACGATTCCAGAATCAGTACCAGATCCCCCTACTTTCATCTGGTGGATGCAGATGACTGAGACGGCCCCTTCCTTGCCCGTTTTATACTCTTTTCGCCGCTGTCCCTATGCCATGCGGACCCGATTGACCCTTAAGTACAGTCAAATATCGGTGGAGCTGAGGGAAGTGAAACTCAGTCAGAAACCGAATGACCTGTTAGCTCTTTCAGCCAAAGGGACTGTACCCGTATTGGCCCTGACGGATGGATCTGTCCTGGATGAAAGCCTGGATATTATTCAGTGGGCTCTCTCCAAACGGGATCTGGATAATTGGAAACTGGCAGGACAGCCCAGATTTTGTAAAGATGCAATTGAACTGATCACACAAAATGATGGCAAATTTAAAAATAACCTGGATCGCTATAAATATGCTGATCGGTATCCAGATTATCCAGCCATTTATTATCGGCAGGCGGGAGAACGATTTATTCAAGAACTGGATCACCGGCTTTCCATTCACCCGTATCTGGTTTGTGAGCAGCTGAGCATTGCAGACATTGCCGTCTTACCTTTTGTACGGCAGTTTGCGCATGTTGACCGAAATTGGTTTTTTAATAGTGAACATAAAAATGTGATTAATTGGACCCTCAAACTGATGGAGACTCCTTTGTTTCAGTTTATTATGAAAAAGCAGAAACCCTGGAATTCCGGTGATGAACCCACTGTTTTTTAGCCGGAAATTTAAGTCTCGACGCTGAAAATTCAGTTTAGAAATACATTTTAGAAAATTGTAGTTGTTTCGTTTCGCAAGTCAGTTTTAAACAATTTTCCCAGATGGAGAGAAACAAATGAAAACAAATACAGTTGTGACACCGGAAGAATGGTTAGAGGCTCGCAAGAACCTGCTTGTGAAAGAAAAGGAGTTTGTTCGTTTGCGGGATGAACTCAGCCAGCAACGTCGCTCGTTGCCCTGGGTCAGGGTGGAAAAAGAGTACGAATTTAAAGTGGGTAATGGCCAACAAAGTCTTTCAGATCTATTTGCCGACAAAAGTCAGCTGATGATTTATCACTTTATGTTTGGAGCTGATTGGGAAGAGGGATGTCCAAGTTGTTCCTTTTGGGCGGATAATTTTGAAGGTATCGATATTCACCTGGCTCATCGCGATATTACGTTTATGGCAATATCCAATACTGAGTATGGAAAACTTGAGGCGTATAAAAAGCGGATGGAATGGACATTCAAGTGGGTTTCATCGCTGAATAGTGATTTCAACTATGATTTTGGTGTTTCGTTTACTGCCGAGGAAAAAGAGAAAAATGAAACATTTTATAATTTCCGTACTCAACCCTATTTTATTGATGAACTACCCGGTGTGAGTGTCTTTTACAAAGACGAGCAAGGTAATATTTTTCATACCTATTCCACTTATTCCCGTGGCCTGGATATGCTGAACGGCACGTACAACTATATTGATCTATCCCCCAAAGGACGGGATGAAAAAAGTGGGTTGTCATGGGTGCGCCGTCATGACCAATATGAATAATGGCCCTGTCTGATTTCCTTATTTGAAGGACCGTTATCACTGTTGAAAATCGGTCTACAGGGTTTTTTCCTGGATATATTCAATCGCACTTCGTATCTGTTCTTCACTGCATTGATCACATCCCCCTTTGGGATCCATGTTACCCGGGCCTTTTATGGCGGATGCCGTCATTTTGTCCAACCCTTTACTGAAGTATGGTTTCCATTCGGATGCTTCCCCCGTTTGAGGCGCTCCAGAAATCCAGCCCACTACACCGCCATCATGACAACCAGCACAGTATTCTGCATATATTTTTCCGCCTCCATCACTTTGACCTGAAACGGGTTGGTTCTGGCTGCAGGCAGCAAATAAAAAAACCAAAAAACCCATTGAAAAACCAAGAAATTTTTCAGAAAATGGTAGTTTCATGAATTTACCTCGTATTTACCCCGGAATCTCCAAGCTCATCAAGATGATGCACCACCGTTATCCAATAAGTTCAGATAACCGCGGATCAACTGAGTCTGTATAATCCAGGCAACAGTTAATAATTTGGAAGGTCTGATTCTTTGACCTTACCACGGTTGCAAATTGCAATTTTTTGTTACTCAGTTTTTAAATCTCAGTTTATTCAGGCAACAATTTCAACTTTCAAAATCCAAGGAACAAAACGCAACTCTAAGGGCCGGCTCATAAATTACTTCACATTCTGTTCGCAAAATGTCCAGTGTTTTGGGGGCTTTTGCAAATAGATTATGCCAAGTTATTTTTGTACGATCCCTATGTGAAGTTATTTATGAACGATCCCTAAGTTGTCTGAGTGCATGTGATTGTTTTGTGTTTATTCTGATGGAGAAGCGAATTTTGCGAATATTTCGGCCCCTGTCATATCATCTGTTTTTTCTGCGAAATTATAATACGAAGGTTTTTCATCAATGAATACTTGATGATTAAAAACAAGATCCTGATCATCATCGAATAGTCCTACTGGCATCATATGCTGATTGTTTTTTTTTAATCTATAAAACAAATGGCTGCCACACTTACTGCAAAATCCGCGCTCCGCCCACCGAGACGAATCAAAGACGGTTATATGCGCTTCTCCATCAAAGGACACATTTGGACCGCAATTAACTTCCATAAAAGGTCCGCCGCCCCATTTTCTGCACATACTACAGTGACATGCGCCTACTTTTTTCCCCATATTCTCCACTGTGAAGTGAATTGCGCCACAAAGACAACTTCCTTTTCCCTCATTCATCATGTCTGCCATGTTTTTCTCCTGTATCATGTTTTCAAATGTGTTACCTGCTTTTGATTTGTTTTAAACCATTAATCTGAGATTTGCACTAAAAAAAATATTTGATCGTTTCCAGATCAGGTCGAAACCTTACGTTGTTCGTTCATTGTTTGTTTTATAACAATGCCCAGCATGACAAGTGCCATAAAAGTGAAAATGGTGGGACCCATTTTTCCAGCTAATATCAGGACAACAGCGGAAATGGCAAAAGTGAAAGCGACGATAATTGCGCCGAAAAATCTGGTTTTTGGTGCGACTAACATGATACCACCTGCCAGTTGAAAAAAACCATAAACGATGAGTATCGGATTGGTGAATCCGTATTTGCCAAAGAATTCGACATCTTGCTGCATGAGGATGATTTTTGTTATGCCCGAGGAGCCTGCTAAGAAGACCAATATGATCAAGTTTGCCTTGCGTAGTATACGCATGTCTTTCTCCGGTTATTGCTTAGATTCCTTAGGGTTGGCTCAAAAATTACTTGGCATTTTGTCTGCAAAATGTCCAATCTTTACGGGACTTTTGCGGACAGATTATGCCAAGTTATTTTTGTACGATCCCTTACGTCAAAATGAGCTTTAATTCTCTGGATTCATCTTACCTGCTCCCACCAATTCTCAGAATGAAATACCCTGTCAGCATAAACGAACTCTCCGATCCGAGGTGTGACCAGATCAATTTTTGCTATCCTGGCAGCCTGAAGAGTTCGCTTAATGGGTTCATCCCAATCATGGTAAGCTAAATTGAAGGTTCCCCAGTGAACAGGAAACATTCGTTTGGCACTGACATCTGTATGGGCTTGCACGGCATGTTCAGGATCCATGTGTACATCGAGCCATGATTCTCCTGGCCCATAGGCACCAACCTTAATAAAACTCATATCAAAGGGCCCAAAGCGCTCCCCAATTTCCTTAAAGTGTTTTGAATATCCAGTATCACCACTGTAGTAAAATCGATGCTGTGGTCCAATGACTGACCAGGATGACCAAAGCGTTTTCTTGTAATCCGTGAGCCCACGTCCCGAATAGTGACGAGTGGGGGTACAAACGATTTTTACACTGCCCAACATTTGATCTTCCCACCATGCCAGTTCTCGAATCTGATTTTCAGGTACTTCCCAGCGTTCCAAATGGGCACCAATCCCTAAAGGAACGAAAAAATGGGTACCTTGTTTTGCCAGATGCATGATGGTTTTCATGTCCAGGTGATCGTAGTGATCGTGTGAGATCAGCACCATGTCGATCTTCGGTAGATCTTGAAGGACAATAGGAGGCGGATGGAAACGTTCGGGGCCAATATCAAAAGGAGATGCATAGTCTGAAAACACTGGATCGATTAACAAGCGGATCCCATCGATTTCTACATATACGCCGGCGTGCCCAATCCAAAACGCTTTGAGAATTGGGGTCGGGGACGTCTTTAAGGACGAAGCCGTAACAGTGAGTACCGGGAGGCTGGAAGGAGGAATCCGAATTTCATCATAAAAAAATGATTCAGTAAGAAACGAACCTGCTTCGGAGAAATTAAACGGCGCCTGGGGTTCAACATTAACAAAACCACCCTCTTGATATTGTGGATTCGCTTGAACACGCGTCAATCTTTCTCCAGAAATTTTTCCACCAAAGGAAGGCTGGGATAAAATAATAAAAGCCATGACAGCCACAAAGCTTACAACAAGTAACAACAACCCCAACACTTTCTTCGTTTTCGACATCATTCGACCTTTTCAGTTTACCGACAGCCATCAGCCGCCAAGATAGTATTAGGCTTTGACAGCGTGTGAGACGTTTTTTATTCAAGAAAAACAGATGATCCTCGATTATATCAATTAATATTTTAAACCGTCCAATTAATCGGGTTTTGTCTCAGGGCAATCGCATCAAAAAATCAGGCATTAATGCTTTAAAGAACAGCAAAAT
>JABGPJ010000090.1 GCA_018645005.1 Deltaproteobacteria bacterium | reverse complement strand
AAATTCCCTGTAGATCTTTTCTATTCAGAGCCTAACCTCGAGTTTTCTTTTTTACTCCACGCGCCTTGACATTTTAAAAAAAAGCCAATATAAGGTTACGTAACACGTAACATAAAAAAATAACTTGGAGGATTTATGCAGAAAAGCAAACCACTGGCTGGAGTGAAAATTCTTGATTTGACTTGGGTATATGCGGGTCCATTTGCAAGTATGCTCTTATCTGATCTGGGGGCCGAAGTTGTAAAAGTTGAAGGTCCTCCTTTTGGTGATTGGGTAAGGATAGCGCCACCTCTTAAAAATAATAGCAGTGGCTATTTTTACATGTTGAATCGCGGAAAAAAGTCAATTGGCCTTGACTTGAAAGGCGAAAAGGGAAAGCGGGTCTTTTTCGATCTGGTAAAAGAGTTCGATGTGGTTCTGGAAAATTTTAAGGCTGGAACGATGGAAAAACTCGGTCTTGGTTATGAGCAACTCAAAGCGGTTAATCCCCGTATTATTCTGGGTTCTATAAACGGTTTCGGCAGTTCCGGCCCTTATTCTCATATGCCATGTGTTGATCCGGTTGCACAGGCGATGGGAGGATTGATGTCACTCACAGGGTATCCTGGCCAACCGCCTTTGAAAACCGGGCCTGCAGTTGCTGATTCCTTATCCGGATTATACCTGGCCCTGGGGATTTTAGGGGCACTTCGGCAGGTGGAAAAGACAGGGGAAGGTCAACAGCTCGAAGTTTCGATGATGGATGCGGTCTTTTCGGTATTGGAAGAAGCGGTCATTCGCACCAGTATGACCGGTGATCCGGGATCTGCCCGGGGGAATACAGATCCTCTGGGAGCTCCATGGGATGCGTTTGAAAGCAAAGATGGGCAATGGATCATGGTTTGTAACTTCAGCCCGGACAATTTTGAAAAAATTTACCGAATGATTGGTCACGGTGATATTGTGGATGAATATGGTGGCTTCACCGAGGATAAAATGGAAAAGCGATCACGAGACTTGTCAAAGTTAAACAAAATATTTGGCGAATGGGTAATCACAAAGAATTCGGATGAGATTCAGGAAATTCTCCTGGAGATGTCAATTCCTAATGGAATCGTCAAATCTGTCAGTGAATTACTGGAGGATCCTCAGTTAAGAAGCCGGAATATGGTTGTCGATGTGGATCATCCAAAACTGGGATCGATCAAAACCTTCAACTTTCCCGTCAAATTTTTTGGAAATGAAATGGGCATCGAGCCCGGGGAAAACCCACTGGATCCGGCTATCGGGGAACATAATGATGAGGTTTGTAAAGATATACTGGGTCTGAGTGATGAACAGATTGAAACGCTAAAGCAGGACAAAACACTCTGGTCATGATGCATAGAGAATCGTTATTAAAAATAGGTGAATTGGCGAAGAGGGCTAAAGTAACGCCCCGGACCATCCGCTTTTATATCCAGGAGGGGTTGCTCCCACAACCACAACGGATACAGAAAAACCTTGCACTCTACGACCCGAAATCTGTTGAGATGGTCAAGTCCATAAAAAAAGCACAGAATGAACGGTTTTTACCGTTGGTTTTGATACGCCAGATCTTGGAGCAGAATGACTATGACTATTCCTCGTTAGACATGATTGAAGTTCCCGCTGTCAGCAATAGTGGTTCCACACTTAATGAAAGCAGGTTGTTACCGGTCCTGACGGACCCTCAGATTCCAGAAAACGTGCTTAAAAAACTCAGGCAGAAAAAAATCATTCAAAAAGCAACGAACAGCCAGAAGCGGGCCTATACTTCGGGAGATCAGCAGATGTTGAATCTGTTGTCTGAGTTTCAAAAAAGTGGGTTGGAGTGGGATGATTTACTCTCCGCCCTGGTTTCGATTCAAAAATTGGTAGAAAATATCGCTGAATATGAATTTCAGGCGTTAATAGGAGGGATGATAAAAAATCCGAGTCGTGATTTCCAAACGATGCTCCGTATGGAGGATTCAATTCTACAGAGTTTTATCAACAAAACCCGCTATGCTTCGTTGAAAAATATGATCTCCAGAACCAAAAGCAATCTGGATTACTCCTTATTATCATCAGCTGATGAAGGGTTTTCAGTTCAAGCAGCGGAGATAGAAAAAGAGCTGGAGGATCTAAAACAACTTTTGCAGCCGGGATCACAGGATAAACGCATGTTGAATGACCTGGCTCTCGGTTATAGTTGCCAGGGGAACCAAGAGTTATCTTTGCGTTATCTGCGACGTATTCGGAAATTTGCACCTGATGATCCAGAAACCAATGTTCGCTGGATATGGTACCGGCGATTTACCCAGCGGGAACAGGATCAAAACCGATTGAAGAAACAGCTGGAAAATCTGGTTGCTGACAACCCTGAATTTTCAACAGGTAGAGCGTTCATGGCTGTGTGGCATGCATTTGATATACAGGAGGCCGATGCAGCGTATGAGATCATGCGTCTTACAAATCTTTGCTTAAAGGAGATCGAAGCCGCTGAAGAACATCTAACAGATGATCTTCACGATTGGACACTCATTCAATATATCAAGGGCAGATTGTGTGAGTGGCTTCAAGTCGTACCAGGATATACTGAATCTGGAATTAAGGATTTGGAGACAATTCTCTTCAGGAAGAATGATCTGGATCTTTACTACATGGAGCATAAACCATTTTTTTCAAAATGGCTTTGGCCTAATACCTATCTGTTCTTAGGAACATTATACAATCAGGTCGGTCGTTTTGAAGAAGCAGTTGATTTGTTGAAAAAAGGAAGAGGATATGGCATGCAATCCCCATACAGCGATCGCCTGGAATCTGAGATCGGGAAAGCAAAATCTGGAGTCGCAAATATGTCAAACAAATAAGGGTTGGCTCAAAAATTACTCGAGTGTTTCTCATTGCTGAGTCTTTATGGGACTTTTGTGGACAGATTATGCCAAGTTATTTTTGTACGATCCCTAACGTGTAAAACTAGGTCTACTTTTTCCAATTGGCTGCTTCTGACAAGTCTTCAGAGGCAGCAATCTATTAATTGTCAACTTTGAAAGGGAGATGAAATGGAAAATTCAAGTTCGGGTTTAAAACGCGGTTTAACGCTTGTGACCATGTTTACTTTAATGACCGGAGCCATGGTGGGAATGGCCTGGGCCGTTTTAGCAAATGTTTTGCTGGATCGAGGGGGCCCGGCGGTCATCCTTTCGTTTGTGGTTGCAGCTATCCTGTCGATCTTTATTGGACTCTGCTATGCTGAATTATGCAGTGCCATGCCCAAAGCAGGCGGCGAATATATCTATGTCAAACGCGGACTCAAACGATTTCCCGGATTCATTACCGGTTGGATTCTGGTGTTGGCCTATGCGTCCATGATGCCAGGAGAATGCATCATCATCGGAAAACTGGTGAACGGAATAAACCCCTCCTTCTCACCATCAATAACAGGCGTCATTGTTGCCATTATTTTTACAATTATCAACCTGTTGGGGGTTCGATTCTCAGGTAGGATTCAGTTTTTATTTACGCTAATTCTCTTTGGGGGCATTTTAGCCTATTTTGGTGCTTCTCTGCCCAAGATTGATGCTGCCAATTTTCAACCTTTTTTCGGGCGGGGGCTGGGTGGTGTTGCCATGATGATTCCAATCGCCATGTTGGCTTTTATGGGATTTGATATTCTACCACAAGCTGCTGAAGAAATTGACGCACCGATTCGTAAAATGGTTTTTCTCATTCCTCTCTCGATTGTGTTTGTGGCTTTCTTTTACATCATTGTGACGATCGCTAATGCGGGATTACAGCCTTGGGAAATCCTGGCGAAAAGCACAGAAAGCGTTCCAATTGTCGGCCCGGTCTCCATTGCCATGGGAGAGACGGGTGTAACCATAATTATGATTGCGGGGATCTGTGGATTGCTAACCACGATGAATGCCTTTTTGCTGGGAGGATCCAGATTGATGATGGCTATGGCAAAGGATGGGGAATTGCCATCACCCTTTGCATATGTTCATCCAAAGTTTGGTACACCAACTATTGGTATCCTTTTTCTTGGGGCGATGGGAGTAGCAGGAAGTTTTATCAAAGAATTGATTGTTTTATTTGACACCGCATCGGCGGCCATATTGATCTGTTATCTCCTGGTTGTTATCAGCCTGCTCCGTTTGCGCCGATTGGAACCGGACATGGAAAGACCTTACCGGATCTGGGGATACCCGGTTGTCCCCATCATTGCTATCCTGGCAATAATTCCAACCTGGCTTATATCCCTCACCTTGTTGACGACATGGGCCAAAGCTGTCTTTTTTGGTTGGGTCCTGATCGGAATTGGATATTTCATTCTTTTCCGCAATCGCAATAACTCACACTGAAAAAAGAGGGTCTGGTCAGTGAACTGATGTGGCGACCGCAGGACTTTTCAGGAAAAGCGAGGAATGAATCTGCACCAATTAACCCTAGAACGAAAACGGCATATGGATTTCATCAAATTTGAGACAAAAGGTAATATTGGGATCATCACCTTGGATAGACCGGGTCAGAATGCATTCAATTACCAGATGTACAAAGAGTTAAGAGATACTTTTGATAATATAAACGGTTCAGAGGATATCTGGTCTGTCATCATCCGGGCGGAAGGAAAATATTTCAGTGCAGGGAATGATGTATCCGATTTCCAGGCCGGCGTGATTGATGTCAGTATGGAGGAATACGGATACATGGTGGAAGCCGGGCTAGGCTCAGTTGTTAATTGTAGAGTCCCCGTCATATCTGCCATTCAGGGGATTGCGGTCGGTTCCGGGTTCTGCATCCCGACATACTCCGACATTGTCATTGCCGCTCCCGAAGCGAAATTCGGAATTACTGAGATAAAGGTCGGAATCATCGGGGGTGCCCCGGAAGCCAGTTTTTCACTCCCCCCGAAAATAGTCAGATACATGGCACTCACCGGAAACCTGATCACAGCCGAAGAGATGGTGGAACACTCATTTGTATTAAAAGTCGTTCCCAAGGGCGACCTGCTCGATACGGCCCTCGGGATTGCAGAATCGATCGTCAGGAATCCCCCGATAGCACTGAAGTATATGAAAGCATCTTTGAACAATATCTACAGGCCGGACATCATCGCGAAAAAGGTTGAATTTGATGGTGAAAAGACAGGTTTGCACATGCAAACAGAAGATTTTGGCGAGGCAGTGACTGCATTCATGGAAAAAAGAGATCCTGAATATAAAGGAAAATAATCAGGGGTTGAGACTCTCAGGTTTGACCATGATCATCCTCAGTGTCTATCAACCAAGGGATACCAAAGCTGACGTGGTCATGTAAGAATGGCCACGAAGTTAAGCTGCATTTTTCCAGCACAATACGTTGATTTTTCGTTTTTTCTCCAAAATAGACTGGTA
>JABGPJ010000121.1 GCA_018645005.1 Deltaproteobacteria bacterium | reverse complement strand
GATTATTCTATATTGCTGCCTTGCGACGTGAGGCCCAGTTCTGTTCGCGTCTTTATTCACATTTGGTAGATAAATACTCATCCCGATCCAAAAAAGGAAACATGTCATCGTAGGGCATGGAGATCATACTCCCATCATCAAGTTTTTTTGAGGCAACCCTTGGTATAAGTAGCTGTTGAGCAGGAGTAATTACCTCGCAGATCAACGGTCCGGATGCGTTAACAAGATCATCTGCTTTATCATCCAGATCCTCTATTGACGCAATTTTCATATACCCAAGACCGTATAGATCCGCCAGTTTTTCGAGATTTGGGAAACCGACACCGCTCTCCGGACCTTCCCCGATAAGCCGTCCCTCACAAAAATTTTGTTGCGTCAGCCGAATGAGGAGGTATCCGTTATTATTCAGAACAACGATTTTTACAGGGAGATTGTTGGTTGCAATTGTCTGCAATTCCTGAATATTCATCTGCAGAGAACCGTCGCCGGTAATGCAGTAAACGTCTTTTTCTTTTCTTAAGACAGCGGGTCCGATCACTCCGGGCATATACCCCATGGTTGAAAGTCCACCAGTGATAATATGCCGTTGACCGTACTTGACCTTAAACGCTTGAGAATGAACATGAAAGCATGACCCTGTATCCAGCAAAAATACATCATCATCAGATGATTTTTCAGAGAGAACATTAATGAAGTGGTATGAGTTGATCCCCTCTTTTTCATTTTTATATTCAGGGAGATTTACGGGGTACTTGCTTTTCCACGCCTTCGTTTTCTCTAGCCAATCTCCATTGCTGAACCTAAAATCATCCAGCTCAGTGTCCAGTGCCTCTATAAAATCCTTCGCATCTGCCTGGACTGGAATATCGGGCGATACTGATGGTTTGGTCAGCTCTTTTTCATCAATATCCACCATAATTTTTTTAGCATTTGGCGCAAAGTCCTGGTAGTCATGCCCTATCAACCCTATACTCAAACGACAACCTATTGTCAGCAGCAGATCGCTGTTCTGAATCGTAAAATTGGCGGGTCGATCACCGTAGGTGCCTGGTCTGCCAATAAACAGCGGATTATGATGTCCCATGAGATCCATGCCCAGGCGTGACGTGAGTACCGGAATATTCAGTTTTTGCACAATCCTGTTAAAGGATTCAACAGCACCCGCCAGCCTGACGCCGGGCCCAGCAAGAATACAGGGCCTTTTAGCGTTCCTGATGGCTTCGTTCACCAGAGAGAACTTATCCTTAATTTCAATTTGTGAGCTGGTATCTTCTTCAGGAGAAAAACCGTCATAATCATCAGGATCAAACGTTGCTGCCTGAATATCGATTGGACATTCGATCCAAACAGGTCCTACCGGATGTGACTTAGCAGTGTGGATAGCCTTTTCCATACTATACTTAACCGTTGCAATGTCATCCAACATCACCGCGTATTTTGTCACTTTTTCAAAAATCGGAAGGGTATTAAACCCTTGAAGAGCAAACTGTCTCGGTGTTGTGACTCGGGCTTGTGAAACCTTTGATTGCCCTGCCACAACAATACACGGAGACCTGTCGACTAAAGCCCCTACTACACTGTTGAGAGTATTGAGTGCAGCCGGTCCTGCCGTTACATATGCGACACCGAGTTTATTGGAATACCTGCCATAGGCTTCTGCTGCCATGACAGCTGCCTGTTCATGATGACAACAGATGTGTTTCATATGATCATGCTGATATACAGCATCCGTCAGAAACATAATCATACCACCCGTCACCATAAATACATCTTCACCGCCAGCATCATAGAGCATTGATGCGAGATAATCTGCCACTCGAATTTTCATGAAGCCACTCTCTCTGAGTATGTTTTATATTGTTAAAAATTTATCCCAACTTCAACCATTCAATTGTTTTTTTTATGGCGTCCTGCAATGAAACACTTAATTCCAGCCCCAGTTTTTCTTGTGCTTTTGATATGTCAGGTACAAAAACAGAATGTTTGGGCTTCCGATTGAGTGTTTGGGAGATAACCACTGTCTCACCCGGAATGCAACCACAAACCATATCTGCTACTTCTCTTAACGTACAGCCTTCCGGACTGCCCAAGTTCAAGACAAGACCGGATTCCCCCTCACAAAGTACAGTTAAAATCCAGTTGACCATGTCACTGGGATACATATAGCTTCTGATCGTACTTTCATCACCAAGGATATTTATTGGTCCACCGTTGATAGCATCGTTGATGAAATTATTTATGGCCCAGGGTTTTTCAATCAATTGGTATGGGCCGATAAAAGCAAATGGGCGAAGGGTGACTATCGGAATTCTAAACTGCCCTTTATAGACACTGCAAAAAGTTTCCCCCATGCGTTTAGCTTCCGCATAGGCAGAGGTAATGACCGCACTATCTGGTCCACTGATGTAGCTTTCTGGCACACGCGGCATCTCTTTGGGCTGGGCACCATATACCCATCCCGAACTAATATTTACGATCTTTTTGAGATTAGAAAGTCGTGTACTTGCATCAAGTACCTGCATTGTACCATTCGCGATGGAATCTATGACATCCAATGGATTCGATGAATGGGCTCTGTTATCCGGAGTTCCTGCAGCATGAATGATCCATGAAACATCCCCTGGAATATCTATCAGATCACGGACACTCTTTTCAATAAAAGAGATATCTGACCTTGAAGCCAGATGTGGCTGATTCTGATTAAACCTGTCAATATCTCGAGCAACCAGTGTCAGTTTGGTTCCAAAACCATGCTGGTCATTTAAATAGGCAATTGCTTCAACCAACCATGACCCCATGAATCCAGTTCCCCCGGTAATGAGAACAGATTCATTTTTTAGAGCGGAAAACCGGTCAGGATCTCGAAAAATCCTTGAACAATCCTCCTTTATCATCTCAAGTTGTTTGGGATTCATAACGGTTTACCTGTTTTTTTCTGATGAAGTGCATAGGCTTCTTCAATAATCATATCTTCCTGCCCGGCTATAATGCCTCGCTCCCCCAGCTTGAAAAAGACATCTCTGGGATCGACATCATATTCTTTTGAAATTCTCTCAACATGTTTTGTAAAACCGGAAAATACGCCGGACAGTCCACTTACAACGCTGATGGACTTTACTCTGGGAGCTGATTGAAGAAGTTCTTTTTCTGCCAGATCTGCGGCATCAAGCAGCTTATAAAAATCGATTCCGGTGCTATATCCAAGTTTTTCCAGGACTGGAACCAAAATCTCAAGTTGCGTATTCCCAGCCCCCGCACCAAAACAGCGAGCTGTCCCGTCAATTATTGTGGCCCCGGCACCCGCAGCAACAATCGAATTTCCTATGCCCATGCCAAGATTGTTATGGCCGTGATAGCCGACATGTACATTCAGTGTGTCACATAATCGACTAATGATTGTTTCGATCCTGTTTGGAAGAAAGGCGCCTGCAGAGTCCATGATGATGACAGCTTCCGCTCCGTAGGATTCCATCTTCATCGCTTCTTCGACTAATATATCGACGGGCGCCATATGAGCCATCATTAACACTCCGAAGGCTTGTTTCCCTTGTTCTCTAACAAAAGTGATATGGTTTCTAGTCGTGTCTGCTTCCGTACAATGGCAGGCGCACCTGACGATATCAACGCCAAGATCAAGGGCTGGTTTGATATGCTTTTTAATTGTGGCAAATCCCGGAATACAGTGAACTCCGAGTTTAGCATGCTTCAAGGTACTTCTTGCCGCTTCAAGAAGCTTAATATCTGATTCTCCTGATAGTCCGACCTGAATAGAAGAAGCACCGATGCCATTGCCATGGCCGACCTCCACAATCGGGACACCTGCCTTGTCAATCGCGGCACAGTATCTGGATACCTGCTCAGCTGTCAGCTGATGCTTTATCGCATGGCTGCCGTCTCGGAGCGTCGGATCACTTATCGTTATCTTTTTCACTGGAAAGCCGCCTTAGTGTTCGAGTTCTTCTTTTGCGTACTCCTCTGCCAAAGTAATCGCAGCACAATTAATAATATCAAGATTACCTGCATATTGAGGAAGAAAGTCTCCGAGGCCCCTGACTTTGACCATTGCCGCAATTCTACCGTTTTCATATTGAGGGGGTACAATCATTTCATAACCCGGAACATACTCTTTCATTTTTAGAACCATACCTGCAACAGACTCACTTACCGCATCCATATCCGGACTATCGACCAAGGCAAAAATTGAAGATTGTGAGTCGATACAGGGAGTGGCCGGATTCAAATTAAGAATCGCTTTGACGTTCTGACAGCCGGTCATCTGCCTCAGGCCACTTTCCGTATTTTCAACATATTCATCAATATTGGCCCGAGTACCGGGTCCTGCACTGCGCGAGGAGATACTAGACACAATTTCTATATACTCAATGTTTGACTGAGCCTGAGAAATAGCAAATGCGACAGGAATAGCTGTCTGACCACCACAAGTGATCATATTAACATTGGGATACGAAATACAATCCTTTAAATTAATAGACGGGACACACATCTCTCCAACCTGAGATGGCGTCATATCGATCGCTTTAAGACCCAGTTTTTTCAGAATAGCCGCAATTTTTTTATGATAAGATGCTGTCGTTGCATCAAAAACAAGCTCACAACAGGTAGGATTATCAATCAGGGCATCAATACTCTGGTCGGAAATACTAACGCCCAGAGAACTCGCCTTTCTCATCCCCGGCGATGACAGGTTTCTTCCAATAAACCGGGTACATTTTAAATAAGGCGACCGCAACACCTTGATTAGAAGATCCGTTCCAATGTTTCCACTACCCAGAATAGCGATATTCATTTTTTTTGGCATCTATTCGCAAAACTCTCTGATCTGATTTCGGCAGGTGGCGATTAAGTCCTCTTTTGCCTGGTAGGCTTTGCTCCACTGCACCACCAATTGGATAGCTTTTTCCAGACGCCAGCGGGGTTCCCAACACAACTCTTTTTTGGCTTTGGAGCAGTCCAGTTTCAAAAAATTGGCCTCGTGGGGTCCAGCATCTGACTCAACACGATAAGCTGCGTTTTCTCCCCAGGTGTTGCAGAGCAGCTTCACAACCTCTTCAACTGAGGCACAATCCTCGTCAGCCGGACCAAAATTGTACGCATCAGCGAACTGAGAGCCATCTTCAACCAGTTTCTGTGCCAGCAACAGGTAGCCATTCAGGGGTTCCAACACATGTTGCCAAGGTCTGACGGCAAAGGGATTTCTAAGAATAATCTCCTTGCCATCCACAACGGCATTGATACAATCCGGAATCAGCCGATCCGTTGCCCAATCCCCACCGCCAATCACATTTCCAGCTCTGGCTGACGCCACAGCCACACCGTGAGATGCATAGTCATCCGGATGAAAAAATGATTGTCGATAACCACCCACCACCAGTTCTGCACAAGCCTTGCTACTGGAGTAAGGATCGTATCCCCCCATGGGTTCATTTTCCCTGTACCCCCAGGGCCATTCCTGGTTGGCATAGCATTTATCCGTGGTAATAATCAGGACCGCTTTGACAGTGGGACAGCTCCTGACCGCTTCCAGAACATTCACCGTTCCCATGACATTAGTTTCATAAGTTTCCACCGGCAGCTTGTAGGAATCCCTGACCAGCGGCTGGGCTGCCATATGAATCACGATCTCCGGCTGAAAACGATGCATCGCACCTTGAAGTTGCTCCAGGTCCCGAATATCAGCGATGGTTGACTCAACCCGGTTTTGCATGTCAGCCAGTTCATAAAGGCTGGGTTTGGTTGGCGGTGCCAGGGAATAGCCGGCGACTTTTGCCTGGAGTTCATTGAGCCAGATTGAGAGCCAGGCCCCTTTAAAACCGGTATGCCCGGTCATAAACACTTTTTTCCCTCTCCAAAAAACCGCTCGTTCTTCCATTATTAATCCCACAGTTTCCAGGGGGCTTTTCCATCGGCCCAGATTTGCTCAAGTTGATTTTTATCCCGCAACGTATCCATCGCAAACCAGAATCCGTCGTGTTTGTAAGCCACCAGTTCCCCTGCTGCAGCGATTTTTTCCAGGGGATCTCTCTCGAAAATGGTTTGATCATTTTCCAGATAATCGAAAACCTGGGGATTGCAAACCATATAACCACCATTTATCCAGGATCCCGCACCCCGTGGTTTTTCCTGAAAACCGGCAACCTGACCGTTATCAGAAATCTCAAGTACGCCGAAGCGGCCGGCTGTCTGCACAGAAGAC
Source organism: Deltaproteobacteria bacterium (assembly GCA_018645005.1). GTDB lineage: Bacteria > SAR324 > SAR324 > XYD2-FULL-50-16 > XYD2-FULL-50-16 > JAHJRI01. The sequence goes on along the minus strand of JABGPJ010000121.1, from coordinate 30,573 downwards.
ATGGTGAGCATTTTTCCGCTCTGCTGATGGAACTTGACCAGATTTTCGATATGAATATCGGCTACACCATCACCATAAGTCAACATAAAGGGTTCATTTTCAACATATTTGCGAATTCGACGCACCCGACCCCCGGTCATCACATTCTCCCCGGTATCCACCAATGTCACCTTCCAGGGTTCTGCGTACTGGTTGTGGATCTGCTGTTGATTCTCCTTTGTAAAATCAAAGGTTACATCAGACTGATGGAGAAAATAGTGTGCGAAATACTCTTTGATCATGAATCCCTTGTAACCAAGGCAAATTACGAAATCATTAAATCCATAGTGGGAGTATATCTTCATGATATGCCAGAGCACCGGTTTCCCCCCGATCTCCACCATCGGTTTCGGCCGCATCCCCGACTCCTCACTGATGCGCGTTCCATAACCACCCGCCAAAATAACCACTTTCATATGCGAACTCGATAATTTATTCTGAAATATTTTTACGACTTGCTATCTAGAAATTTTTGAATCTCTTCCAAGACGTAGTTTATCTGTTTGATATCCAACCCCGGATATGTCCCCAGGAAAAAGGTATGATTCATAATATAGTCGGTGTTCGTCAAGTCGCCCACCACCCGGTGATCAATATCCAGATACCCTGGCTGTCTGAGAATATTTCCTGCAAACAGGTTCCGAGTCTCGATGAGTTTGCTGCTCAGATAATCTGTCAATTCTGTCCGGGAAAAGCCGGCATTCTCCCTCAGGGTTATCGGAAACGCAAACCAGGCTGGGTCTGATCCTGGCAAGGCTTCTGGAAGAATAAAAAAATCCTGCCATTTTTCGAACCCGGCAGACCAGATTTTAAAATTTTCCTTCCGCGCCTGGCAAAAATCCGGCAGCTTCTTCAACTGCTCAACTCCAATGGCGGCTTGCATATCGGTCGCCTTCAGGTTGTATCCTATATGGGAATAGACATACTTATGATCATATCCCACAGGCAAAGTTCCATACTGACCGGTAAACCGTTTTCCGCAGGTATTGTTTTCCCCTGATGAGCAATAGCAATCCCGCCCCCAGTCGCGCAGTGATTTGATCGCTTTGGCTATGGTATCATCATTGGTGCCGACCGCCCCTCCTTCACCCAGGGTGATATGGTGTGCCGGATAAAAAGAAAAAGTAGTGACATGGCCGAATGTTCCCACCTTTCTTCCCTTGTACTCAGAACCCAGCGCATCGCAGCAATCCTCGATCAGAAAGAGGTCATGTTTTTCTGCCAGTTCCGCAAGTGCCTCAACGTCATAGGGATTCCCCAAGGTATGAGCCAGGAAAATACCTTTTGTTTTTTGACCGATGGCTTTTGAGATCTGTTCCAGATTGGCATTGTATGTCCCCAGATCCACATCAACGAAAACCGGTACCAGGCCATTTTGGAGAATTGGATTGACTGTAGTTGGGAACCCGGCAGCCACCGAAATAATTTCATCTCCGGGTAGCAGCCGTTTCTCCCCCAGCAGCGGGGATGTGAGTGCCGTTAATGCCAACAGATTTGCTGAAGAGCCGGAGTTGACCAGCATCGCATATTCCAGATCCATAAAATAAGCCAATTCCGCTTCAAACTCATCGGTATACCGACCGGCTGTCAACCAGAAATCCAGCGATGAATCCACCAACGCCACGATTTCCTTATCATCAAAAACTCGCCCGGCGTACCTGACCGGGCTTTTTCCCGGTATAAATTCCTGGGCTGCAAATTTGACCTTTTGATATTGAGCAACAAGGCCAAGTATTTCATCTCTCAATTGATCTTCCGATTTTGCCATGATCCTGTTTCCAAAGTTATTAGTTTATATTGTGATTATTCCCATTCGTCGATTCTTATTCTGGCAAGAGGAATTCCAGCCTCACGCAAACCCGCCTTAAATGATTGAATCATGACAATAGGTCCCGACAGGAAAAAAACTGGTTTCTCCAATTCAACACCGATTTTCAGAATGTGATCCAAGGTGATCATGCCTGACTTGGGCTGTACATTTTGATTGAATAGCTTGCCGTTTGATTCTGTTTCCATAAAAATTTCAAGCTTGAATCCATCGACACTGTCCAGACAGTTGCAGAGCAAATTTTCATTCAGAATGTGCCTCTCTTTTCTGACACCATAAACCAAATGAATCTTCCTATTCCCCGGTGAATTCACCTGCTCTTCCAGGTATGAAAGGTAAGGGGATAAACCGGTGCCACCTGCAATCAGTATTATATCCTGGTCTTCCTCAATGTTTTTTTCGATGATAAAATCACCATACGGCAGTTTTAACCAGACTTCACCCCCTACTTCAAGCTGATCTGACATCCGCGTCGTGAATTGACCTTTAACGCTATAGTTGATGACGATATCTTCGCGTAAACGGCTTGAGGCTATTGAAAAGACTCTGGATTCCGGCCAATACCCGCCCCTGGGGTCATAATCGTCAATGGCCAGATGAAGAAACTGTCCGGGTTGAAAACGCGGTACACGCCTTTGTGGTTTAAATACCACGGAATAAATACCATCCCCATGGTTCTGAATCTGATCAACATGTGCCTTAATCTTTATTGGATTTGCCATTTATTAAGAATATTAAGTATCTACTCAGCATACGCCCCCCCGAGGGGATCACGATTCAAAACACGCATGAATCCATCCCTGAAGCCAAGAGTTTCGCCAGAAACGCGTTGGCGAAAACGTCCTGTTTTCCATCGTTTTGAATCATGATCCCATCGGCTCAGGCACTATGGTGAATAATTACAACTTTTTAAAACCCTGCAGGGATCAACTTGTAATTGAAAAAAAACATTTGCGGCCTGCTTTATGGCAAGCCGAACTTCTATGGAGGATAACCTTTGAAATTTTTTCCCGTTCTCCAGGTAACCCAAGATGGTCTTCCTAAGACCATTTTAAGAACCTGGTATGTCAGTACTATTCAATATGATCATTCGTTGCAAATCCACCGTTCGCTAAATGTTCATCTTTGTGGGCATCCTTCAGGTCGTACTGCACCATATCTCTGACGAGATCCTTGAGATTGTATTTCCTTTCCCAGCCCAATTTCTCTTTTGCCTTTGAAGGGTCCCCAATCAGCAGATCAACTTCAGTCGGACGGAAGTACCGGGAATCCACTTCTATGATAACTTCACCCGTCTTCTTATTTCGGCCGACCTCATCGACGCCATTTCCCTCCCACTCAATCTCAATGTTGACTTCATCAAACGCCAGCTTGACAAACTCCCTGACGCTGTGAGTCTGCCCGGATGCCAGTACAAAATCCTCTGGTTCCGGGGCTTGCAGAATCTTCCACATGCCGACAACATAGTCTTTGGCATGACCCCAGTCCCGTTTTGCGTCCATATTTCCCAGATAGAGTTTTTTCTGCAATCCCATGGAGACACGAGCGGCAGCCCGGGTGATCTTGCGGGTCACAAAGGTTTCTCCCCTGATCGGAGATTCGTGATTAAAGAGAATTCCGTTAGCAGCAAACATACCGTAGGCTTCTCTGTAGTTGACTGTTATCCAGTAGGAGTACAGTTTCGCCACAGCGTAAGGAGAACGGGGGTAAAAGGGCGTTTTTTCGTTCTGCGGCGTTTCCTGGATCAGCCCATATAGCTCACTGGTGGAAGCCTGGTAGAATTTGGTTTTTTCTACAAGACCCAGCAGACGAATCGCCTCCAGTAACCGCAACGTACCCAGCGCATCCGCATCAGCTGTGAATTCGGGATTTTCAAAAGAGACTTGAACATGACTTTGTGCCGCCAGGTTATATATTTCGTCCGGTTGAATTTCCTGTACTTTTCTAATCAGGTTAGTGGAATCGGTCAATTCACCATAGTGAAGAAAAAAGTTGCAATCCGTTTCGTGGGGGTCCTGATACAGGTGATCGATCCGTGCCGTATTAAAGGACGAACTTCTGCGCTTCAATCCATGGACTTCATATCCCTTGGACAGTAGAAACTCCGCCAGATAGGCGCCATCCTGCCCTGTAATACCAGTAATTAGTGCAATTTTACGAGTCATTTTTCCTCTGTTGTGCTTTTTAAATTTAGTTCACAAAACGTTACGCAGTAAAGCAGGAAGCAAGCCAAACAGGATACGCTGACTTAGCCATCATTAAGCTGAAGACTGGCTGCATTTCAAATACACTCTTGAAATATTTTATTTTCGGGTATAGTACTGTATTTTTTTCCGATAAACAAATAAGCTAGATGTTTACAGACTTTCTTACTAAAAACCGGAATCAATCGCTCAGGGGCCGAGTAGTTGTTATCTTCCCAACTGACTCATAATAATCTACATCCTTGTATGAATGATGTCCAAGGCTAATTGTTGGTTGTGATGCAGGCACAGGACGCCAATCGCCTTTTTCAGGTCCATTTTTACCAAGATCCAAAATGAAAAAATTAATAGATATTGTTGCCAGACTCAGAGCGCCTGACGGTTGCTCCTGGGACCGTAAGCAGACCCATGTTTCGCTGATACCCTACCTGCTTGAAGAGGCTTGGGAAGTCATAGACGAAATACAACAAGAAAAATCCGACGCTTCTCTCAAAGAAGAATTGGGGGATTTGTTGTTGCAGATTGTGCTACACGCACAGATCGCCGGAGAAAGCAACCGTTTCACCATGGATGACATCGTCGATGCCATCTCGGACAAAATGGTACAGCGCCATCCTCATGTTTTTCAGAGAAACAACAAGAATCTCTCTGACAAAGAACTGACAAACCAATGGCATGAAATAAAGGCCCGAGAAAAAAAACGGAAATCGATCAATGAAGGGATACCGGTCGGGGCCCCGGCTCTGATGAATGCTCTGACCATCAGCAAACGCGCGGCATCTTTGGGATTTGACTGGGAAACCCCAGGAGATGTATTATTGAAAGTAGAAGAGGAGCTGGAAGAGGTGCGGCATGAGATGAAGGAGAGTAACGTTGAAAAACTCGAAGAAGAGATCGGGGACCTCCTTTTCACTATCACCAATCTGGCACGTGTACACAAGATCAACCCTGAACTGGCCTTGAAAAAGGGGAACGACAAATTTATGCGGCGCTTCGCTGTTGTTGAAAAAGCGATTGTTGAAGCCAGAGAAAAAGGAGAGACGCTCTCCCTGGACGAAATGCAATCTTATTGGGAAACGACCAAATAACAATAGCCACAAAAGATGAAGACCGTACAGGATCACTATTTCAATAAGGCTAAGAAAGAGGGGTTTGCTGCTCGATCTGCATACAAACTACAGGAGATCGACCAGAAGCACCAGCTATTGAAAAACGGCAGTCAGGTGCTTGACCTGGGCTGTTACCCCGGCAGCTGGATGCAATATATCTCTAAAAAAATTGGTTCAAACGGCAGAGTCGTTGGTATTGACCGCACAGAACTGCGCATTGCCTTGAAAGAGAACATGCGCTTTATCCACTCGGATATTGATGATGTCGACCCTGATGATCCTGGATTGTTCGCTGGTTTTTTCGATGTCATTTGTAGTGATATGGCACCCAACTCCACTGGTATAAAAAATGTCGATTCAGAACGTTCGTTTCATCTCTGCCAAATGGCTTTAGACATAGCCAGTCACAAACTTAAAAAAACCGGAAGTGTCCTTTTAAAGTCTTTTCACGGCAGCACCTTTGACCGACTGGTCAAGCTGATGAGAACGGATTATCAACAGGTCAAAATTATCAAACCCAAAAGCTCCCGGGACGAGAGCAAAGAAGTTTTTATTCTAGGAAATCAAAAACGTTAATTTATTTCAATATAATAATAAAATGACAACAGTATTATGCGTTAGAAGAGACGATAAAGTTGTTATCGCCGGAGATGGCCAGGTAACCCTCGGCAATACAGTAATGAAATCGAACGCTCGCAAAATTCGAAAAACGTATAACGATAAGGTTGTTGCCGGTTTTGCCGGATCAACAGCTGATGCGTTTACACTTTTTGAAAAATTCGATGCGAAGCTGGAATCCTTTAATGGTAATCTGGTCAGATCTGCCGTCGAACTGGCAAAGGACTGGCGAACCAACAAAATGCTACGAAATCTCGAAGCCCTGTTGGCTGTGGCAGATGCGGAAAATTCATTAATCATATCGGGCAACGGTGATGTGATTGAGCCGGAAGACGGAATACTCGCGATCGGCTCTGGCGGCCAGTTTGCATTGGCCGCGGCCAGAGCCCTATCTAATAATACCAACCTGAGTGCTCTGGAGATTGCAACGAAATCAATGGAAATAGCCGCCTCGATCTGTATTTATACAAATCCCACAATAACATTTGAGGAGATCGATGGTAGCAAGCCTGCCGAGCCGAAATAACAATAATTACGGTCAAAAACTGTTTCCGGTGAGTCATGGGTGCTTCCATTGATAAAAATCATCAAAAAAGCTATTTATGAGAACCTATTTTTCTGATATTCTGAACGTTCATAAAACAAATATTAAAAGCAGAACGCTATTGAGGTAATGAGTGGAAATCACTGAATCATCGTTAATCCCAAAGAAAATTGTCGAATTTTTAGACCGCTACATTGTTGGTCAAAATAACGCAAAACGAAGTGTGGCTATTGCATTGCGAAATCGCTGGAGAAGAATGCAGGTCCCTGAAGACCTCCAGGAAGAAGTCATGCCGAAAAACATCATCATGATTGGACCTACGGGCGTCGGAAAAACCGAAATCGCCCGCAGAATTTCCAAATTGGTCGATGCCCCGTTTATCAAGGTGGAAGCATCAAAATTTACTGAAGTCGGATATGTCGGGAGGGATGTTGAAAGCATGGTCCGCGATCTCACCGAAATCAGTATCAGCATCACCCGAAAAAAAGCCATGGAATCCGTAGAGGGAAAAGCGGATGACAATGTCAAATCCCGCCTTCTGGACATGCTGATCCCGTCAACTCCCATCAGATCGTCAGAAGACGTTAATAGTGAAATCAGGGACGACACGAGTTTAAGACAGAAATTCTCCGATAAGTTGGACAGTGGCGAGTTGGAAGATAGAATAATTGAAGTCAATACTCAGAATCGATCATTCGGTCCCAGTCTCGAATTTTTTCCTGTCTCTGGCAGTGAAGGGATGGATATTAATATCAAAGATATGATGTCCAGTTTGATGCCCAAGCAGACCAAAAAAAGAAAGGTTACGGTTGCAGAGGCCAGAAAAATTTTTCAACAGGAAGAGGCTGAAAAATTGATCGAAAAGGATGATATCAATGCGGCCGCCATTAAACGGGTTGAGCAATCAGGTATTATCTTCCTGGATGAGATTGACAAAATAACCAGTAAAAGCGATGCCCATGGCAGTGGAGAGGTGTCACGAGAGGGTGTTCAACGGGACCTGCTGCCCATCGTCGAGGGTAGTACGGTCAATACCAAATACGGTCCTGTAAAAACCGATCATGTCCTGTTTATTGCAGCGGGTGCTTTCCATATTGCAAAACCCTCAGACTTGATCCCGGAACTCCAGGGAAGGTTTCCGATTCGTGTGGAACTGGACTCTCTAACAAAGGATGATTTCGTCAGAATACTGACAGAACCTAAAAACTCACTGGTAAGACAGTATGTGGAGTTGCTCAAAACAGAAGGCGTCAAACTCGAGTTTAGAGACGATGCCATTGATGAGCTGGCTAAAATCTCCAGTGAGGTAAATGAAAAAACAGAGAACATTGGCGCGAGAAGACTACATGCTGTTCTGGAAAAACTGCTGGACGAAGTCAGCTTCAACGCTCCGGATCTGTCAGGGCAGACGATTTCCCTGACACGTCTATATGTTCAGGAACGACTGACCGATATCGCCAAAGATCAGGACCTCAGTCGTTATATCCTTTAATATGTTCTGCTTATGGAATATTTAAATTTATAGAAAACTGAAAACCATGTTCTCAAGAAAGAGCGTTAAACATCGTGACATTATTCTCAAAATGGCCATGAAGGAGGTTGAGAAAATGCTGCGGGAATTGGAAAAAGAAGGCAAGGATCTTTCGCTAATGAAGATGAGGAAATTCCAAAAAACCCATCACATTGATTGCGTTTGTCCCAAATGTCAACTGGCGGAGAAAAAGAACAATCCACGTTACCGAGGGTTAAGAGAATATGGGTTTAAAGTATATGTCTCGGAAGACGATCATGAAGATATTGATCATTCAAGCTCTTTTTTCTCAGAATGAAAACCGCTCAGTCATATCGGTAGTCTGAATTGCACAGGTGTGCTATTCAATATTTTTGGCAAATATCTTTAAAAAAGAGTACTATGACAACAAACCCACCAATTCCTTTCAAAAAGATCCTCGCGGTTGTTTTACTGACACTGTTTGTATCACAGCCAGCCCTGGCCAGACCGGGATCATTTTCACCCATTGTCAAATCCGAAAAGGAGAAAATCGTCAATATCAGTAGCTCCGCTGTGATTGAGCACTCCAAGCTCCGCAAAGATCCACTTTTTGAACAATTCTTCAAAAACATGCCCAAAAAGCAACGGCAGTCATCCTTGGGCTCCGGATTTATCATCAGCCATGATGGTTATATAGTCACAAACCATCATGTTATCGCTAAAGCAGAGAAAATCGAGGTCAAACTTTTTGATGGTCGCACCTTTAATGCAAAAATTATCGGTAAAGACAAACTGAGCGAATTGGCTTTGATAAAAATCGAAGCAAAAAAGTTGCCGTTTATTAAATGGGGTGATTCAGATGCCATCGAGGTCGGAGATTGGGTTTTGGCCATAGGCAATCCTTTGGGATTTGATCACACTGTAACCGCGGGTATTATCAGTGCCCGCGGCAGGAGTGTTTTTGGCAGCACGGCCTATGGACAGTTTCTACAAACTGACGCGGCAATCAATTTCGGAAACTCAGGAGGCCCTCTTTTCAATCTGGATGCTGAAGTAATCGGCATCAACACGGCAATCGTCGCTGGTGGACAGAACCTCGGCTTTGCCATACCCAGCAAATTAGCCCAAAAGGTCATCCGTCAGCTACGGAAAAACGGAAAAGTTGCCCGCGGATGGTTTGGTGTCGAAATTCAGGAGGTCGACAACGAACTTGCAGAATCCTTTGGACTGCCTTCTGGAATGAGGGGGGTCGTACTGACTGGAATTGGAAAAGGTTCCCCTGCTGAAAAAGCCGGCTTGGCCATGGGAGACGTGATAGTTGAGTTTAACGGCAATCCGCTGAATAAAACAACACAACTTCAGCAATATGTCGGAGAGACAACACCCGGATCGGATGTCCGTGTAAAGATATTCCGTAACGGAAAATTCCTCGATAAAACAGTTACCGTCAACCTCAGGCCTGCGGAAGGCATCACCTCTCTGGACAATGCACACGCCATGTTTGGTATGCAACTGGCAGAGCTGACACCCGAAATAAAGGCAGAGTCCGGTCTGACCGAAAAATATGGGATACTGGTTATTGGTATTGATCAGGCAGGGATTGCATGGGAAAAAGGGATTCGAAAAAACGATATCATTTTGAAAGCGAATAATCATGAATTGGAAACCATTGATGACTTTTTTAAAGTGGTCAGACTTGCCAAGAAAGGTACCAGACCCATTTCACTTCTGATTTCGAGGAAAGGACGATCCATTTTTGTTCCGCTTCCGATAAAATAAAAATCCCTCCAGACATTTTGAGGTCGGAACGTGGCAGGAACTGCTGCGGTCCGAAATTAACCTGGATAGATGTCAAGATGATAAAAAGCAAGTTTACCCCTTATCTCTATGCTGGACTGTTTCTTTTCATCATTCTCATTATTTTAGCGGAAAACTCCTACCTGCTGATCAACCAGACCAGCACCAATATCATTGAAACTTCCTGGTTGGATGCAGAAAAGCTGATCAACTCAATTGTTGCCAGTGCCAAACAAAGTATCGAGTCCGTTCAGCTAACCGACCAACAAATTCAACGTCATATCAAAAAAATAGCGAGTCGGATTGATCGGTTGTATAACGAATCCGGCGAAAAAGCAGAGGAGGAATTGAAGGAAATTCTTCGGATTTTCAAACTCATCGCATTATCTGTCCACGCTAAAGACGGAAGTCTCTTATATACATTAAGTGTGGAAACTCTTCCCCCGGGTATTCATCAATCAGACTTGCAACGGGTAACACATTCAGAAGGTTTGACCGCCCCAGATAAATTGTCATCAAGTATCAACAGAAACGTCAACCAGTGGGAAACCAAGCTGTCCAAAAGATCTTCGGATCTGCAGATGCTCTCCATTCCCCGATCTGAAAAACCAGGTTCAATTCACATTTTTTTTGGACATGAAAAAAAACAGGAGATTAAGGCGCGCATCGGGCTGCAACTTCTGATTAACTCATTGGAAAACCAGAATGTGATACAATATATCAGTTTCGTGAATGATCAACTTTTGATTATTGCCGATTACGAACCCTCCCGAATCGATACGCGCGGAGAAAGGCTGGAATATCTGGAGTCTTTAAAAACAGGCGTCAGTTTCAGTGATCGTAATGAAGAAGAAGAAACACAGGAATTTGTTCACCCCATACATTTAACACCAGACACCAGGGGAGTTTTCAGTATCGCTTTCCGGATGGCCGGACTCCAGCAGATATATTCCAACACATCAAAAATCACCATCATCAACAGCATTATTATCATGCTGATTGCCACCATTTCAGCGCTGATTATGTTGATTTTCCACAAACGAAATATCAATAAGATGGATGTCATGGAAAATCAGATCAGGGAGAATGAAAAACTACTCTCCCTGGCAAACCTGGCAGCTGGAGTGGCTCACGAGGTTAGAAATCCATTGAACAGTATCTCGATAACCATTCAGCGACTGCAAATGGAGTTTACGCCGAAAGACGAGCAGGATCAGAGTGAGTATATGACTCTGACAGCAACGATGAAAAATGAGGTCGACAGAATTAATGCCATTATCTCCGATTTCCTTGATTTTGCGAAGCCATTCACTCCAAAAAACAGATTCTTTTCCCTGGATGAGTTTGTCGAGGAGAATATCAATTTCTTCTCCGGGGAAGCCCGCAAGAAAAACATTCAGATTAAGAAGCACATCTTGACCAGTCAAAAACAGTTTCTTGGAGACAGGGAAAAACTGACCCAGGTTTTGCTGAACCTCTTCTTCAACGCTTTGGAGGCGACATCAAAGGAAGGTACAATCACCATCTATTCAGATCTCACTAAAGATAACAACTGGCAGCTTAAAATCCAGGACAATGGTGCAGGTATCGCCAATCACAACTTTAAACGTATTTTCGATATTTACTTCACAACCAAAAAAACTGGAACAGGTCTGGGACTGTATATCTGCAGAAAAATTATTCAGGCTCATAATGGCTCCATTGAATTGAAACCGAATCCCACCCGGGGAATGACAGCCATAGTTACTCTACCTGTCAAACCATTTTGAGTCTCGCAGGTTTTTCAGAAATGAGTACTCTTTCCGATATAGAATAAAAGATACGATTATTGCATTAGCAATAGTTCAGCTTTTTTATTGCAGAATGTTGGTCCCAAAAACTGTATTTCAATTGTCTTTCTAATTCTAACCATTCACCGTCGGCCAATGAAAATTCGAATTCTTATCGTTGATGATGAAATTTCAACAACCGAATTGTTAAAAGGGTTTCTCGTCAAACAGGGCTACGAGATTTTCACCGAACAAGATCCCGTAATAGCCTTCTCACTGATAAGAGACCAACAATTTGACCTGTTGATTTCCGATTATCGTATGCCCAATATGGATGGCCTGGAGTTGATTAAAAAGGTGCGGGAGATTGATCCGGTTATTGCCATCCTCATGATTTCCGCTTATGGCAGCATTGAGACAGCCGTCAAAATCATTAAGGCTGGTGCATCGGACTACCTGACAAAGCCAATTGATCTCAAGGAACTTTTGATACTGATTGATAAATGTATCGATAAAAAACGATTGATGGTCGAGAATATTCAACTCAAAGAAATTCTACAGGAAAAATTTCGATTCGAAAATATTGTCGGTAACAGTGCTGCTCTGAATGAGATGATGAGTGTCGTTCAACGAGTCGCCAGCTCCCAGGCAACTGTCATTCTCAGGGGGGAATCGGGAACCGGAAAAGAATTAATCGCTCTGGCACTTTATCAGGCCAGCAAGCAATGTGACAAACCCTTTGTAAAGGTCAGCTGTGCTGCACTTCCTCAATCCCTGCTGGAATCTGAACTTTTCGGCCATATCAAGGGCTCCTTCACCGGAGCCATATCTGATCGAAAAGGTAAATTCGAAGAGGCCAATTCTGGCACTATCTTCCTGGATGAAATAGGAGAGATCAGTCTCACAACGCAAACCAAGCTGCTTCGGGTCCTTCAGGAAAGAGAATTTGAACGGGTCGGAAGTAATGAAACCGTCAAGGTCGATGTGCGTATTATTACGGCGACCAACCGTGACCTCGAAGAGGCTGTCAAAATAAAGGAATTTCGTGAAGACCTCTATTATCGACTGAACGTCGTACCGATTTTTCTGCCACCCTTGAGAAAGAGAAGAGAAGACATTATCCCCCTGATTGATCATTTTATCGACAGATTTTCAAAGGAAAATGACAGAATCATCAAAGGAATCACCAAGGAGGCACTGAAAATCCTGGTAAAATATGACTATCCGGGAAATATCAGAGAGCTGGAAAACATTATTGAACGCGCTATCGTTCTGGCAAGAGATGATGTCATATCGGTCAAGGACCTGCCACTAACAGTCACCTCTAATCACAACGAAGAAGAAGAAAAACGCAACAAGCCCTTTTTGGAACTAATGACCCTCGAAGAAGCTGAAAAAACCCTGATTGACATGGCACTGAAAAAACACAGTGGTGTTCAGACACGGGCCGCAAAAGAACTGGGAATCAGTGAGAGAGCCTTGCGCTACAAGATCAAAATCAAAACAGAAAAAACGGTCGATTAAGCAGTTGGCTGATCCAAATGCGATTAGACAGTGAGGAGATCGAGGCTCTGAACGATATTAACGCCAGCCTCACTCATCTCCTTAACTGCTTTCACAGAATCGCTGGCATCTATATTCACGCCCCTGGTACCATCGACGATAAGCGAGGTATTCAAACCGCACTGGCGTGCATCCAGCGCTGTAAACTTGACACAGTAATCCAATGCCAGACCCACTATGAAGAGTTCGGAAACACCTTTTTCAACCAGATAACTCGCCAAACCTGTATCATTTTGATGCTCATTGTCAAAAAAACCACTGTAGCTATCAACTTCCGGATTGATACCTTTTTGAAATACCCGCTCGATACTGTTTGTTTCCAGCCCAACCGCCAACTGTGCCCCGAACGATTTTTGTACACAATGGACCGGCCAGAGGACCTGTTCAATTCCATGTAGAGTAATGATTTCACCTGGTTCCCGACCGTGAAAAACGGCAAAACTTTCATGATTCTTTGGATGCCAGTCCTGTGTGGCAACAATAAGTTCAAATTTTTTCTGCAGCTGGTTGACCAATGGAATAATTTGATCCCCTTCTGGAACCGGCAATGCACCAGTCGGTAAAAAATCGTTTTGGATGTCTACCATTAATAGTGTTTTCATAGTTCACCTGCTCAAAAAGCGTTCAACTCTGTTGTTTTCTTGCTTTGATCATTAATTCAGTTCTGACATCATTCAGTCGTATTTCGTTACCAACTGGATAGTGATGAGGATTTACAAGGCGTAGAATCGTTGAATGGAAGCTTTGTTTTTCTTTTTCCACCTTGGCTTTTATCTGATCCAGAGATGGGCAGGTGTATACTTTCTGACCCTCTATAAAAACGGGGGTCAACAGGTCTGTATAATCAGTGGATGACTCAATCTGTTTCTGACGTGTCACATCAAATGGGTCAATAATTTTGAATTCCCCATTGTCTGGGCCGATATTCACATCAAAAATCATATCTGCACTATTCTCACTATGATTTCTAAACCGCCTCACCTGCTGTATACCTGGTGTTGTCACCTTTGTTGACTGATTGGAGATCTTGATTTTATTCTGCCATGTCCCTCCCGGTTTACGTACAGCAGACAATTTATATACACCATTTAATGCCGGATGGTCGTAGGCTGTGATCAGACGTGTTCCGACCCCCCACATATCAATTTTTGCATGCTGAATTTTTAAACTCTGGATAATTTTTTCGTCCAGGTCATTGCTGGCCAGAATCCTGGCATCTGGAAATCCAGCTTCATCCAGCATTTTTCGAGCTTCTATACTTAAATAAGCCAGATCCCCTGAGTCCAATCGAATCCCGGTAAGCTCATACCCTTTATCTTTCAGCTTTTTTCCCACCTCAATGGCATTTTTAACCCCCTCTAAAGTGGAATAGGTATCCACTAACAACACACAGTTATTGGGTAAAATATCAGCATAAGTCTCAAAAGCCTCAGATTCGCTTTCAAATGCCATGATCCAGCTGTGGGAAATAGTCCCTTTCACAGGAATACCAAATTTTTTCCCAGCCAGCACGTTCGACGTAGCTGAACAACCACCAATATATGCCGCTCTACTGGCAGTCAAGGCGCCGTCCAGGCCTTGAGCTCGCCTGGCGCCGAATTCCAGGACAGGGTCACCCTGGGCGGCGCGGCAAATCCGCGACGCTTTCGTTGCGATGAGAGACTGAAAATTAATGATGTTCAACAGTGGGGTTTCTAATAGCTGGCACTGGATCAGGGGACCCTGAATCCTCAACATGGGTTCAAAAGGAAAGACAATGGTTCCTTCTGGTATCGCATCAAGATTGCAACTGAATTCAAAAAGACGCAGGTACTCGATAAAACCTTCATCAAAAAGCGGTTTCCCGTCATTGCCATGTAGGCCTGCAATGTAGTTGAGATCGGACTGCTCAAATCGGAGAGATTCTATAAACGAGATCGCTCTTTCCAGCCCACAGCAGATACAGTAGTTACCATCAAAAGGGGCGCTCCGAAAAAAAAGGTGGTAGGTACCCTCCACATTTTCCATGCCCGCTTTCCAGAAACTGTAAGCCATCGTCAACTGATAGAAATCGGTCAACAACGAGTTGGAACCGGAGTTGAATTCCGGGATCTGTGAATCATCCATGATCAATGACGTGAAAAAAGTTTAAATGTAACTGACTTCCTGGTTTAGTTTTATCAATAATCAACACATCATGTCCACAAACCTTCGCCAGATCAGTCCTTATTAAAAAAGCGACACTGATATCGAGGACAACTTAATCCGCACTCTCTATCCTTCATAGGCTTGGTGGAAAAATTCGTATAAAAAGGAACTATTATGCGAACAAGGAGCCCGACGAAGTAATTAACTGTTTTGAGACGGTCCTGTCTGCTTCTGGATGGTTCTGGATGTGGATGATTCCTATATTAAAACGAGACACATAGGAATCACACAGAATTGATATTGGGGGATTGATGCAATAACCTTAGAACAGCAGTTTGGCCTTTTCGGCCCAGTTCAGCAGTGGTACCCAGTAAACGCCCAGGAAAACGATGGGAACAATGCAGGCTGTCACAAATACAACTGGAAAACCACCTGTTTGTATGTCTTTACTCGGTCTATCCTCGGAGTCGATGACCATCACTTTGATCACACCGACATAGTAAAACAGCGAAATAACCGAATTAATAGCCGCGACAACTGCCAATAGAATTAAACCCTCTTCGATCACTACCTTGAAAAGGTAGAATTTTCCAACAAATCCGGCGAAAGGCGGTAGTCCCGCCAAACTGAACAGACATACCGTCAATCCAATCACGACTAGAGGTTTTTTCTTAATCATTCCAGCATAAGACGTTATATCGAACCGGTCACCCCGTGACAGATAAATCACTGCCATAAAGGCGCCCAGGTTCATCAACAGGTAGATGGGAATGTAAAAGAACACCGCCTGCCGTCCTGCTGAATTCAGTACGGCAATCCCCATGAGCAGAAATCCTGCATGGGAGATAGACGAGTAAGCCAGTAAACGTTTGATATCGGTTTGCTTAAGAGCAGCCAAATTACCTAGCGTCATGGTAGCCATGGCGATAATGGACAGAATCAACGTCAGATTGGCTGTCTGCAAAGAGACATGATATGAAAAAAACCGCATCAACAGTGCAAGTCCAGCAACTTTAGGTGCTGTTGACAGAAAAGCAGTAATCGGCGTTGGAGCTGCCTGGTATGCGTCAGGGCACCAGAAATGAAAAGGAACGGCTGCGATCTTGAATACCATACCCGAAAGCGTCATCAGGACTGCTAAAAAATAAATCGCGTTTCCGGCGGCGGAATATTCCGCTAAACCTTTCCAGATTCCAGAAAACTTCAGGGTTCCTGTCAAACCAAAAATGAGTGACATGCCATAAACCATTATCCCCGCAGCAAATGAACCAAATAGCACATATTTCAGGGAGGCCTCTTTCGAAGCGGGTAGTTTCCGATTCAGGGCAACCAACACATAGGAGGGGATCGAAACCAGCTCGATGGCAACAACTGTCATTAAGAGATTCGTCGCTGAGGTCATCAGCATCATTCCCAGACAAACAGTCGCCAGTAGTCCAAAAATCTCCCAGTTGTTATCTTTGTTCAGCTCGTCACTATTGGCCATCATCAGTATTGTCACTGCAATGGCAATGAAAAGGATCTGATTGTAGAGCCGGCTGTATGAATCGACCTGAATCATTTCAAAAAATACCGCTTCAGAACCGCTTCCCAGGCTTTCCAGCCAAAAACAGGCAATTAGAACAAGGAAGAAAACGATCGATGCTGGTAAGCGCTTCAGGAATGGAACAGCCTTTGCCAGAAAAAAGAAAATGATGGCAAAGCTCATCATCACATGAGCAGGGATAAAGCTTAAATAGGGTAATGTATTTACCATTTTAACCACACACGCTATTGAATATTTGATTATTTATCTTGCTCCCAACGAACACGGCTGAATTTTCTTTAGCAGTGTTTCAAGATTTGTGGGAGCCGAATTTAGCCGATCAAGATGGCACTAAGGTAGTTCAACGAAACTTCAAAGAATCCGATAAGCCTGTCAGGCAATATTCCCAGGTAAAACACAATGATAATCAGGGGCACTACCGATGCCAGCTCGACAAAGTTCATATCCGTCAAGTCCTTATATTTTGTATTCAGCTTACCGAAAAACACCCGTTGATATGCCCACAGCATATATGCTGCTCCAAAGATAATCCCAAGTCCGGCGATGATCGTTGCAACCTGGTACACCTTGAAGGCACCTGTCAGTATCAGAAATTCAGATATAAATCCGCTCATCCCGGGCAGTCCGATCGCTGCCATAAAAGCGACGCTGGTCACGGTTGCATATACAGGTGTTACCGATGCCAACCCGCCAAAGCCTGCAATCTGTCGATGATGAGCTCGATCATAAACGACTCCTACAAGAAGGAAAAGCATGGCTGTGATGGTTCCATGGTTAAACATTTGCAGAACCGCACCATTGATCCCCTGGGTTGTGGCAGCACCAATACCCAACAACACAAAACCCATGTGGCTGACAGATGAGTACGCGATCATCTTTTTTAGATCGGTTTGTGCCAAAGCGCATAAAGCACCATAGACGATATTGATGACAGCCAGTGCGATCAGGAAATCTCTGAACCATTCAAACACTTCGGGAAACAGCGGAAAGTTGATCCGCAGAAAACCGTATGTTCCCATTTTCAAAAGAACCCCGGCCAGAACCACTGAGATAGCAGTGGGGGCTTCCACGTGAGCATCCGGCAACCAGGTATGGAAAGGGAAAATGGGGACTTTAATGGCGAAACCGATAAAAAGAGCAATGAAGACGACCTTTACGAAAGGGAATCCAAAAATCATCGGTCCACTGAAAACACCACCTTCATGAACTCTTTGAACCAGGTCGATCATATTAAAGGTACGTTCGCCCGGTGCATAATACCAAATGGCGATGATAGCCAACAGCATGCCCACACTACCTGCCAACGTATAGAGAAAGAATTTAATGGCTGCGTAAACTCTACGAGGACCGCCCCAGATACCGATGAGAAAATACATCGGGAAGAGCATAATCTCCCAGAACAGGTAGAAAAGAATCAGATCCAACGAGACAAACACGCCCAGCATAGCTGTCTGCAAAAGCAGGAACATGGCGAAGTAGCCTCTTTCATACTTACTGATTCCCCACGAAGCGAGCGCTGCTGCGACACCAATGATGAGTGTCAACAGTATCATGGAAATCGAAATCCCATCGACACCAATAAAATATTCCGTCCCCAGACTTGGAATCCAGGGCAGTTTTTCAACAAACTGCATTTGGCTGGTGACACCTTTGACGCTTTTATCAAAATGGGTAAATAAAGGAATTGCAATGATAAAATCGACGATCGTGGCAATCAACGCAATCCACTTCGCTTTTTTTGCGGGCATCAGCCAGAGAAAAGGGACTCCGATTAGCGGCACAAAAACAACCCATGACAAAATATGACTCATCACAACCTCAAATATGTTTTCAACAATTAATAAGATTTAAAAGAACGGATAGCTGATTCCCTGCTACCGCAAAAACAATACTACGCAACCGACAATAATAATAAAAATTATTAATGAACTACCAATAATCGTTTGGATTTTGCCAGACTGCAGGGAACTGGCTCCTTTACCACCTGCCTGAGCCCCCCATCCGGCGCCGTTTACCAGACCATCGACAATTTCATTATCGAAAATACCGATAAATGAGCTGGTGATACGACCCATAAAACCTGCAAAGTTTACCAAACCATCGACGACCATCTGATCAAAAGCACCCAGAAAATCAAACAACTTGCGAATCGGTGTCAGCACAACCGCTTCATAGAATTCATCAACGAAATATTTGTTGTTCAAGACCATAAAAACCCTCTGCGCCAAGGCGCTGGCCATGATCTGTTCCCGTGCCTTTGGATTCCGTAGATAAAAAATGTAGGCGAGAAATCCAGTAAAGAAAGTCCAGGCTACCGAAGCAATCATTAAACCCCATTCCAGGGCTGTATGATCCACAACCGCTTCATGTCCAGATGCTGCAGCTTGATGTCCAGACTCGGTTTTCATGGTCTGAGCAGTGCTTTCCTGTTGATCTTTCTCTTTGATCAATTGCAACTTGCGGTAGTTTTCCATCGGGGAACTGGAAAGATCATGAACCACAGGATCCAGAAAATTTGTAAAGTTAGAATGCC
The DNA here is from genome assembly GCA_018645005.1 of Deltaproteobacteria bacterium. Taxonomy (GTDB): domain Bacteria; phylum SAR324; class SAR324; order XYD2-FULL-50-16; family XYD2-FULL-50-16; genus JAHJRI01. The sequence goes on along the minus strand of JABGPJ010000121.1, from coordinate 11,404 downwards.
CACCCAGAAAATGCGGCACGTTCCAGAAACCGATCGTCAAAGCGGCAACAGCCAGGATGGCTATCGGGACGACGGTTCGCTTCGGTTGTTCCTGGCAGTGATCCCAGGTATGCTTGTCCATGCGCGTCTCACCGAAGAAGGTCATGAAGACCAATCTCCACATGTAAAAAGAGGTGATACCGGCTGCAACAAATCCGACCAACCATAACATTGGAGATCCCTGAATAAAGGCTTTCCAGAGAATTTCATCCTTGCTGAAAAAGCCTGATGTCAGTGGAAATCCCATAATGGCCAGTGTCGCAGCAATCATTGAATACCCGGTAACCGGCATTTTTTTCAGCAATCCGCCCATCTCTCTCATATCCTGCTTATGGTGCAAGGCCACGATAATAGATCCGGATCCCATAAACAGCGCAGCTTTGAAAGCGGCATGGGTCAGGAGATGAAAAATACCGGCACTGAAAGCGCCCACACTCATGGCCAGAAACATATAACCGAGCTGGCTGACAGTTGAGTAGGCCAACACCTTTTTAATATCAAACTGTGCCATACCAATGGTTGCTGACACAAAGCAGGTCAAAGCAGCAATGATCGAAATAAAACCCAAAGCATGGGGCGCCCATGTATAGAGGAAAAAGACCCGTCCCATCATATACACACCGGCCGTCACCATGGTTGCTGCATGGATCAAAGCACTGACAGGGGTAGGACCCGCCATAGCGTCAGGTAACCAGACATAAAGTGGTATCTGTGCAGATTTCCCCATGGCTCCGATAAAGAAGCAGACAGCGATGACTTCCAGCAGTGGTAATCCCCAAAAGGTCTGTTCTGCTAGAACATCGATGTTACCATGAAATTCAGCAAATGAGAGATTGGTTGAGCCAAAAAGCTTCATGGAGAATAGAGCTACCAGCAGAATACCGGTCAAAAATCCCAGGTCCCCAATCCGATTGACGATAAACGCTTTTTTCCCGGCAATGGCGTTTTGTTCCTCGGTAAACCAGAATCCGATCAGCAGATAGGAACAGAGCCCGACACCTTCCCAACCCAGGAACATGATGATCAGATTGTCTCCCAGAACAAGCATCAGCATGGCAGCCAGGAACAGGTTCAAATATGAAAAGAACCGCCAGAAGGACTTGTCACCCTTCATATACCCCATGGCATATATGTGAATGAGTGTCCCAATAATTGTCACGATCAGCAACATAACCGCTGAGAGTGGATCGTATCTGAACGTCCACTGCAACTGCAGATCGGCCACCGTCACCCAGTTCATCAGGTTAATGCGGATGATACGTTCAGTCACATCCAGCCTGTTGATAGCGATAAAGGAAGTGGCTGCGATAATTGCCGAAATAAATGGCATGCTACAACCCAAAACACCGGTAACGTTCTCTCCAAATTTGGTATATATCCTTTTCCCCAGCAGACCCAAGACAAGGGCGCCGAACAATGGCAGAATGGGAACAAAAGGTATGACTGACTGTATGTAGCTCATTATTCTTTTTTTTGCTCAGTGTTATTTTTGATGAGTATTAATCAAACTGCTTCCAGGCAGAACTGTCACCCCTTCAAGCTTACCAGTTTATCCGCCCGTACCTGATGAAATTCTTTATATACGGACAGCGCAATTGCTAAAGCGACAACAGCCTCAGCGGCAGCGAGTAAGACAATAAATACCGCAAAAATCTGCCCATCCAATTGAGACGCCTGAGACGGCGTAAACCGGGCAAAGGCAACAAAATTTAAGGCTGCTGCATTCAACAGCAATTCAACACCCATCAGAATAGCGATGGCATTTTTTCTAGAGATAAAAATAACCATGCCCAGTGTAAACAGTGCGGCTGAGACTGTAAGAAAACCTGTCAAACCCATAATTTAATCTCCTTTTTTTACAAGAACCACAGCACTGATAATCGCTGCCAACAGTAGAAATGAAACCACTTCAAAGGGAAGTACATACTCTTTCAAGAGCAGTTTCCCCAGATCCTTGGTGGTCGGCATCATCTCTCCTGGGACATAAGTCGGCCAGTTACCTGAATTAATAATGATGGCCAGCAAAACAAAAAGTGTGACTCCGGCAATAACGGTCAACGTCCCCTGGAAAGAGAGGCTACTGGTTTTCGGAGTCGAAATGTCCGATGTCAGCATGGTACCGAATATCAACAGAACATTCACGCCACCGGCATAGACCATTATCTGAACGATGGCCAGAAAGTCAGCACCCAGCAAAACGTAAAAGCCTGCCACACCGAAAAGTACAAAAAACAGTGCAAAGGCTGACCGTAGCAGGTTTTTGGAAAAAGCGACGATGCAGCCAATGCCGATAACCATTATGGTAAAAAAATAGAAAAATAGTTCTGGTATGCCCATCATTCTTCAGCTCCTTTCTCTTTAGCTTTTTCCTCTTGTGCTTTCTTCGCTTTGGCCGCCTTTTTTGCAGCCGCTTCCGCTTCTATTTCGCTGGCTCTCTTTTCTGCAGTTGCCTTGACGTCATCACTGACAAACCGCAATATCAACTCTTCCTGAGACTCCCGATTCATTTCGAACTGGTTGGTATGCCGAATTGCGGATGTCGGGCAAGCTTTTTCACAGAGACCACAGTACATGCATTTGGCAGCATTAATATCAAATCGGGTCACCGTTCGGGTTTTTAAGGCCTCCTTCTGGGTAAACCGATTCAGGACAGGACTACCATCCCCATCCGACAGCTTAGTCTTGTCGCATTTTATGTTGTCGATGACGATACAATCGATAGGGCAAGCCTTCTGACAAATTTGACAGGCTGTGCATAAGGAGAGATCAACATCCAGAATGCCCCGGTAGTTTTCGGGCATTCCCATCAGTGATCCCTTATATTTTTCCGCTATCGTTGCGTTGCTGGATATATCGACTTCGGGATATTGTACCGTTTCTTTGCGGACAAACATCGTCGCAAAAGAAATACTCATCCCTTCAAAGGCGGTTGTAAAGCCGTCTTTTATATTTTGAAAATAAGCACCCATGATATTCAAACGCCTTGTAACACTGTTTTAATAAATGTCATTCCTAAGAAACATTACTCGCCGGAGAGTTGACCGGAATTCTCTGTTCGTTGATGCTCACTCTGACCTTCAGACCAAAACGAATCAGAACAAAGACAAAAACTAGAAACATCAAGACAGCTATGATACTCTGTACAATCGGTGTATGTTGCGTAAGCAGCATATAGGCCGCCTGCCCCAGAAAGGCAATAAATGCCCCGGGCAGCAGGTATTTCCAGGAGAGGCTCATTAACTGATCAATCCTAAACCGTGGCAACGTCCAGCGCAGCCAGATGACCACAAAAATGACCACTGCAACTTTCGCTAGATAAACCAAAACACTCAGAATGGTAAAGCCTTCCAGAGCGCCTGGCAGGTTTCCTCCGCCAAGAAAAACAGATGTTGTTAGACCACCCAGAACAAAAAGGTTTGCCCATTCAGAAAGGAAGAAGACCGCATACCGAAAACCGCTATATTCGGTACAATACCCCGAAACCAACTCCGATTCCGCTTCCGGCAGATCAAAGGGTGTCCGGTTGGCTTCGGCCAGTGATCCGATAAAAAAGATGATAAACGAGAGGACCGCAAAGGGACTTTTGAAAACCATCCATTCCCATGGCAACCATCCCTGGGACGCCATGATGCCACCCATGGAGAGTGTTCCAGAAATCAAGATCGGAACCAGCAGACTCATACCTACCGGTATCTCATAACTGACGATCTGCGCTGCAGCGCGCATCCCGCCCAGGAGTGACCATTTGTTGTTGGAACTCCATCCCGCCATCAACACACCAAATACCACCAGTGCAGTGATAGAGATAAAATAGAAGAGACCCACATTCAGGTCTGCCACAATCACCCCTTTTCCCCATGGGAAAACAACCATGGTTCCAAAGATTCCGACCAGGCAGAAATAGGGAGCGATTCTGAAAAGTTTGCGATCAGCCCCTTCGGGGATCAGGTCTTCTTTCAAGATCAGCTTAACGCCATCCGCTACCCACTGCAGTGCGCCCTGTGGGCCAACGCGGTTGGGCCCCAGTCGAGACTGCATAAAACCGGAAATCCGCCTTTCTACCAGGGTCAGTATCCCGCCGATGGTGACAAAAGCCAGTAGGACGATGACGGAGATAATAACCATCGAAGTAATTTTTGCTGTTAGGGGGTCCAACCCTATACTTATCAAAGTAGCATCCATATCTTATCTTATTTGTAACGAATGGGTTTAACGATCCAGTTCCGGTGCGACGATATCCAAAGAACCGATAATTGCCACCAGATCCGCAATAAATACGCCCCTGGCAATTTCAGGAATGATAGACATCCCGGTAAATGATCCGGTCCTGATTTTCAGCCGGGTCGGTGATGTTTTACCGTCGCTGTATAAGAAATAACCGGTATCGCCTCTGGGAGTTTCCGTTCGAAAATAGACATGCCCTTTAGGCGGTTTGATTGTACTTTTGACGATCGCCTTGGTCTCTCCTGCGGGTATCTGTTTCAAACACTGCCGAATGATCTTGATGGATTCCCTGATCTCTTCAACCCGGACCATGTAGCGGTCATAACAATCACCCAGTGTTCCGGCTCTGCCACTGCCGATTGGAATGTCAAAATCCAGATCAGAATAGACACTGTAAGGTTTATCCTTGCGTACATCGAATTTGATACCAGATCCTCTCAGGTTGGGCCCTACCAAATTGTAATCGATGGCCATCTTTGGAGGGACAACCGCAACATTGGCAAAGCGTTTAATGAAAATCTGGTTATAGGAGATCAGTCGATTGATCTGCTCTACTACAATCTCGAAATGGTCCAGAAATTCAGCGGTTTTTGAAAGGAACGCAGGCGGGAGATCATTGTGAACTCCACCAATACAGATATAGTTATAGGTCAGTCTGGCGCCACAGGCCATCTCCAGCAGATCGTTGATGTGTTCCCTCTCCCGCAGAAAATGCACAAAAGGAGTAAATGCCCCCATATCCATATCGGCTGCGCCAATGGCAACGGCATGGCTGGATATTCGGTTCAGCTCGCTAACGATCACACGAATATACTCGGCTCTTTTCGGTATCTCGGTTTCCATGCCCATTAGCTTTTCTACTGCCATACAATAGGACAGATTCGAATTCATGGCACAGACATAATCAACCCGGTCCGTATAGGGAACAAATCCCTGCCAGGTGACAGATTCTGCTATTTTCTCGATCCCACGATGCAAGTACCCCACATCTGGATCACATTCATATATGATCTCACCATCCGTTTTCAGAATGAACCGGATAACACCATGGGTAGAGGGATGCTGCGGCCCCATGTTTATTGTTAAATACTCTGTTTTCAGCGCGGATGTCATTTGGATTTTCCTTTAGGTTCAAAGCTTTTTGTTAGTGCAGATGGGCTGTTGTCGATACCATGATATGAGGTGGGTGCCACGTAGTCCTTTCTGAGGGGATGACCTTCCCAATCCGGTGGAAGCATGATCCGCCGCAGATCGGGATGTCCCGGATATGTCACCCCTAGCAGATCGTAAACCTCTCTCTCCAGCCAGTTTGCTGATTTCCACAGTGAGACAACGCTGTCCATCTGAGCTTTTCCGATAGGCACACTGGATTCGATAGTGACTCTGTGTTCGACCTTATATGAGTATAAATGCCAGAAAAGCCGAATTTCTTCATGGTGATGGTCTTCGGATTCGTCCTGAGATACGTCGAAAAACAGGTGCCAGAAAAGTTTGGAAGATTCTGTTTCGTGAAATCCGGTATGGTTCATCAGAACATTGAAGTCCAACGCCTCTTCCTCTTTCAAATACGTCATCACGCTCAGAACTGAATCGGAACGAACATAAATGGAAGGTGTCGGTCCCTCGTCTTCCTGGAAGCTCACTACCGCATCTGTATTTTGTTTGATCTGCTCAAAAATCTGTAAAATATTCAATTTTGACTCCTTATATACACCAGCTGTTCACTTGCCGATGTAGTAGTTCCAGCTTTATTTATTGACCCGGTTGCACCAATTGCGAGCGCCATGTGTTATCAGCGGGCAACAGCACAATGAGGCAATAACCACATGGCCTTAGCGACGATTCAAACAGTTTCGGCTATTTTTTCTTCCGAAAATAGGGCTCCTTTTTAACTTTCTTTTGAAGATCGATCAGAGCAGATAACAGAGCTTCGGGACGGGGAGGACAGCCAGGCAGGTAGATATCGACGGGTATCACACGATCGACGCCGTCCAAAACAGAATATGCGGACTGAAAAAGACCGCCTGAATTGGCGCAGCTACCCATGGAAATCACATACCGGGGCTCCGCCATCTGCTCATACAAAATTTTGACCCGTTCCGCCATTTTCAAGGTAATAGTCCCCGCTACCAGCATCAGGTCTGCTGTTCTGGGTACTGCTCTTGGCGCGGATCCGAATCGCTCCAGATCCCCTCTGGGACCACCGGTTTGCATCAGTTCAATTCCACAGCAGGCAGTAGAAAAAAGCAGATACCACATTGAGTTTGCCCTGGCCAGATTCACAAGATGGTCCAGTGAGGTCAGGACGATATTGTCTGATTCGAACTTGTTATACAGTGTTTTCATTGCTTTATTTTGTTATTCCCGTGTTCAGTTACAAACATCGTCTGATCTTTTTGTCACAAAAATTGTCTAGCTTTCGTTAGAAAGTGTCTTCACCCAGTCAAGTCCGCCTTGTGTCCAGGCGTAAATAAACCCAACCAGCAAAATCAGAATAAAAATAGTAATCTCAGTGAAAGCTAACAGTCCCCATCCGGCCTGCATCAGATCTCGAAAAATAACTGTCACAGGATACATGAATGCAATCTCGACATCGAATATGACAAACACAAAGGCAATGAGATAAAATCGCATGTTAAACTGCGCGAATCCAGGGCCAATTGGAATTTCGCCACACTCGTAGACAGATCTTTTTATGGGATTTGGATTATCAGGTCGAATCAGTTTTCCAACTGTCAGGATTAATGCGACAAATCCAACTGCAATCGCAGCAAATAGAAATACATTAGCAAAATCTATTAACATGGTCCGTTTCCCTTATCGTTTAAACAGTTGTGTGATACAAAGCCGATCCAATTCAGACCTCCTGTTGAAACTGACAGGTTAGAAGCAAAAATCTGCCTTAATATTCAGTGCGGGAGATTTGGATTGTTATCTAAGCTACCGGTAAACTACTGTTTGATTATTACAGGCACCCGTTCGCGTGATCGGCCGCTCCAGGTTTTTGTCGGCTTAAGTAAAAAAGACCGTGTTGACCTTTTCAAGTTGCCAGAAACCGGGTGATAGAGGCTTTGTCGTTATGTAATACTAAATATATTAAATTTGTCCTTTATTTCCAACCTCTATTCGTTTTTTTTGATGATCTCAATCATTAATTCAATTATCAAAGCCCCCTCAGCAGACATCTCGTTCAGGGCCTTCAAAAGAGCTCCTGCCAAAATGTAACTTGCTTTGATGTCAGGCCCCATTTTTCTGAAAAGATATCAACCCGTTGCTGAGTTAAGCTCAATCCATCACTCATTTACCGCTCTTCCCCGAGTGAAAAGATGGCAGCATCACGGCGAGCCGGCAAAGTTGTAATGGAAGAGAGACTGGTCAGTCTGGAAAAGAAACGAAGACTGGAGTTGCCAGCAGCAGCAAATAGTGCCATGCCCATTTAGAAAAACAGAGGCATGGCTTACTCGAGGCCAATGACCAAGAAGAGGCTTAGACCCTTTTGTATGGATGATACATCGGCTTCCAGATATTGGAACGAACAATTTCGTGCAGGTCTTCTCTTTTCAGGCCAATATGCGGATTTTTCTCAGTAATCAGTTTTAACACACCAATCGCCGTTCGGACAGCGACATTCTGCAGATCCTTAACCTGCGGATAAATAATTCCCATTTCAAGATCGGGTTTTCCGACACAGGCGGCCATGGCATGAGCCGCAGCTGTAAACATTTCATCAGTCAAAATCTGGACTTTTGACAATATAGCAGCCATCCCGATACCGGGGAAAATAAATGCGTTACTTGCCTGTCCCACCCGATACTGTTTGCCATTGAAGGTCACATCGGGATATTGGCTTCCCACAGCGACGATGGCTTTTCCATTGCTCCAGCTATACAGATCGTCAGGGGTAGCCTCACTTTCATCCGCTGGGTTCGTTAACGGAAATACAACAGGTCGGTCCGTATTTTTCAGCAGTGCTTGAATGTGCTCTTCTTTAAAGGTACTACATTGGCCGGAAATCCCTACCAGGACCGTTGCTTTCGTATTTTCCAACACTTCCAGCAAAGACGGCTCCGTAGAAGACATATTCCAGGATGCAAGAATTGCCGGATCTTTAGCGAAAGGTCGTTTGTACTCTGTCAGATCGGATCGGTTGCTCAAGATCAATCCCTTGGAATCAAACAGAAAAACCTTATCACAAGCAGTTTTTTCATCCAGTCCGATATTTCTCAATTCAGCACAAATATTGCGCGCAACTCCGATACCACCGGATCCAGCCCCGTATACGACAAATGCTTGATCCTTGAGCTCTTCGCCCTTGATTTTCATAGCATTGATAATGCCTGCCAGTACAACAGCACCCGTAGTTTGAATGTCATCATTGTATGAAGGCAGGACCTCCTTATATTTATCCAGAATTTCAAATGAATGCCGCTTGCTAAAATCCTCCCACTGGATAATCGCTTTGGGAAAATGTTCCTTGATGTTATTCACAAATTTATCGATCAGATCATAGTACTCCTGCCCTTTGATCCGTTTGTGACCAATCCCCAGATAGAGGGGATCCTGTAAAAGTTCTTCGTTATCCGTTCCAATATCCAAGGCAATAGGCAGACAAAAAGAGGGGTGAATTCCGGCGCCGATTGAGTATAGTGACAGCTTACCGATAGGAACAGCCATACCCCCGACACCGATATCACCAATACCCAGAATACCCTGGCTGTCAGTCACAACAATAATACGGACATCTTGTGATGGAAAGTTATGAACCATATCACCCATCAAATCCACATTTTCCCGTGTGATATAAAGTCCTCTAGCCCTCTGATAATGATGGCTGAACTGCTGACATGCCAAGCCCACGGTTGGGATATAGATGATGGGGATCATCTCCTCAATGTGGTCTTCCAGCAAACCGTAAAAAAGTGTTTCGTTACGATCCTGAAGAGAACGCAAATATATGTACTTGTCAATATCGGTCGATGCTGAGCAATAACCCTCGTACACCCTGGATTTCTGGTCTTGAAACGAACCCGCAGCTGGGGGAATAAGACCTTCCAGGTGGAAGATTTGTCTCTCTTCTTTGGTAAATGCAGAACCTTTATTCAGATTTCGGTCATTGATCAATTCCAGACCATCAACTGAAACCGGAATAAATGGTTTTCCCTTTTGATCACGCCACTTTTGATATCTTTCTACGGACATATGCTCCCCTTACATAAAATGAATACACGGGTTTAGTTTGTTGAGCGTCTCATTTTTCAAAAACAGCTAGTGTTTACTGAGACCGCTTGTAGTGATTTTTAGCAGAAAGGTCTCATAATGGCAAATGTCACGAATCAAATTAACTGAAAAAAGAGCCGGTTCATTGTAAATAAAAAACACATTATCTGGATAATTCAAACAGAACACATTGATTTAATGTTACTTAGGTTAAAAAGCCTAAAAATGACTGCTGCTACCCATTTTGGCCATTTCTATGATTTATATGCCAGCCATTTTCATATCGAATCGAGCGCAAACCTGATATCACCGTTGTGATATCCGAAAATATCCAAACAGCAAGATAAAGTTGAAATGTAACTATTCACCACTTTTCCGGAGTCGAGGGGATTATGATTCAAAATGCACGAAAACAGGACGTTTTCGCCAACGTGTTTCTGGCGAAACACTTGGCTCCAGGGATGGATTCTTGCGCGTTTTGAATCATGATCCCCTCGACGGAGCCATGCTGAACAGTTACGTTGAAATTTGAACTTGACCTGATTCTGAGAAGAAAACCTAAAAATCAGTTACGTCCTGAACACCTTTGTACCAGCTATGACAGGTTCCCTCGAGTGAGACCATACAAGGTCCATACGGATCATCGGGTCGGCATTTATCTCGAAACATTTTGCAATCAGTCGGCAAAAGCTCGCCCAACATGATACGATGGCATTGACATCCAGGCGGATTTGCGCGGGAAGGATAGGGAGGAGTACAGTTGAATTGGCGGCTGGCATCAAGGTGTGCATATTTTTCTTTTAGAACAAATGCCGTTCCGTCGACGGTGTCAATTCCACGCCAGACACCCGGTACAAGATCAAAAACCGACTCCATCAGCTTCAGCACTGTCTGGTTGCCATGTTCCTGGACCACCCTGGAGTATGCGTTGATTATTGCACATGAATCGTCTTTAATGGACAGAAGAAGATTTAAGATAGCTGAGAGAATGTCGACCGGCGTAAATCCGGCAACAACACAGGGGAGATGATAGATCTTTTCCATATAATCATAAGCATGAATACCGGTGATCGTCACAGCATGTCCCGGCAACAGAAAACCTTGCAGAGAATTTTTATTGTGTACGGTCATCAACAGATTAAAAACAGGAGGAATATAGCGATTGGCAATTAGAAAAAAGAGATTTTCAGGAACGCCTTTTTGAATCATCCCCGCTGTGCCTGCAGCTGTTGTTTCAAAACCAATAGAGAAAAAAACAAATTTTTCATCAGGTCTTTTCCGTGCAATTTTGATCGCATCTAAAGGACCATAAACCATTTGGACGCTCCCACCGTTTTTTCGTGCACCATCCAGAGATTCCCTGGTAGCTGGAACCCGTAACATATCACCAAAGGTCAGGACCGTGATGCCTGGCTGATAGGATAAAGTGATCGCCTGATCGATAAGTTCCACGGGACAAATACAAACAGGGCATCCGGGTCCGGGGATAATTTGAACCGATTTTGGCAACAACTGACGCAGTCCATATTGGACGATTTCATGTTCATGGGTACCACAAACGTGCATGAGTCGAATATCTCCAAGTTCCTTCGCAACGGCTGTGATTTTCTGTGACAGGCTCATGACTAATTCACTGTCTTCAAATTGCTTAAGTGTCTCATTCAGTCCCATGATGCTCCCTTACAAACTGTTTACACATTAAAAATAACCGATAAGAGTGCTTGGTATGATACCGTTTCAGCCGCTTAGGGTCGGCTCATAAATAGTCAAGTGTTTCCCATTAATGATAAGGAAACACGTTGCTGTCACATTCTATGTAAAAAATGTCCAGTTATTTTAGGACTTTTGTAGATAGATTATGTGAAGTTGTTTTTGAACGATCCCTTAGATCATTTTTTAAATATAGGTAACTATTCACCACATC
>JABGPJ010000189.1 GCA_018645005.1 Deltaproteobacteria bacterium | reverse complement strand
TAGGTTTTTGCAGAAAGCTGAATGATGAAACCTGGATCGAGCTTATAAGGATTTATTAGATTTTCTTAGTTTAGTGTAGCGAAAATAAGCCATGTTTGAGCGAGGTAGGCGAGTTTGGCGGTTTTTCGTGAAACAAACTTAGCAAATCTTTAAATCCTTATGCGCAAAGATGGGTTTTATTATTCAGCTTTTGTTTTGCAGAAAGCTGAATGAGATGATGCCTTTTCATTAAGAAATGAAAGGTTGTCGACGTTTGTTGAGCATCATGTATTTGATCAAGTGAACATTAAATCTAAGTTTGAAAATTGGTATCTTGAGATTCCAAAAGGAGATAAAAAAAGATGAAAGCGATGATACTGGGTATGGGTTTGCAGGGAAAGGCCGTCATTCACGATCTTGAATCAAGTAACCTGATTAAAGAGGTGTTGGTTGCCGATTTATTTTCCACTGACAAAAGCCTTTCTGATGCAGAGGACTATCTGAAACGACAGGGATATTCAAAAACATCACTGGTTAGCCTTGATGTGCTGAAAGAAAAAGATCTGCCAGGTCTGTTTTCCAGAAAAAGTGTCAATGTTGTCATCTGTATGCTGCCTATTCATCTGGCACTCACAGTGGCCAGGGCGACTCTTGAAGCCGGGATTCCTTTTGTCAGTTCAAACTACACTTACGAGCTGTATCAGTTGAATGAGCTGGCCAAAGAGAAAAAAGGAATCATACTGCCGGAAATGGGGCTTGATCCGGGGATTGATTTGGTCATGGGACGCCTGGCCATTGATGAACTGGACACAGTTCATGGGTTGTACTCCTATGGCGGGGGCATACCTGCGCCTGAATGCGCTGATGACAGCCCGATAAAATATAAAATCTCCTGGATTTTTGACCGGGCTCTGGATGTATATGTGCGTGAGGCTCGGCTCATTAAAAACGGAAAACCTCATATTGTTCCGGGAAACAAACTCTTCAGTAAAGAGAATGTTCACGAGATCGAGTTCCCTGACTTCGGCGCTGTAGAAGCAAACGCCAATGGAGATGCTGAACGATATGTGGAAATATATGGATTGGATAGTGAACTGGTGGAAATGGGACGTTTTGCTTTGAGATGGCCTGGAAACGCGGAATTCTGGCGCAAAATGGTGGACCTTGGCTTACTTGATGATCATCCGCTGAAAATGAACGGAGTAGATATATCTCCCCGTGCTTTTCTGGCGAAATGTACGACTCCCAGGCTTCAATTTAAGGACAATGAACAGGACATTGCCCTCCTGAGAGTTGAGGCATGGGGCCTCAAAGACGGAAAAAAAATGAAGATTACATATGACCTGATCGATTATCGTGACCTTGAAACGGGACTCTTCGCCATGAATCGTACGGTGGGGTTTACTTCGAGTATTGGTGCCCTGATGATTCTATCAGGCAAGATCACACACACCGGTGTGTTGTCGCCCGTGCGCCATGTACCTGCTCAAGAGTTTCTAGAGGAGGTAAAAGCCCGGGGGATGCGAATCGATTATAAAATTGAAGAAATGGATTAAAGGAAATATGAAAAAGATCGCCGTGCTCGGTGCCGGTTTTGTGACCAAACCGGCTGTAGATTATTTTATTGACCGGTGTGGCTATGAAGTCATTGTGACTTCCTTGAAGAAATCGGAAGCAGAAAAAATAGTCCAAGGTCGACCTTCCGGCAAGGCCATTGCCTGGACAATTGACCAGAGCGATGCGCTTGATAGGTTGGTCAGCGAAGTTGATCTGGTCATGAGTATGATTCCCCCGTCAATGCATATTCCGGTGGCGGCGGCCTGTTTAAAACATCATAAAAACCTGGTGACCACGTCATACATCAGTCCCGATATGGAATCATTGTCTCAGGCATGTCAACAAAATGGGATTCTTTTTTTAAACGAAATCGGTGAAGATCCCGGTTTGGATATTATGAGTTCCAAAAAGCTGATCGATGAGATAAAAATGCAAAAAGGGGAGGTGACCGCTGTCACATCCTATGGCGCCGGACTCCCTGCTTTTGAGCACAATAATAATCCTTTTGGTTACAAATTTTCCTGGAGTCCCAGAGGGATTATCCTGGCGGCTCAATCATCAGCCGCTTACCTCAAAAAAGGACAGAGAGTTGAAATACCAGCCAGGGATTTATTTGATCACCACTGGTTGATAGACTTGGATGACATTGGCTCTTTTGAGACCTATCCCAATCGTGATTGCCAAACATATTTGGACTGCTTCGGACTTGAAAAAGAGGTTTCTTTTTACAGAGGACTATTGCGTTATACGGGTTGGTGTAACACAATGAAAGGCTTGGTGGATCTAAACCTTTTTGATATCACCGCAGAGAAGGATTATGCGGGAACTACCTATGCTCAGTTTATGGCATCTTTGATTAAAGAGCAGAACCCCGAAAACATTCTGCAGAAAACCGCCCGTTTTCTAAAAACCAAAGAAAACTCCGATCTTATCAAAAGACTGAAATGGCTGGGATTATTTGAAGATAAAGAAATTGCTGTTTCGAAAGGGACAAATGGCGATGTGCTCATTAAGCTGATGACGGGAAAAATGTCGTACAGACCTCTTGAGCAAGATATGGTGATAATCCATAATGAAGTATTGGCTGATTTCACCGACCATAAAGAAAAAAGAATTTCAACTCTCCTGGTAAAAGGGGAACCGGCTGGGGATTCCGCAATGTCCAGGGCGGTTTCTCTGCCTGCGGCGATCGCTTCAAGACTGATACTGGAAGGAAAGATTAAAGCAAAAGGGGTTCAACGTCCAACGCTTCAAGAGATATATCAGCCAGTGCTTGAAGAGATGTGTGAACTTGGATTCCGGTTTAAACAAAAAACGATGCCTATGGATACCCTTCAACACAACTCAAACGCTAATTAAACACAAAAAGGTGAGAAAAATGATAAAAACAATTGGAATACGCAGAGAAGACAAAAATGAATGGGAAAGAAGAGTTCCTTTGATTCCCGCTGATGTGCTGGAATTAAAGGAAAAATATGGTATCACAAGCATCGTACAGCCGTCTGATATCAGGATTTTTACAAACGAAGAATATGAAAATGCCCAGGCCCGGGTCGATGAAAATCTTAGCGACGCCGACGTTGTGTTCGCTGTCAAAGAGATCCCTACGCAGTTATTGGAAAAAGAGAAAACCTATGTCTTCTTTTCCCACACAATAAAAGGGCAACCTTATAACATGAAAATGCTGAAACGCCTCATGGAGCTAAAGTGCAATCTAATCGACTATGAGCGTATGAGTGACAATCATAATGCCAGATTAATAACCTTCAGCCTGTACGCCGGCATCGCAGGTATGATTGAAACCCTTCACGCATTCAGTCAAAAAATAAAACTTCAGAATTACAACTCGCCCTTTGATACATTAAAACAAGCTTATCAATACAACTCTGAAGCTCAAGCTAAAGAAGAAATAAAAAAAATGGGCCGGGAAATATCGAAAAACGGAATTCCAAAAGGACTTCATCCACTGACAATTGGACTTTCCGGGTATGGGAATGTATCGAAAGGCGCTCAGAGTATTCTTGACCTTCTGCCCATAAAGTCGATAACCCCTGCTCAGCTTCGTGAAGGATTGAATCCGGATGAGATGGACAACCATTTTCTTTATAAAACGGTATTTAAAGAACAGGATATGGTCACACCAATTGAAGGTGTTTTTGGTTTACAGGATTATTACGATCATCCTGAAAAGTATAAATCTATCTTTAATGATTATCTCCCCGAACTGAAAATCCTTCTAAATTGCGTCTATTGGACCGAACAATACCCAAGAATTATTACCCGAAAAAACCTTGAAAATCTGGCTGCCAAAGAGAATAACCGGGGACTTCAGGTTATTGGTGATATCAGTTGCGATATTAATGGATCAATTGAAATAACCAGAGAGTCAACCATGCCTGACAACGCTTGTTATACATACTTTGCGGAGAAAGATGACTTCGAAAACGGGATTCAAAAGTCCGGTTGTACGGTTATGGCTATCGATAATCTCCCCTGCGAGTTTCCAAAAGAAGCCTCCAGTTCGTTTTCCCTGGAATTGAAAGGATTTGTCGAAAATATCGTGTCAGCTGATTTTAAGAAGGGGTTTCAGGATCTTAGTCTTGTGGATGAGATCAAAAAAGCGTTAATTTTGCAGAATGGCAGCCTCACACCAGATTATCGCTATATTGCTGATTTTCTTTAACCCTTATTCCCTGGAGGGCAAGTGCAATAGGGTTAGCATGCCGGTTTTAGTTTATTGCCGGCACGTTATTGTCACTTGGCCTTGACATCGCCGATATCCCCACCTGAGGCTTTGTATTTCTTTATTATGTCCACCATTATTCGAGTCTTTAGCCTGTCGCGTCAAAAAGATGAGGGTACTTTTGGATGAAACGCTTGATGATGTAACAAAGCACGTGAAGGTGGTTGAAAATTATAGAATTGACATGAGTGTGCGATACTATTAGTATGTATACATGAATAAAAATTCATACTCAAGGAGAATTCACCATGAAAGCAATCGTCGCTGACAGGGGACAGGTAACGATCCCTAAAAAAATCCGTGATCGTCTGGGTATCGTACCTCAAACTGTGCTGGAGTTTCATGAAGAGAATGGAAAACTAATCGCTGTAAAGGCAACTGAAGAGGACCCCGTTGTAAAAGTGATTGGTTGCTTAAAAATAGAAAACAGTACAGACGAAATAATGAAAGAATTGCGAGATGGCGAATGATCACAGCTATCGACACAAATATCCTTATTGACATTTTTTCAGACGATCCAGAATTTGGTTCTGCATCGACGAAAGCCCTTCGAGAATGCATTCAAGAAGGAGCTTTGGTTATTTGTGAAATCGTGCTGGCTGAAACCGCCACTGTTTTTTCAGATATTAGAATCCTGGACCAAGCTTTGAAGACGCTGCCCATATCATTTTTAGCGATGACTGAGGAGAGTTCTCTTTATGCAGCCAGAAGTTGGCGTTCTTATCGAGATGCTGGGGGAGGACGAAAACGAATGGTGGCTGATTTTTTAGTTGCTGCACATGCAACTTGTCAATGTGATCGTCTCTTGAGTCGAGATCGTGGTTTTTATCGTACTCACTTCAAAGAATTAACACTGCTTGAACCATAGAATTATGGTTTCGTGAGGCAAATATTATCCCTGTCAAGCAACGTTATGCTGTCCCTCCTGTTTACGCGTTTCCAATACACCAAATACCTTGCTCTTCATCCAGATTGTCCTCGCTATCCAGGATCAACACACAGTCCGAATGTTTACGCTAAAACCGGCGTGTTTCCAGTTTAATAGCTTATTGATTAACTCATCCCTGATCTTCCCTGCCTTCTTCAGCATTTTGAACACTTCTGCTCTAAGGGTTGGCTCAAAAATTACTCAAGTGTTTCCCATTAAGGAAAAG
>JABGPJ010000119.1 GCA_018645005.1 Deltaproteobacteria bacterium | reverse complement strand
TCAGTGGTAGAGCGTTTCCTTGGTAAGGAAGAGGTCGGCAGTTCAATCCTGCTCCCGGGCTCCACAGAGTATATAAAATAAAATGAGAGATATCATCCAGCTTCAGTGTACTGAATGCAAGCGAAAGAACTACAGTACAACACGTAACAAGAAACAAAAGCCGGCCAAAATGGAGATCAAGAAGTACTGTAAATTTGACCGGAAGCATACGACTCATAAAGAAGTTAAGTAAGCGTAGGCCAGTAGCTCCAATTGGTAGAGCATCGGTCTCCAAAACCGGTTGTTGTGGGTTCGAATCCCCCCTGGCCTGCCATTCCGTTACCAACATCAGCGGTTCACTACATTTGCCAAGACACAGTTAATGTTCAAAAGATTTAGAAAATTTCTCTCTGAAGTGAAAGCAGAGTTTAAAAAAGTCACATGGCCGACTAGAGAACAAACCTTGAAACAGACAGGAGTGGTTCTGGTTATCGTAGCAATTACAGGCGTCTTTTTGTTCATAGTGGATTTTGGATTTTCTGGATTTATCAAAATGATCATCGGATAAAACTGATATGTTGGATGAACCTAAATGGTATATACTTCAGGCCTACGCCGGATTTGAGCAGAAGGTAAAACTGCTGATCGAGAAGCAGCTGAAATCCCGAAAAATGGAAGCACTGGTCGAAGAAATCTTCATCCCATCCGAAGAGGTAACAACCAAAAAAAAAGGGAAATCACGAACAAGCCAGGTCACATATTTTCCGGGATACATTTTAATTAAAATGAATCTGACAGATGATCTGTGGCATGTGCTGTGTGATATCCCTCGTGTTTCAGGATTCATCGGCGGAGACCAGAAAAATCCATTGCCTGTTCCAGAAAAAGAACTGGCAGGGATAAGAGAACAGATTCAAAGCGGTATCAAACAGGCTGAAATAGACTCAACTTTCTCTGCGGGACAGAGTGTTATCGTTATTGAAGGACCATTTGCCGAGTTTAACGGTGTCATCGACACCGTTGATCGTGATCACAACAAGTTAATTGTTCTGGTCAGCATTTTCGGCAGAGCCACTCCATTGGAACTGGATTTTGACAAGGTCAGGCTCGCAACTTGAACCCGGTAGATCGGGCGTTACTCGCGATACTAGGAATAATTATTAATCTTCATTTAAAGAGGCTTAGAGTTTCGTAATGGCAAAAAAAGTAATGGCACTCATTAAACTGCAGGTCCCGGCGGGCAAGGCCAATCCCGCACCACCCATCGGACCGGCACTGGGACAGCATGGTGTTAACATCATGGAGTTCTGCAAAAGCTTCAATTCGAAGACTCAAAAACAAGATGGGATGATCATTCCGGTGGTCATTACCGTCTATGCAGATCGTTCTTTCAGTTTTATTACCAAGACGCCCCCTGCGGCGATCCTGCTGAAAAAAGCCCTGGGTCTTGAAAAGGCCTCGCCGGAACCCAATCGGATTAAAGTCGGAAAGGTAACAGAGGCACAGCTGGAAGAGATAGCGAAAATCAAAATGCCGGATCTGAACTGTTATGATATCGACGCAGCTAAGGAGCTGATTCGTGGGACAGCAAAAAGCATGGGAATTGAGCTTAAGTAACTGAAAAGATCTAGAATTATCAATTGACACATTAGCACAACTGACAACACATTAGGTACAATCATGGCAGCCGTATCCAAAAGAGAGAAAGAGTGGAAAAAAGAGATTGATCGAATGCAAAAATACGATCTCCTAGATGCCATTCAACTAGTCAAAAAATACGCCAAAGCAAAATTCGACGAAAGAGTAGATGTTGCCTTCCGTTTGGGAATAGACCCCCGTAAATCTGATCAGATGGTACGGGGCAGTTGCAGCCTGCCAAACGGCACTGGTAAAGTCGTCCGTGTTCTGGTTTTTGCAAAAGGCGAGAAGGAAAAAGAAGCATTGGACGCAGGCGCCGATTTCGCCGGCGGCGACGAGTTGGTGGCAAAGATTAAAGAGGGTTGGATGGAATTTGACCGTGTTATCGCAACTCCCGATATGATGGCGGTTGTTGGTAAAATTGGTAGAGTCCTCGGACCAAGAGGGTTGATGCCCAATCCAAAAGTTGGGACAGTGACCCAGGCAGTCGGCGAGACAGTTAAATTGATCAAACAAGGTCAGGTACAGTTTAAAACTGACAAAGGGGCAAATGTCCAGGCAATGGCAGGATTAGCCTCTTTCTCAGATGAAGCACTCTCTGAGAATATCAAGGCTTTCTACGAAAGCTTGATCAAATTAAAGCCAGCGACTGCAAAGGGGACTTATATTCGCAATATCGCCATATCCAGTACACAGGGACCGGGCGTAAGGGTAGACCCCAGTAATTTTAAATAGTAGCACACAGCGGGCTTTTGAAGATCAAAGGACAAATAATTGTCTACCTGAAGCCGGCTGCAAGATTTCTGAAATCCGACTCGTCAGATCAAATCGGATTTCAGGGAGAACAGAAATAAAAATCAATAAAGAACCACAAGCAAAACCCATAGTTTATCGAAGATAGCTGGAGCCGCCTGGCTTAAATATTCCCGCTGAGATGAAATCGGTTTGAGGCCTGCATTTTATAGCTCTCCGCATCTTCGTCATAAACAAACCCATAATCAGAGACCCGCAACATACAGGTCTGATTTATTGTCTGCATCGCACCAACAGGTGAGTTGTCAGGCGGAATGCCGTCTCCAGGAACCGTCTGTTTTTCTCAACTGTATCAGATCAAGCGACTGCCTAAAAGCGTCAGTTTGATTGTTGGCAGACATTCACTGCGTTTTACGCAACACAGCAATTATTTAGGTTAATTGTTGCGATAATTGGAGATTTTGATGGATAAAGCCACAAAAGAGCTTCTGGTGAAAGAATTCAACGAGATTTTTTCATCAGCGGTAACAGGCGTATTAGTGGATTACAAAGGTTCGACAGTGGAAGAACTGACGAACCTGAGAAAAACACTTTATGGAAAGAGTAGCCGCATGCGTGTCGTCAAAAACACACTTGCAAAACTGGCCGTTGAAGGAACCCCTTTCGAGGGACTCAGTGAATATTTCAAAGAGACAAGAGCTTTGGTATACAGCACTGAGGACCCTGCAGCGCCCGCAAAGATCATCGCTGATGAAGTCAAGAAAAACGACAATCTTAAGCTGGTAGCTGGAGTCCTGGTTTCTAGCGGAAAAGGCGAAATTCTAGATTCAAGCGCAGTCAAGGCGCTAGGCAACCTGCCGAGCAAGGAAGAGTTGCTGGTCCAACTCCTGTTCGTCATGAACGCCCCTGTCACAAATTTTGTACGAACATTGAACGAAGTGCCAAGCAGCTTTGTACGTGCTTTGCAGTCTATTGCTGATTCAAAGGAATAACACAACATCCATAAGGAGAAAAAAATGTCTGATATAACAAAAGATCAAGTAATTGAATTTATTTCAACCATGTCCGTACTCGAACTGTCACAGATGGTAAAAGAGCTCGAAGAGAAGTTTGGTGTCAGCGCTGCTGCAGCTGCTGTAGCTGCACCAGTCGCCGCTGCAGGAGCCGGTGCTGAGGCTGCTGAAGAGCAAACCGAATTTGACGTTGTGATGACATCTTTTGGTGAGAAAAAAATCAACGTTATCAAGGAAGTTCGGGCAATCACCGGTCTGGGTCTGAAAGAGGCCAAAGAATTGGTTGAATCTGCTGGCGCTGACTGCAAGGTGAAGGAAGGTGTGACTAAGGAAGAGGCTACTGAAGTTGCCAAGAAGCTTGGTGAAGCCGGCGCAACCGCCGAAGTCAAGTAGGATTTGGTATGACAGACCATGCAAACGAAACTAAGGTTTCGTTTGCACCCCTTGGTCAAATAATTTCTTCGACAATTCCTGTGCGTCCCCCAGTTCAAACTGAGTTGAAATTCTTTTTCAGGCGGTCATACGCCGCATTGTATATCTGAACGATCTGTTTTGCTGTTTCCATTTTTTCGGGTTGATTGAGATATCTATCCGGGTGGAATTTCTTCATTTCCTGATTTCTGATCTGTCTGACCTCTTCCAGGCTGGAGGGGGGTATCAATCCAAAGAGTTGAAGATCTTCAATTAATTGACTACTGTATATTGATTCGCTGGATTGGGACTGCGTGTGTTGTTTTTGCTGCCTGGTCTCCGCATCCGGCTCTTCGTCTCTAAAATCGAATTCAGTTTCCCAGGTCTTGAGCCGTTCATCCAGATAATCACTGCCCTCGTCAATAAACCGTCCAATGGTTTCGAATTTATCTTCTGCAATCGTCCGCATTAACCGAAATAGTCTTTGACTGATATCCATAATCCGTGTCTCCGCAAATTCGCAGTTTTCGAATCTTCCAGGTTCCAAAAAAAGGTGATTTTTAAGGTACTGCTAAGGCTTAATAAAGCATATTCAGATCATCATTGATACAGCCTGTCTGATTTTATTTTTTTTTATTTTCTGCTCCCAGGGAATAACAATCTGACAGCGGATCGCAGGTATCATTTCAAATATGGAAATTGCAATAAAACCTCACTTTTGCTGAAAAGCTTTCCCGATCTTACACTCGCGTCACACTGATCGTATTTTGATCATCATTATCCAGATATTACTTGGAAAAGTAATAAAATCACTCTAGAATCATAATTATAGCGTCTTTAAACCAAACTGTTCAAGTTGCACTTGAGTCGGAGATGAAAATCACAGGCAGCAGGAAAACTGTTAAATCCTGATATCTAATCCAATCCCGTTTTAAAAGAGTCGTTGATGAATAAAGTTCCTAAAAATCTGTTTCTATTGATTGCCATCGTACTTGGTGTCGTCATTCTTTTTACATTTTCAGCAGAAAACCGGAAAGGACGAGAGATCAATTTCTCCCAGTTTATGGACATCGTTGAAAATGGACAGATGAGTGAAGTCGTCATCAAGGGTACCCAAATTAATGGTCGCTCCGCAAACCAGGAAACATTTATTACCAGTATGCCCAAGTATTACACTGAATTGCCCCGTTTGTTATACAAAAGAGGGATTCATTTCCGTTTCGAATCGGACGGCTCCAATAATCTCTTTTTTGCTATCCTGAGTTCCTGGCTGCCCATCATATTGATTATCGGTGTCTGGGTATTTTTCATGAAACAGATGCAAGGTGGAAACAAGATCATGGGATTTGGCAAATCCCAGCATCACAAAGTGGATGAGGACGCTAAAAAGTATACATTTGATGATGTTGCCGGAATTGATGAATCAAAAGCTGAACTTGATGAAATTGTCGAGTTCTTAAAAGATCCGAGCAAATTTGAAAAATTAGGGGGGAAAATCCCCACAGGTGTTCTGTTGGTAGGGGAACCGGGAACAGGAAAAACGTTGCTTGCTAAAGCCATTGCTGGAGAAGCCCAAGTTGCATTCTTCAATATCAGCGGTTCCGATTTTGTCGAAATGTTCGTTGGTGTCGGGGCCAGCCGTGTTCGCGATCTGTTTGCCCAGGCCAGAGAAAACGCTCCGGGCATCGTTTTTATCGACGAGATCGATGCGGTGGGTAGACATCGAGGCGCCGGACTCGGCGGTGGCAACGATGAAAGAGAACAGACCCTGAACCAGCTCCTGGTGGAAATGGATGGGTTTAACGGTAACGAAGGTGTCATTGTCATTGCGGCGACCAATCGGCCGGATGTACTGGATTCAGCTTTAACCCGTCCGGGTAGATTCGATCGCCAGGTAGTTGTCCCCAGGCCTGATATGAATGGCAGACAAAAGATTCTAACTATTCATACAAGAGATCTGAAACTTTCGGAGAACGTGGATCTCAAAGTTATCGCCCAGGCGACTCCTGGTTTTACGGGAGCCGATCTGGCCAATCTGGCGAATGAAAGCGCATTGACCGCAGCCAGACAAAACAAATCTACTATTGAGATGGATGACTTTGAAAAATCGAGGGACAAGGTCATGATGGGCAAAGAACGACGTTCAATGGTCATTCCTGAGGAAGAAAAGAAAACAACCGCCTACCATGAGGCCGGGCATGCCATCATTGCCGCGCTACTGAAAGAGGTCGATCCGGTACACAAAGTCACCATCATTCCCAGGGGTCGAGCTTTAGGTTTAACGATGCTCTTGCCGGTTGACGACAAACACTCGCAAAAAGAATCTCAGTTAAGGGGAATGCTTGTTATGATGATGGGCGGTCGCGCTGCGGAAGAGATTGTTTTTAGTCATTTTACGACCGGTGCCAGTAATGATCTTGAACGCGCAGCTTCGTTCGCCAACCGCATGGTGTGTAACTGGGGCATGAGTAAAACGATGGGCCCCGTCCATCTCGGGGCCAACCAGGGCGAAGTCTTCCTGGGACGTGATATCATGCGGAAAAAAAATATCAGCCAAAAATCCGCTAACTCGATTGATCAGGAAGTAAACAAAATTGTTAACGAAGCCTACCAGATAGCAATGGATTTGCTGAATGAAAACATCGATTCTCTGCATGCTGTAACCCAGGAGTTGATCGAAATGGAAACCATCAGCGGGGAAGATATTATTAACATAGTTGAAAAAAGTAGACCCCTTGATGGTGAACGCGCATGATCGACCCAGAGTATCAGTACCTGTTGAACGACGTTCCAGTTGATATTGCCCGTTCTTACCTCAATCGAACCTTCCGCTGGCAACTCGATGAGCAACACCAAGGTCCAGTTACCATCTTCACTCGCTTTTTTAGGGATCCACCGCCGGAAATTTGTTTATCCACAGCGAAAGCTTTTCCAGGGTTCTGCAAACTCGCCAGTCGCCGCGCTGGAGGGAGTGTATTTCTTCTAGCAGCGCAGTTCACCGTTTTTAGCCGCATCCTGAATTTCTTAGCCGTTGCTAAGGAATTACAACTGTTTCAGGAAATTGACGCCTCGTTCAACCGACAATCAGATCCCTGTTTCAAGGTTGGAAATCAGACCTGGAAAAAGGATCAGCCTCGGATCATGGGAATCCTTAATATTACCCCGGACTCATTTTATGATGGCGGCAATTTTTTCCAATTGGATGATTATGGCACCGTTGCTGAAAAAATGATCCAGGCGGGTGTCGATATCATCGATATCGGGGGAGAATCTTCGCGACCTGGAGCACTTGGCGTTACAGAGGAAGAAGAACTGGATCGTATTTTGAAGGCGGTCAAACAAATTAGACGTCGCTTCCGTATTCCCTTATCCATCGACACGATTAAACCGGCCGTAGCCGATGCATCGCTTGCCGCCGGAGCAGACATGATCAATGATATCTCTGGTCTGGCCGCCGGTCGTGAAATGATCCGTATCATTCGTAGACACAACGCGAGTTATTGTTTAATGCACATTCAGGGAACACCGGATAATATGCAACGGTGCCCGCACTACGACGATATCATTGGTGAGATCTATCAGTTTTTTCAGTCCAAATTAAAAATATGTCATGATGAAGACTTGGGAAAAAACCGGATTCTGCTTGACCCCGGTATCGGATTTGGTAAAACTGTTTTAAACAACATGGATATCTTAAACCTGCTACCTGCTTTTTCCAATTTTGATAACCTGATTCAGATTGGCACATCTAATAAATCCTTTATAGGGGAAATCCTACAGCGCGACTTGAATCAAAGGACTTCCGGTACGCTGGTGACACAGGCTCTGGGGTGGATGAAGGGCGCGACTGTATTTCGTGTGCATACGGTTCAGGAAACAAAAGATGCTGTTGAAATGGCAAGGTGTTATACACAGGCTCTCTAACAAGATTCAATGCCACAATCGACAGTTCAAATAGAGATAAATTTGGAACTTTGCTTGCATAATTTTGAGACGCAACGCGATGCTCAACTGCTATTATTCATGATTTAGCTGACTGAAATAATGCCATTTACTTTCGACTTTTTAAATAATATCCGGTGGCAGGATTATATCGATATTATCATTCTCGCCATCATTATCTATAGGATTCTCCTCATGTTGAGGGGTACCCGCACCATCCAGATTCTGGGCGGTTTTTTGGTTGTTGCGATATTCTTCTATTTCGCCGAATTATTCAACCTCATCGGCAGCACATGGGTCTTGCGGAATATAATGAGTTCCATTGTCATCGTCTTTATCGTCCTTTTTCAGTCAGATATTAAAAACGCTCTGGCACAAATGGGAACCACGACCCTTTTTCACGATGCGCACCTGGGGAAATCATCCAATATTCTTGAAAGTATCTATTCCGTGTGTGAACATTTCTCAAATAAAAGAATCGGGGCACTGATTGTATTGGAAAACGAGATGGGACTTGGAGATTATTATTCTGGAGCAACCAAGTTAAATGCAGAATTCTCAAGACAGCTACTGGTATCTATTTTTAACCCAAATTCTCCCTTACATGATGGTGCCGTGGTCATCAATAGAAAAGGATTGATCGCCTATGCAGGATGTATTCTGCCTTTGTCTAAGGAGATCGATATCAGCAAGAACCAGGGAACCCGACACCGTGCTGCTCTGGGATTGAGCGAAGAATCCGATGCGGTTGTCCTGACTGTCAGTGAAGAAACCGGTGAAATCAGCCTTGCTCACAGCGGCGAACTAATTACTCAAAGCCCGGACTACGAAATCAAAACAAAAGTCAAAGAAATTTTTGCCAAAACTAAAAAAACAATCGGCGCATGAAACCGGCTATCAAGAGACTGCTTTTTAACAATCCGCTGCAGAAACTACTCGCATTGTGTTTCGCAATAACCATCTGGATATTCGCACCAGCGCCGGATCAAAATAATCTGACTGAGATCCAGTTTTTCGTACCAGTCTCCTACGTTAACCTACCTAAAAACCTGGAGATCATCTCAGACCCCTTACAATCTGTCAGTGTCTCTGTGGAGATCCCGAGTAACGAAATTCAAAAAGCACATCCCAGTCTGTTTCAGGCTGTAATTGATCTGGAAGATGCTATCCCCGGAGACCGGACCTATGGGCTCAATAACGATATTATCGAAGTCCAGAAGGATACCATCAACGTCAAGATAACACAGGTATCGCCCAGTTCGATGGATCTGATATTTGAAGAAGTCATCCAAAAAACCGTTCCGATCAAAGCTGTATTCGTGGGAGAAGTTTCAAAAGGCTATGTGCTGGAAAAGGTCACGATGGAACCGGAGTTTGTAACCATCAGGGGACCCAAGTCCATTACGGAGAAAATTGAACAGCTGGAAACAAAAGCAATCAATATCGATAAAGCAGACAGCCATATCGAGCTTTTGGTTCAATTATCCTTAGCCAAAGGCATAACGGTCGAGCCGAAACAGGAATGGTATATTTCGAAAATTCGTATCGGCAGTGAGCCCGTAGATGTGAGATTCCTGGATATACCCATCGGGATTGTCAATCAAACATATGTGACCCGTATCAATCCAAAGCGTTTCAACGTACTGCTGCGAGGCCCACGTTCGCTGATGGATACCTTCAACAAAAAAGATATTCAGGCTTTTATTGATCTTGAAAATTTGCGCCCGGGAAAAGAGTATAAAATTGAATCACCCACCTTGAGAATCCGCCCGGAGATTCAGATTAAGGAAATCTGGCCAAAACCAATATCTGTTTGGGTGAAAAAGCAACGCATCGATTAATTCGTCAAACTTGAAAAGCAGGAAAAGACCATGGCTATACTTCATATTAATGTGGATCATGTCGCCACGATCCGGGAAGCTAGAAAAACCACCGAGCCAGACCCGGTTTATGCTGCCCTGCAGGCAGAACAGGCTGGCGCAGCTGGCATCACAATTCACCTGAGAGAAGACCGGCGACACATCAACGACAGAGATGTCCGTCTGGTCAGGGAACTGGTACAGACAAAACTGAACCTCGAAATGGCCGCAACCGATGAAATGGTCAAAATTGCCATCCAAACCAAACCTGAAATCGTAACCCTGGTACCGGAAAAAAGAGAAGAGGTAACTACAGAAGGTGGGTTGGATTGTATTTCCCAGGCCGCTGTCATGCAAAAAAGTATCGATGCCCTCAAAAAAGAAGGGATTCGCGTCAGCCTGTTCATTGATCCTGATTTGCACCAGATTGATCAGGCTCAGAAACTCGGTGCCGACGATATCGAATTACACACGGGTGAGTATGCAAACGCCCAAAACGACCCGCAGAAAGCATCGCAGCTAAAACGTCTGGAAGCAGGCGCCATTCATGGACACGAGGCAGGACTGAAAATCAACGCCGGACACGGCTTAACCTATTTTAATGTCAAGCCTGTTGTGGCTTTGCCATATTTGGAAGAGCTCAATATTGGCCACAGTATCATTGCCCGGGCAGTTTACGTCGGACTGCATCAGGCAGTGATCGACATGCTGGCTCTGATGGACTAGTTCAACGCGCCGTATACTTGACGCTCACTACTACCGAGGACAGTCTCAAGTACATGTCCCCTGATTTCAAACATTGCTTTTCAAATACTTTTCCAGTGCCTCCGCATTCGCAGGATGAACCGTCATCATATCATCCCAGACGGAGTGTTTTTCCATGCAGAGATAAAGCGGAATCCCAGGCCCCCCCTTTCTTATCAAACCGGAGACGGTTTGTAGCAGTTCCTTACGAATTTTCTTCAGATAGCGCATCTTTCCATCGCTTGCCGCAATAAACTCGTTACAGAAGATTGAGATATGCGGAAATCGTTCTTCCGCAATCTGCTTCAATATCGGGATATACCGTAGTGTTCCCAGACTGATCCAGGCGATATGGCGGGGAGAAACATAATCAAACATCATCTCAATCGTTTGAGCATATCCAGTTCGCCAATTGGGATAATAGATGAGGGGGTCAAAATGAAATGCGACCT
Source organism: Deltaproteobacteria bacterium (assembly GCA_018645005.1). Classification (GTDB taxonomy): domain Bacteria; phylum SAR324; class SAR324; order XYD2-FULL-50-16; family XYD2-FULL-50-16; genus JAHJRI01. The sequence goes on along the minus strand of JABGPJ010000119.1, from coordinate 26,194 downwards.
TATATCCTTCAGAAACTAAACAGGCAGATGCCTGCAGCCGCTTTTCCAGTGGAGCGGTTTTTAATTCAATTTGTTCTATGATTTCATGCGGGTTTAAAGACCAGGCGACAGCTGTCCGCCCTTTGTGATTAAGTCCTCTTAAGGGCTCAATCAAATCCGTTTTTGTCTTCAACTCCAACATTGCATTCGGCAGGGCTGAAAAAGTCTCAACCAGGTATGGATTGACCTGAAAAATGTGATCCAGTGCCAGACTGTCGGAGTGCTCACCTGTACCGACTCTGAAAGGTTGGCTGGGATTCCTTTCAATGGTGGAGAGAGTCTGTTCGATGATCTCTTCAACATTAAGATGAAAGATGATAAATGGTTTATTTAAAAATGCCTGTAAAATGCAATAAGCGCATTCAAGGGGACAGTTCTCAATCAGGTCGATGACGTAGTAATTACAGCAGAGCACATCCAGTGAGAAGCCTGGACAGAGTTTGAAAGCACTTCCCTGATATCTCTTCAGGTATAAAACCCGTTTCCCACGAGTGATCGAAAAGTCCGCATCCGACAATTCAGGAATTTCATCCGGGGAATCAATAATAATCTGTTCGACATCGGCATATTTGTGCAGAATATTCGTACAAAACTGCAGGTTTAACACTTGAGAGTCGACATAGATCCGTTCAGGTTTGTACAGCATAGGAGGCTTTCACCGAAAGGTTTCTGTGAGGCGCAATCTGACGATCTGTTGAAAAGTCCGATCATCATGATTAAAGGAGGGATGTCGTGCTCCGAAACCAGACGGGAATGTTATTATTCCGGTTATTCTTGGTTCGCCTCTTCACGAATAGGAATCATTTGAGCGCAATGGCCAAGAACCTCACGTCGGGTTTTCTTTATCGGTGATGTTGTCCGGCGAGCGTCCAGCGATCTTTGATGATTGGATTTCAAACACCAGTACAGGTGGTTTCCCTGTTTTTTCAAAATACAGCGGATATTACTTTCCAGGCAGACCTGAGGCTTTGCATAGCCGCCTACCTTGTGATTATAGACCGCTGCTGTTCCTGAGAATCCAATCAGTAGTAAGCAAAAAAGTAAGGTGGTTATCTTGACCATAGTACCTGTATTATATTCTATTGATTCAGTTCGGGACATTGTTTTCTGATTATGAAAATTCAATAAACATACCACAACTACTAAATCCCGAATCTTGGGGGGGTTCTGGGGGGTTGCTCTGCGGATTTATAAGGATATGATTTCAATTCATTGGCTCGAATATCTTTTCCCCTTTTTTATTGAATCGGTTGGTTTCAGCTTTAAACTCATTTCCAGAAGAGTAGTGAAATATGTCGATTTGACTTGCGACACCATTGTGCTGCTCGGCATATGCATCTGTATAGAACATTTCCTGCCGGACTTTCCGGAAATACTTGTTGGGGCTGTATTCATTATAATATACACGTCGATGGGTTCCTTTTTCCCGCCTCGTCTTTTCAGTGAAGAAGGTTTCCACTTTGGTCCCCATCTCCTTTTCATCGAAATAGATAACGTTTTTTTCAATGCCGTCGATATTCAAGGGGTAGAACCATTCGATTTTTGTTTTCAGACCGTCTTTTCGATAGATCACATTATAGCCATTGAAGGCGTCAAGAAAATGGTTCTCGGTTTTAATGATTGCTTTTTTATCTTGGGAATCTGCAAACCGGTTGAAGTGATCAATCGTTCTTTTTATCAGCGTGGTTTCTGAAACTCTGTTAGAGTATACTCTTTCCTCTCTCACCTTTTTTTCAAATGCGTAGTAAACAACAATCATATCCAATCCATTATCCACCGGATAGTCGAGACTGAATATTGTCTCCTCCTTTAATTTTATTTCATCATCATCATAATACACACGGATAAATGAACCATCCTTATTTGATATCTCGAGGGTTCGCCCACCAAATTCATTATTTTCGTCTATCACTTCCTGTTCGGCAGCGAACAGTGGTCCACCACCCCAGACAAGAAAAATAACGAGAATCCCTAATAGCAGTTTTTTCATCATATAATCCTGTGAATAAAACAACGTTTTGATTTCAGCGACAGCACATTCACGAAACCAAATCATTTGTGCTCAGAACTTTATTGTTGATCGAATCATTTACCAATATCTGCGATCAGACCCGGATGACAAGCAATGATCCTGCATTTTATCCCTAATCTCTCAAAAACTCCAGCAATGTCCGGTTAGGTTTTTGCAGAACAAAAGTTGAATGATAAAACCCGTCTCTGCGCATAAGGATTTAAATATTTACTAAGTTTGCTTCACGAAAAACCGCTAAACTAAGAAAATCTAATAAATCCTTATAGGCTCGATCCAGGTTTCATCATTCAGCTTTCTGCAAAAACCTAACCGGACATTGCTGCAAAAACTCAAAATTTGATGTAACTATTCACCACATTTCCGAAGCCGAGGGGGTTATGATACAAAACGATGGAAAGCAGGACGTTTTCCAACAGCTCCAGGGATGGATTCATGCGTGTTTGGAATCATAGCCCTCTCGGCGGAGCGGGTGCTGAACAGTTACCATTTGATTTCAATCCCAATTGCTTTATGGTGGACTTTTATTTTGTCGTTTTTTGATCAGAGAGTTTTTGCTTATATTTTTTCCAGTCCCTGTTGAAAATGCGATTATCGGAGAGCATCAGTTTCAGCCCGCCGTTTGAATAGTGTATTGACGCTGTTAAAATCGGGGTTGTTCTTGGATATTTTTTGCAGGAGCTCCCCCAGCATGCGTATATGTTTTTGCCTTTTTGATCTGCATCTTCACTATTATCGTTCCACGGCGGACCGTATTTTCTTTTCAATACCACAAACAGATCTCTTGGGTGGTATTTGAATTTTTCGAAAAGCTTGCTGAACTGAATTCGATATAACCTCTTTTCACCTGTAAAGCTTAAGACAAGGACTGTTTTTTTCTGTTTTAGTCGTTTCTTGATCTCATACCCATTGATAAATCCTTGGGCATCCTTGTTCACATTGATATTATTAATTTTATATTTCTCAATCACGTCATCCAAGTTCATGTTCAGTTTGAGGCCATCAATATCGAACCTGTAAACTTTGCGGGGTGTTTGACCCAAAAGAGTCACTTCAACAGCAAGAAACGCCAGGATTAAAGCCGCACCAAACGTCACTAATCGCTTGCCTGAAATCTTCCAATTGAATGGGATTGGAATACCGGAACAGAATTTCATCAGGTTGACGCCAAAATAATTTAAATACATCGGTGTGGTAGTCATCATTCTGGATTTGAACGTTTCACTCTTGAAACCCCAACTTTGAATAAACTACATACCATTACCGCGCCATCGAAGCAATAGGATGCCAGGAATAATCCAAATTTTCTTGCATTGCGCTGCTCTATTTGACTGCAGTTTTCCCAAAAATATTGCAGTTACTCTGGAAGCTTCCTGTACACGAGTCTGGCTTGGTCTGGAAGCCAGGTTACGTCTGATATTTGTTTTATAATATCAACTGGTTCAAAAACTAGTTTCGGCCATTAGGGATAGGTTCCAGCGATGTCTGATTTGCAAAATCCCATTTCTGTGGTATAATCCGCGTAATTTGAATATCACAAGAGATTTTGTTGATGTAAAATGAGTATAAAGAGGCGATAGCATGAAAAAAACCTGTATCGTGTTTATTGCAGCTGTTTTGCTGGTTTTCCCCCAATCGTTGTCTGCAATCAATGCTGTTGCCAGTATCAAAGCGTCCCTTGGCGATGTTAAAGTGATCCGGGAAAATCGTACAATCACGGGTAGAAAAGGCCTTGTTTTAAATGATGGCGATATTGTCACTACAGAGAAGAACGCAAGGACAACCATTCTTTTTCGAGATGGCTCGCTCATTAGACTATATCAGAATACAAGATTTACAATTGAACAGTCCGTTGAGAATAAAAGCGCTCACAGGGGATTTCTCAATCGATTCAAACTCTCACTCGGCTCTTTGTGGGGAAAATTCACAAAAAACCGTCAAAGGACTGTCATCAAAACACCTACAGCAACCTGCGGAATCAAAGGTACCAGTGTCGCTCTTTCTCAAAAGGGAGCCACTCTCGATGTCAGTCTTTCAACCGGTTTAGTTGAGCTTGAGAATGAAGATGAAAAAATAGATCTGAAGCCGGGCAAAATGATCAAAGGCATCACAAAAAGGGGATCGTTTAAAGAAAAAGTCAAGGACATTCCCTATCGGATTTTGATCAAACCGGACCGTAAAAAAATTGATGTCCCGACAGCCGGAAATGAGAGTGAAGTCAGCTTTACTTTACAGGTCATTGATGTTAATTCCAAACTCAATGTTTTTAAGGCCGCCAGGGTTTTAATCACTGTACCGTCAGATAAAATTGTATTCTCCGAATCCATACGATTAAATTCAAGGGGTTACCGGCGAGTCACGGCAATCATCAAACCCTTTCAAAAAGCAGACTACGGTAGTGGACGTATTGAGGTGACGGCTCTTGCAGAAGGCGAACGATACATGGATATAGGAACCGGTCAGACGGTTCTGACCTTCGACATCCCCAAAAAAAATCCAAGGGTTTTGCGCATTGACGCCAACTCAGGCGCGATAAAATAAGTGTTTCTGGCATTAACATGCTGCTCAAACCCGGTACTAAAAAACCGGGTTCGTAAATCAGATCCGGCGCCCCACTCTGATCTTTCTTCGACTTATCAAAAACGTCACTCAGCTTATTTACTCTGGGTACTTCTAATAATTCAATCTCCTGGTATTATAACAGATTATCACATTTTCTCTCCTGTTTGTTTTTTAAAATGGCTCTCATGGTGTCGCTTCTTTCTGCCAATAACGTTTCCAGGGATGAGAACTGTTCAAAGTGATGATTGACATAATAAAAAAATTCTATTGGGATTAATAAAGCGATTAGCATTAAAGTACTGCCTACTGAAAGTGATTTTCCTATCCTGTTGTTGTTCGATTGGTAATCCGAAAATGCAAAGACGAGAGTGAACCCAGGGACATTTTCCTGATAGGTGTCTCTTGATTTAGAGGATGGTTGTGCCAGGAGTCGATCTGAAAGAAAGCAGTCATCGTATAGGCAAATTTTTGTGAGCTCAAAGGAAAAGAATCAATGTCAAGTGAAGCATACACAGCAGAGTCCATCGAAGTCCTGAATGGTCTGGATCCAGTAAGACAACGACCCGGGATGTATACCGATACCAGCCGCCCCAACCATTTGGGGCAGGAGGTTATCGATAACAGTGTTGACGAGGCGATAGCAGGATTTGCCAATCGAATCGATGTCATCCATCATCTTGATGGGTCACTGGAAGTCAGTGACAATGGCCGGGGTATGCCGGTTGATATACACCCGGAAGAGCTCATCACGGGTGTTGAACTGATTCTGACCCGATTACATGCAGGAGCCAAATTTTCAAACAAAAGTTATCAGTTCTCAGGTGGCTTGCATGGCGTAGGCGTTTCCGTCGTTAACGCTCTTTCTTCAAGACTGGAGGTTGAAATTACTCGTGGCGGATCGGTCTATAGAATCGCCTTTGAGAAAGGAGAAAAGGTAGAAGACCTGACCACTGACGGTTCCGCAGCTCCCAATAAATCCGGCACAACTATCAGGTTCTGGCCAGATGAACACTATTTTGACAAGCTAAATTTTTCAACGAAAAATCTCAAGCATATCCTCCGAGCCAAAGCTGTTTTGTGCTCCGGCCTTCGTGTCACCTATCTGGACAGTCATACAGCTATCAAAGAGGTCTGGTTTTTCAAAGATGGTCTACAGGATTATCTCTCTGACAGCCTGGAATCATTTCAAACTTTACCGGAAGAGCCTTTTATTGGGGATTTTCAAGGGAACGAACAATCTGCTTCCTGGGCTGTCGTTTGGTTGCCCGATGAAAAAGATATCGTCACTGAAAGCTATGTCAATCTAATTCCAACAAGCCTCGGCGGAACTCATGTCAACGGTTTCCGTACCGGATTGACAGATGCTATGCGCGAGTTCTGCGAGTTCCATAAGCTGCTCCCCAAGGGGATTAAATTGGCACCGGAAGATGTCTGGGAACATTGTAACTATGTTCTTTCCGTCAAAATCCAGGATCCACAATTTTCAGGTCAGACAAAGGAGCGGCTTTCGTCGCGTCAGTGTGCCCCTTTTGTCATCGGTGTCGTAAAAGATGCTTTCAGTTTATGGCTGAATCAGCATACCGAAATGGCAACTCAGATCGCAGAAATGACGATCAGTAGTGCCCAGGCAAGACAGCGGTTGAGCAAAAAAATTGAACGCAAGAAGCTTACCAGCGGACCGGCGCTTCCCGGAAAACTGGCCGACTGCTCAAACCAGGACCCAAAGCTTTGTGAACTTTTTCTGGTAGAAGGGGACTCAGCCGGCGGGTCAGCGAAGCAGGCCAGGGATCGGCGGTTTCAGGCGATTATGCCGTTGAGGGGGAAGATTTTAAACACCTGGGAAATCGACTCTGTTTCAATTTTAAAATCCCAGGAAATCCACGATATTTCTGTTGCTATCGGCATTGATCCCGCATCCCAGGATATCAGCAAACTACGATATGGTAAGATATGTATTCTGGCAGATGCGGATTCCGATGGCCTCCATATCGCAACCTTGCTGTGTGCACTTTTCCTCAGGCATTTTCATGCTCTCGTAGAAGCGGGACATATCTACATTGCCATGCCACCACTTTACAGGATCGACATCGGGAAAGAGATCTTTTATGCACTGGATGATGAGGAGAAAAAAGGACTACTGGATCGTTTCACCGCCGAGAAGAAAAAAGGAAAGGCAAATATTCAACGTTTTAAAGGTCTGGGTGAGATGAATCCCTTGCAGTTAAGAGAAACAACCATGGCACCTGAAACACGCCGGTTACTGCAGTTGAACATTGAGTCAGACTTCGACGCCTTTGCGACGATGGATCTGTTGTTGGGCAAAAAACAGGCTGGTGATCGACGTATCTGGCTGGAGAAAAAAGGCGATCTTGTCAGCCAATAGTGACTCACACCTTGAACTGAATTTGACCGGATTTTATAATTTAGCATCCCCCACTACGCCCTTCGCAAGGGCGAATATTAAGAAGAGCGATTTGAATGGAACGAGACAATGACTGAACTTTCGACACTCAATCCGGAAGGAATAGAACAAATACCGATCTACGACTTTTCCGAGCGCGCCTACCTGGAATATTCCATGTATGTGATTTTGGACAGGGCACTTCCCCATATCGGAGATGGATTGAAACCGGTACAAAGACGAATTGTCTACGCTATGTCAGAGCTTGGGCTTAATTCCACAGCCAAGTTTAAAAAATCGGCCCGTACCGTCGGGGATGTTCTGGGGAAATTTCATCCCCACGGCGATTCAGCCTGTTATGAAGCCATGGTCCTCATGGCCCAGCCTTTTTCATATCGCTATCCGCTCATCAACGGACAAGGAAACTGGGGAGCCCCGGACGATCCCAAGTCGTTTGCTGCCATGCGCTACACTGAATCCAAGTTGACTGCCTATGCGAACACGCTCTTAGACGAGCTGAAACAGGGAACTGTCGAATGGAAGGCCAATTTTGACGGCACGCTGCAGGAGCCTACCGTTTTACCGGCTCAACTGCCCAACATCCTTCTGAACGGCACCACGGGCATTGCCGTTGGCATGACGACCGATATTCCCCCTCACAATCTCAAAGAGGTCGTCAAGGCATGTATCCACCTGCTGAAAAAACCAAACGCCACGTTGGAGGATATTTTTCAATTTATTAAAGGTCCGGATTTCCCCACTGAAGCGGAGATTATTTCAACTTCTGACGAAATCCTGGATGCGTACCGTAAAGGAAACGGGAGCCTGCGGATGAGAGGGATTTATCACCGGGAAAATGGTGATATCGTCATCACAGCCCTGCCCCATCAGGTGTCCGGTTCAAAAATCCTGGAGCAGATTGCCGGTCAGATGCAGACCAAAAAGCTTCCGATGGTTGCAGATCTACGTGATGAATCCGATCATGAAAACCCTACCCGTCTCGTCATTGTCCCTCGCTCCAACCGGGTCAATGTTGAGCAACTAATGCATCATCTTTTTGCGACAACCGATCTTGAGAGAACCTATCGCCTCAATCTGAACGTTATCGGGCTGGACGGACGGCCGCAGGTAAAAAACCTCCTGACGATGTTGCAGGAGTGGCTGACCTTTCGGAAAGGGATTGTTCAAAATCGGCTACAGCACCGACTGGAGAAGGTCAAAGAGCGGCTTCATCTACTGGATGGCTTACTGATTGCCTATCTCAATCTGGACGAGATCATCAGGATCATCCGTAATGAGGATCGTGCGAAAAAAATTATTCAGGAAAAGTACGATCTATCTGATGCTCAAACAGATGCAATACTGGAGTTAAGGCTGCGTCAACTGGCGAAACTGGAAGAGAAAAAAATCAGGGAAGAACAAAAGAGTCTGGCGAGTGAACGAAACCAGCTTGAGATAACCCTGGGCTCCGATGCCATGATTAGAACGCTGATTCGAAAAGAACTTGAAAAAATTGTCAAGAACTATGGCGACGATAGACGCTCTCCAGTTGTGAAGCGTCAAAATGCCGCCGCCCTGTCGGAATCTGAGCTACTTCCCACAGAAGGTGTGACCATCATCCTCTCGAGTAAGGGCTGGATCCGCTCAGCCAAAGGATACGAAATAGAGGTCCATAAACTCAGTTTCAAAACCGGAGATGAGCTGAAGGCTATCGCAACCGGACGCACCAATCAAATGGTCGCCATCATGGATTCAAGTGGCCGTTGCTATTCACTGCCGATTCGAAATCTACCATCAGCCAGAGGACATGGCGAGCCGTTGACGGGACGACTTACCTCTCCACCAGCCGTGACTTTTGAATGGATCGCAGCAGGAAACCCGAACCAATTGGTTGTTTTGGCCAGTAATCAAGGTTATGGATTTATCAGTAAACTGAGCGAGTTATACAGCAAGAACCGTAACGGAAAATCGGTCCTGGTTTTCCCGGATGGCGCCAAACCTCTACCGATAAAGATGTTGAGTGATGCTGAAACCGATCGGCTGATCGCTATCAGCAATGAAGGCAGAATGCTCATTTTCCCGGTTTCTCAACTGCCGGTCCTGGCGAGAGGAAAGGGGAACAAAATCATGCAGATCTTGCTGGGTAAAAATGAATCCCTGTCATTTTTAGAGGTCCTGCCTGCCAATCACAACTTGATCCTGCACTCAGCCACGAAAAGTATCGCGTTGAAATCGGATAATCTGGCTGGATATCTGGGAGACAGAGGGCGACGTGGACAAAAATTGCCAAAGGGATTTAAAAAAATTGAAAGACTGGAAACCAGAGAAATTAATCTCATACTTTGATTGAAATCACAAGGGTTACACTGGTTTTCCATTGAATATGAACCCTTTTTAATAAGTGCCAACTTAAACCAACAATTCACTAGATCTGGAGACCTAACATGACTGTTCATATCGCAGAACATCCACTCATTAAACACAAACTGGGACTTATGCGAAAAGCAACACAATCGACGAAAGATTTCAGAGATTTGTCAAATGAAATTGCCCGTCTGTTGACCTATGAAGCAACCAAAGATTTAAAAACAGAAACCCGGACGATTGAAGGCTGGGCTGGTCCCGTGGAAGCTGAATTCATCAAAGGGAAAAAGATTACAATCGTTCCCATTCTGCGGGCTGGACTTGGAATGATGGATGGTGTCATTGACATGATTCCTTCGGCTAAAGTCAGTGTGGTTGGTTTCTATCGGAATGAAGAGACACTCCAGCCAGTAGAATATTATGTAAAACTGGCTAAAAACATCGATCAGCGGACTGCCCTGATTCTGGATCCAATGTTGGCTACAGGCGGCACACTTCTGGGCACGATCGCTTTGTTAAAAAAGGCGGGGTGTCCAAAAATCAAGGGCCTCTTTCTGGTTGCAGCACCGGAAGGGCTTCAGCGAGTTGAAGAAGAACATCCCGATGTTGAGATTTATGTCGCCAGCATCGACGAAAAACTAAATGACATCGGTTATATATTACCGGGATTGGGTGACGCCGGGGACAAGATCTTCGGGACGAAATAGAGTCACTGACGATACCTGTGCCTTAAGCCCTGTGGCAACGATATGAAATCGGTTATAATAGACGCATCTTCTGCCATACTTTTATATAAAGCGGAACTGATCGCACAATTGGTCAGTAACTACAGAACATTGATCACGCCAGCGGTTTATGATGAATTGACCCTGCGGGGGTACCCCGGATCAGAGACGTTTCGCCTGCTATGCGACAAAAATCAAATTCAGGTGCTGACGCTGCAAGACCAGAAAATCATCCGCAGAAATTCATTTCCTGCGCTCCCGACCTTGAACCGGGGTGAACGGGATACCATTCGCCAGCATATGCTTGGAATGGGTGACTTCATTATGATTGATGACGGCCAGGCTCTCAAATATTGTAAAAAGGCAGGGCTTTCCTTTATCAATGCACTGCTGTTTCCCCGTATTCTTTTTCTGACTCGGTCTATTTCAGAATCCGAATATCAAAAAAAGAGTGCCGAAATCATTAAAAACGGTCGGTATTCAAAAAATATTATTCAAATTGCATTAAACTTTTCAAATCAAGCCATTCAACCGTTTTTGCCATTCAGCAACTGACTGACCCCTTGCAATAAAGGTCTCCCTGCTGAATGCCATATCAGATGATCGGAACCCCTTTCCTCAGCCGTTGTAAAATTATCAATCCGGTGACATACAGATTCCAGACTGATTGAACGATGCAGAACGATCTCAAGAATCTCAACAATAGGATCAACCAAGCCCTCTGTAAAGATCGCCACACCCTGCAAAAGCTCTTGAAGAATTTGCCAGATCCAAAAAGCGAATCCTTTACAACGCATTTGACAAAACTGTTGGATCGATTGATCCGCTCAGAGAATCTTGTGCAAAGCAGAACGGCCAGGCTCCCTGCCATTCAGTACCCGTCCAGCCTGCCCATTGTTCAAAAAAAAGCCGAGATTCAAAAAGCCATTCAAACGAATCAGGTGGTCGTTATTAGCGGTGAAACAGGGTCAGGGAAGACAACCCAGATTCCTAAGATGTGCCTGGAGATTGGCCGCGGGATTCGGGGTAAGATTGGTTGTACACAACCTCGCCGCATCGCAGCCACCTCTCTGGCAACGCAGGTCGCACATGAGCTGAAAACGAAGGTTGGCGCAGCGGTCGGCTACAAAATCAGATTCTCCGATCAAACCCGGGAAGATACTCAGATCCAATTCATGACTGACGGCATTTTGTTAGCCGAAATTCAGAGTGATCGTTTTCTCAATCGGTACGATACGATCATCATCGATGAAGCACACGAGAGAACACTTAATATCGATTTTTTGCTGGGTTACCTGGTGCAGCTACTTCCTCGAAGACCCGAACTGAAGTTGATAGTCACTTCCGCTACCATAGATGTGGAAAAGTTCTCGAGGTCCTTCCAGCAAATGGCGGTCCCGGGATCAGACAAGCGGTTGCTCTGGAACGGAAACAATTCACCCCCCCCTGATGTATCAGGAGCTCCCATTATCGAAGTCTCTGGACGGATGTACCCTGTGGAAACAAGGTACTCTCCGATAGATGAGATTATTGAAGAACAGGGAGAAATCACCATGATCGACCTGGTGAAAGATGCCGTCGAGGAGATTCTGACTGAAACCTCCGCTGGGGATATCCTGGTTTTTATGTCCGGCTTCCAGGAGATAAAAGAGGCCGCTGACAAGTTAAACCACCTTCAGGCCGAGGATTTCTGGATTTTGCCCCTCTATGGTAGACTGACAAAATCCGAACAGAATCGAATATTTCAGCCAGCTCAAAAACGAAAGATCATCATCGCCACAAATATTGCCGAAACCTCCATCACCATTCCTGGAATTCGGTATGTCGTAGACACCGGAAGGGCCAGAATCAGCCAATACAATACCCGATCCGGAACAAAAGGACTGCCGGTAAAACTGATTTCCCAAAGTAGCGCCAATCAGCGCAAAGGCCGTTGCGGACGTCTGAGCAACGGAATATGCATCCGTTTGTATTCACAGGAAGACTTTCTGTCCCGCGATGAGTATACAACACCAGAAATCCAACGGTCAGATCTGGCCGAAGTGATTCTGCGCATGTTGACAATGAAGCTGGGGGACATTTCCACCTTTCCCTTTATCGACCCCCCCGAATCAGCTCAAATCAGGGCTGGAATCCGCTCACTTAAAGAACTGGGAGCAATTGATGACAGGAAACGCCTGACAGCTACCGGTAAGAACATGGGGGCCATGCCCGTCGACCCACGCACTGCCAGGATGATACTGCAGGCCAAGGAAGAGAACATGCTCTACCCTGTGCTGATCATTGCCTCAGCCATCTCCTGTCAGGACCCATGGGAAAGACCTGAAGACAAACGGACACAGGCTGATCAAATGCACGCTCAATTTCGATCCGAAGAATCAGATTTAATGACAATTTTAAACCTCTGGGAGTACTACCACACAACAATGGACAGTCTGAAAACCCAGGGGAAAATGAGAAAGTTCTGCAAAAAAAACTTTCTTTCATACCATCGAATTAGAGAGTGGCGGGATCTTCATGCTCAGCTGGTGAGTATTGTCACGGAGAAAAACTGGTCCCTCACCCGTCCTGATAATTGGGACTACGACGCCATTCATTGCAGTATCCTCTCCGGCTACCTGAATCATATCGCCCACAAGAAAGAGAAAAAGGTCTATGAAGGAACAGGAAACAAAGAACTCAGTATATTCCCCGGTTCAGGACAGTACAAAGGCCGTCACGAATGGATTGTTGCGATTGAGTTGATTGAAACATCAAAATTATTTGCCCATCGGGTTGCGAAAATCAACCCCGAATGGCTTGAATCACTGGCCGGTCACCTCTGTAAAAAACATTGGACCCAGCCTCGATGGGACCAGCGAAGCGCCACTGTCGTAGCTTGGGAAAAGGTGACGCTATATGGCTTTACACTCATCGAGCAAAGAAGGGTGAATTACGGCCCTATCGACCTTGAAATGTCGAACACGATTTTCATCAGGGAGGCAGTAATGGAGGAAAAGCTGGCCGCCACCCTTCCATTTCTGAAACATAATCGGTCATTGATTGATGATATTCACAAAATGGAGAGCCAGCAACGAAAACGAAACATTCTGGTGAATTCAGACAAGATGGAACAGTTCTATCAGAAACGGATTAAAGGTGTCTCATGTTTGAACGACTTAAAAAGGATTATCAAACAAAACGGAGGTGATCGGTTTCTATTCATGACAAAAGAGGATCTGATGCAACAGGATCTTTACGACAAAGACGATCTGTTCCCGAACTATTTAACCATCGGAGGGAAAAAATGCAGGTTGCATTACGTGTTTGAACCGGACGACACAGAGGACGGGGTCACCCTTGAGTTGCCATGGTCGCTTTTAAACAGCCTGCAGAAAGCACCTTTTGAGTATTTAGTTCCAGGGCTGCTGCAGGAGAAGATACTCTGGCTGCTCAAAAACCTTCCCAAATCATTACGGAAAAAAATATTCCCGATCCAGGAGATCTCGGATCGGGTTTGGGATACGATGACATCCATGCGCTATGCCTCTGATCAACCGGATGCTCAACTTCCTGAAAAACGTAATTTTTTCAATGCGCTTTCCGAAGCACTGTTTAAAATAACACGGGTCTATATCGAACCGGAACAGTGGGACTCCAAAAATCTGCCAAACTATCTTTGTATGAATTTTCGCCTCTGCCATCCCCAAACAGGAAAAATTATTCAGGGGCGATCTCTTTCTGAACTCCAGCAAGGTTCCACCAAGAAAGAGGATGCTTGGGATGTTCTGATAAAGCCCCATGAACATCTTAACATCCAAAAATGGGATTTTGAGCCACTGCTGGAAGAAGTTCGATTAAGCCAAAGTGGGGATGTCCCTATCTGGGGATTTCGGACCCTTTTAGCTAAAGACGGTGGGCTCGTTCTGTCGCTGAGTAAAACCCTGTCAGATGCCGAGGAAGAATCCATTCATGGGATTGCCTTGTTGATGGAAAAAGAACTGGGGGAGAAGCTCAGCTGGCTCCACCACGAGTTGCGTTTTCCCCCTGAAACCTTGGACCAATTTCAGAACCTCAGAGACAACCGTATCGATATCACAGTCAATCTGTTGCAAAAAAAACTGGGCTCAAAACCAAAAAAACTAAATAAGGACTTTCATGCAGACGTACAACAAAGGGTGTATGAAATAGCTTATCAGGGACTCCTCGGGTGTTCTGAAGAAATGGTACTAACGGAAAAGTCCTACGACAGACGCCTGGAAATGATTAAGAAAGAGCTGCACGGTTTGGGGAGGAGAGTTGTGGATTGGATCAAGGATACGATGTCCACACACCAGTCACTTCAGTTAGAGCTCCTGAGTAAATACCCGCAGCAATCTAATATTTTACTTGATGCTATAGCAGCTGAACTGCGGTTTTTCTTCACAGCAGGGTGTCTATCCGAGATTCCTTTTGAGCAGTGGCGGCACATGCCCCGCATCCTGCGTTCATACCAGCGACGTATCGATAAAGCTTTAGCCGATCCGGCAGGAGAAGAAAGGAAACACGATCTGACCAATCCCTACCAGATAAAATGTCGCGAACTCTGGCTGGCGCAGGAAAATACGACGTCAAAAGAGTTATGGTTTCTCAAGCGATTGCGCTGGATGCTTGAAGAATTCAAAGTTTCAGTTTTTTCGCAGGATTTAAAAACCGCATTTCCGATATCAGCCAAACGTTTAGATCGATACATGGAAAAACACTTTAGAAAAAAACATAAATTATAGTCGGATACGATTTTTTTTATCTCTGTATCACCCTAAAGAATGTCTTGATCACCATTATGAATTTTGATATGCTTCACGGAACTCAAATTCACGCCCAAAAAGCAATTTCGCAGGAATATTGGGTCAGCTAAGTGATTGGATGCAGGTCCCCGATCAGTTTGACTCTCCAGTCATGTATATCTCCGTTACACATCAATCAAAACGTCACAAGAGGCTTGAATGGTAAAAATCCTGATTGTGGATGATGACCCGCAACTTATCGAACTGGTATGCGAGATCCTCGCTACATTTGACTACGACTCGGAATTTATCACCAAACCAAAATATCTTTTCGACATCCTTGGAAGTGAGAAATTCGACTTGATTCTCATGGATTACTACATGCCGGAGGTTGATGGGGTCACACTGCTCAAGGAACTGAAAAACCATCCCGCTTACAGAGATATCCCCGTCATTATGCTGACCAGCGAAGCGGACGATCAATTGCTCGCCAGTTGTTTCGAAAACGGTGCCAGGGATTTTATTAACAAACCCATCAGCGAACTGGTGCTCCAGTCAAGAATCAAGTCTGTCATCAACAGACAGAGTAATCTGAAAAAAATCCAGGATCAAAATGATGAACTGGAAAACATGCTGCAAACAGTCGAAAAATACTCGTCTGAGCTTAAAAATGAGATCGTCGCAAAAGATCAGGCCCTTAATTTACTGAAAACGACGTTCGATGGGATGGCGGAAGGCGTGATAACTCTCGATTCCCATTTTATCGTTAAAATGATCTCCGCCAAGGCTACACAGATTATGGACCTCGATGAATCTGAAACCCTGGGCAAGCCTGCCGCGTCTCTTTTGGGATCCGCCATCGCAGGGCCAAACGGGCTGATAGTCGATTGTGTAAACAACAAATCCGGAATTACTGGCGCACAAACCCAACTACTCTGCCCATCTGGATCCATAATTCCGGTTAGCGTCTCTATCACGCCACTTAAAAAATCGGGTTCCAATGCCAGCTGGCTTCTGTTTTTCCGCGATAGAAGAGAAGAGGAACGTCTGATCAGAGAATCAGTTAATGTTTTAACCTTTGGTAATATGATCAGTTGCGATCTGAAAATGAAAGAGATCTTTCTGCTGATCGAAAATATCGCAACCAGCAATGCTACTGTGCTGATACAGGGAGAGAGCGGTACCGGTAAAGAGCTTGTGGCACAAGAGATCCACAACAGAAGTCGAAGGGCACAGAAACCATTTAATGCTGTAAACTGCGCCGCTATCCCGGTCAATCTGCTTGAAAGCGAATTCTTCGGTCATGAAAAAGGAGCGTTCACCGGAGCGCACCAAAGAAAGGTGGGGCGGTTTGAACTTGCACATGAAGGCACGCTGTTTCTGGATGAAGTGAGCGAAATCCCCCTTGAGCTCCAGGGGAAACTCCTGAGAGTCCTTCAAGAACAAAAATTTGAGCGGGTCGGTGGCATAAAAACCGTCCAGGTAGATGTACGGATCCTTGCCGCGACGAATAAAGATCTTTGGCAAATGGTACAGGATCAGTTATTCAGAGAAGACCTCTATTATCGCCTGGATGTTGTCTCAATCAAACTTCCTCCGCTCAGAGAAAGACTTCAAGATGTCTCGCTCCTTCTCACCACCTTTATCGAACGACTGAATAAGTCCGAACAGCGAGAAGTCAAAAATTTTTCAGCGGATGCCATTCAAAAGCTGATCCAATATACTTGGCCTGGTAATATCAGAGAACTTTACCATGTCGTCGAATATGCCTTTGCTGTCAGCAAAGGCAGTACTTTGCGTAGCGCCGATCTACCTGAAAAGATCCTCAAAAGCACCTTAGTTGAAAACAAGCCCGCAATGCCGCCTGTTCAAAGCGAAAAGGAGATGATATTGAGAGCTTTGGAACAGACCAACTTCCGTAAAGGAAAAGCTGCTGCTCTTTTGGGAATTTCTCCGAATACCCTTTATAGAAAACGTAAAAAATACGATATTTAGACACTGGCGTATATATCCTGGCACCCTGACAAATTCAAAAAACGGTCCACTTCCAATCGGTTTTCTCAAGAGCAAAATGGAAAAAATGAATATTGCCTTTCTGGCATCACATGGCGGCAGCAACATGCAGGCGATTATCGATGCTGTCAAACAACGCCGACTCAAGGCAAACCTTGTCGCAGTCATTAGTAATAATTCAGGATCCATGGCGCTGCAGAGAGCTGAAGCAGAGAACATTCCCAATTACCATATCAGTAGTTTAACCCATGAGGATTCTAATAAAGCAGATGCTGCCATTGTCGAAATTCTTAATAAAAGTGAAACTGATCTCGTGGTACTGGCCGGTTATATGAAAAAAATCGGCGATCAGACACTCAAAGCCTATCAAGGCAGGATACTGAATATACATCCGGCGCTTCTGCCTAAATTCGGTGGCAGAGGAATGTTCGGGAAACGGGTGCATGAAGCCGTACTGAAATCGGGGGATTCGGTCACTGGCGTGACTATACACCTCATCGACGAAAAATATGACAACGGCCCTATCCTGGCCCAGGAAGAGGTCGCAGTCCTGGAAAATGATACCGCCGATTCTCTGGCTGAAAGAGTGCTGGTCAAAGAGCATACCCTTTATGCAGAGACTATTGCAAAAATCATCTCCAAAGAGATCCGGCTTCCAATCATATAATATCGACTTTGCAAGCGGATTTGGTTCTCCATCGGTCAGTCAGGACATCATCAATCCCATTGTCCGTTAAGTCAGTATCCCGCTCTGAGTTACAATTATTCAGAGCTGCAACCGACAGGCAAAGGCAAAATCTTCGGGGTAATGACCGTTTATCCAGCGGAGTTGGGCTTCGCTGAACGCACCGGGCGATTCCGGCAGTTTCGGCAGAAACGCATATAACAAACGCTGATCCGAATCCATCGAATCGAAACATTTTGGATACTCGATAGTCGTTATCATTCTCGCTCCCAAACCAGATAGAATCTTCACCGCGATCAACATAGCGCGATCAATAGACTGACGAGTCGTATCGTCAGCTTCCAGAATATTGCCCACCGGCTTTAAAGTCATCAGCTGGACTTCCCATTGAGAAGTCTGCGACTTCGGAACGAAAAGTATCACTTCACTGTCTTCATGGATGATCAGGCTGGAAGAATTGCTCTGATGACCATCCATTCTTCGATTTGATCGAATCGCCTGAATGTAACTTTCGAAAAAATTGCATCCGGTTTGTGAGCGGAAGGAACTCGTAAAATCAGCAATGAGATCACCACAACCATAGGAGGCAAAAGTCATATCAACAGGCTGACCAAGAGGGTCGCCAGTTTGAGTTGAAACAGATGCAGGTATGAGCGCAAACTGTTGATGGATCTGCTGATGCGACGCATGTAACCGATAATGACTGGGAGCAAAATCAAATCCGAAGTTCCAGCCCCAAAGTGTACGATTGAATTTGAAATCTCCCTCTGCTTTCTTAGAAAAGCGTTTGAGTATCTTCTTTCTCATCATTTCCAACTCAGAGACTGACAAGGCTTTTCTTTCTGCAGGAAAATCAATCCCGCACTGTTGTGCTAGTCTCACAAAGGTTCTCTGATAATAAAGATGGCGCAATCCAGTCATATCAGATGGACTCAATTCACGAATGTCATATCTTACCGCATCATTGGCCATGTTGGCGGCATAGTGCCCCCAGGGAATATAGCTGTTTCGTCTCAGATACTCATAAATGTGAGAACCAGACTTACCACTGCACCAATCACCGACGATCTCGCTTTTCCCTTGTACCCCGGGCCTTAAAACCATCACTTCCTTGTATATATCCGGGAGATGCTGATTATTGACCAGCACTTCAAACAGTGTCTGATCCGTAATTTTGGCTGAAACGATCCCACGACCATTTTTCGTGTATCTAATGCCGACCGGCCAACCGCCCGTCTTTTCATAGTCGAATTCACAGCAATATTTCGCCAGACAAATCAGATCATCCGGATCGGTGGACGACGAAGCCAGTGCAATACGTAGCTGATCTGGCAGTGTGTTGATAATGTGTTGAAGGTCCTTGCTGCAACCCGGTTTTCCTGAAAACCACTGTCCGATTGTCTGCTTTAACGAGACATCAGATTTTTCTGGCAGACGAATTGCGGCAGGATCCTCAACTTTGTCATCTGCCCAGCTTTTGCAGATATATGTCGTACCTCGGAATGGAAAAGCATTGGGAATTTCAAATATCCAATCAGCATTCGTTTCATCAACCTCCCCCTGGGGGAAATTCGCCTGGTTTTCATTCATTTCCCCGCCTTGTATTGGCCCCAGAGCGCTAATTTCATCTGATTTACGAAAATTTGCCACTTTAAACTGCGGCCGATGAAGCCCCCATTGAAAACGCCCATCAGTCGTCACACATGTTTGTAAACTCAAAATTATCCCTCCTTCAAGACCGGTTATAGAAACGCCACATCTGTTTCTTTTGGGGGTGACGAATCTCCTTTTTACTGCAAGGTTAGCGATTTAGTTTCGGACCATTTTCGCACCCGATACCCAAAAAAACATCGAATTTTCGCTGCTTTACAACCAGATTCGATTAGTCACCTAAAGATTCCACCGTTTTTCGATTAATTTCGATGATACACACACCTTGAATTAAGCATGCTACCAACGTTATCGGGGTTAACAAATTGCAATTAATGACTTTACAGACATTGGCATGTAAATCGCAATATTAAAAATATATCAAATCAGGTGTCCTTTTAAAAATCAGCAACAACTGAATGACGTATTTGCAGCTGAGCCTAAGTACTTCAGTCATTTAAAATGGTTTATTCAAAATTTCGGTTTTTTTAAATCTTAAATAGCGATCCCATCAATATTTCAGATTAAATCAACGACATTAGTTATTTATATCGAATTATAAACCAATATCAACACACTGAATAAACCGTTTCAGTGATTATTAATTAAGTATGCACAGATGGCAACAGCTAACATCAGACCGACCGCTTACCGCTATTTAGTCCCCAACGCAGAACCAGACAGTTTTGGAATTATTACTGCTTCCCAGAAAATATCCCGGTGTATTCGTTTTCCAGATTTTTTCAACGTTGTCCTGGAGTGTGCACTGGGTTGTTCAGGAGCTCAAAAAGGGATCTTTTTTTCCTTGGATGAGGGGGAACCAATGATTCGATCAAGAGCCAAAAGAGAACAGGAAGATAAACTTTATATTCAAGCTCTTCCCAAATCCCTTTTATCTGCTCTCGAACAGGATGATATCCCGACTGCAATTATCCAGCAGGTCATTGAAACCGGGAAAGGGATTATCATCAATAAACCAAACGCATTAAGTTCCAATTCCAAGAATGGGGCTAACTGTCCTCCTTTACGGCTGCTGGTTTTTCCGATCGTCTATGAAACAGAAACCAACGGCATCATCTATCTGGAAAGTGATCGTCAGCAGCCTTTTTCTGAGGACATCATTTCAATGATCTCAGTGATATGTAAACAAGCCGCAATATCCTTTCAGAATGTGCTCCATTTTGACATGCTTGGAGAAAAAGTTGTCAAGCAGATGCTCAAGGTCAGCCAATTAAAAAAAGAGCTCGAAACTGCCAAGGGCTCAAAAACCGATTATCTGACATCTATCAACGGTGCCATTCGATCTAAACTCGGCGACGTCATCGGATTCAGCAAACTCATTCAACGGAGGGAAATATCCAAACCGCTGAGTAAAGAGACCCATCACCATCTGGAACACATTCAAAAATCAACACATGAATTATCCGAATACCTCAAGAATGCATTTACTGTCTCCAACCCGTTTACCGCTGAAAAGCCTGATTTATCTGAATGTCTAGATCTAAGACTTCTGATCAAGAGTATCTACCAAAGCAACAGGGAAACTGCCGCAAAAAAATCTGTTCTCTTCGACCTCAATTTCAAAGAGCCCCTGCCAAAAATGATTTACTCAGATCGGGGTGAGATCAATCGGATTTTGGTGACGATTATCAGTAGAACAATTCAATTGTCTCATCAAGATGACACCGTCGATCTAACAGTGTCGGCAAAGGCCAGGGACCTGCGCATCGTCATCACTCGGAAACAGTTCCGCCTCAAATCAACACACGTCTCGAGTCAAATAGCGACAGACGTTCTCAGCAATGGGATTTTTAAAAATGGGGATTCACTGCCCCTGGAAATGGGGGCAGCGCAGCCATCTCAAGCATTTTTCGATTTCATTGATCTCGATATGATCAAAAAAGCGGTCGATCTGCTGGAAGGGAGACTTTCTACCACAGCAAAACCGTATCATTCAAGTCTAACGATATATATTCCACTCAATGAAACGATTCCCGGAAAACCGCGACTGGATCAGCAGTCAAATCAAACAGGAAAGGTACATCGAAAGATGCCACAGTTGATAGCACAGGAACTACTGTTGGATTTTAAAATGATGCAATCAACCCCGATTTACAAAGGAGGCACTCTTTGTCGAATTATCCGGAAAGCGAAACGTACCTGTGAAGACTACAATTCCATTTATCCAGCGATTTTGGAAAAAATTGAAGCCGCGGTTTTTGAGGGCGATAAATTAGCGTTAGATCAACTCATCACCAAATTGCTGACTATGCACCATCTAGCGTCACAGCGAATCAGTTAAGCTGCAGAAATAGCTCCCAAAATGCATCAACCAGCAAATTTTGACTGATTCGTTCAAATCAATAAACTGCTTGAATGCACCTAAAGCCAATGAGACTTTGCCAATCCCCGCAACAATAAGACCTTGTTGTCCACAAAATCCCCAGAATTCTGCAATTCTCGATCGACCACGATAATCAATTGAAGAGCCCCTGGACGCGGTTTCATTCATTTAAATCTGTTTACTAAATCTTTAATAATTAATATTATTAATTTACAGTTTTACCAATGAATTGATAATGTACGAATCGGGGATTGAGCCCTTTTTACATCCGGCTCCTTTGTTTACGATCTGTTCCGAACCTTTATCAAAAATAATATTCGATCTTAATCAGCCGTCCACTTATTCATTTCTATTCTTCATTGCACCTGTAAAGAGATGTTGATTTAGATGAAGCCGCTATAATAAGAGCGAAGGCTTATATTGAGCGCCCGTCACGTATCATAATTATGACAGTCAAGAAAAAGAAACAGACCGAAGTCAGCGTCAATGATCTGAAAGACGGCATGATCATTGCGGCCTATACAAGTTTTTCGTCCGATTACCGCCCGATGGATAAAAGCACCAGCGATTTCATCCGGCACAATTTCAGAAATACCAGGGCTATTATCAGGCGTACCGGCAACAAACAGGATATTCCTATTAAATTCCTGAAAACGGGTGATGAACTACTGAGAATCCACAGCTTACCTCCGACACTTAAAAAGCTGATGTTCGTCAATAAAGCACTTGCCAAGGAGCTGAAAAAAAGAGGAATGATCGGTTTTCAGGTCAATTTGAACAAGAGAATTGCAGACGAATCCAGAAGAGATATTGATTTAAAAGAACTTATCAAGCAGGTTGAACAAACATCAGAAAAAAAATCCCGCAAAGGCTTATCGGTTATTCAGGAAAAAAGACAGCAAAAAGCTGACATCGCCAACAAACTGATCAGTAAGGTTAGCGAAAGTCTGGAGTATAGACGCGAAGCAACAGCCTTGGTTGAAAATACCATGGATCTGATTCGCAAGGGTAAAACCAGCATCAAAGAGATCAAGCTTTTTACGAAATCGATTCTCAAAAACGCTTCAACAGACGCCATGACTGCTCTGGCCGGCCTGAAACACAGTGATCATATATACTCCCATTGCGTTGATGTTGGGGCGATATATCAGTCCACCTACGCCAAGATCATCGAAAAGAAAAGAGTTCGCAATGTTTTCCAGAATCAGTTTGATGTTTTTATGGGAGCCTTACTGCATGATATGGGGAAATCCAAGATCCCCAAAGAGATCATCGACAGCACTGAACACTATGAAAGAAATAGCCGTGCTACACAGATCCTGAGATCCCATCCGATTTTTGGGGCAGAGATACTCGCCAAAATGAACATGCCCAATAGCATCATCAACATGACCCATCACCATCACGTCAAGCTGGATACTGCTATGCTTTCCAGTTATCCAACGGGTGTGGATTTCAAGGATGTCATGTTTGAAACCCGGTTGTTGTCTATAGTGGATGTGTATCAGGCGCTAGTGGGAAAACGAGAATACAAAAGATCATGGTCGCCGCCTTCAACCATGAGATACCTGGACGCCCTGGCAGGGATTGAATATGATTTGAGAGTCTGGGAGCCGTTTCTCCAGACGATGGGTATCTATCCTAAAGGTTCTCTAGTGAAACTCAGCGATAGCAGTCTCGGCTTTGTGATGAATGTGCCTCGACCAGGTCAAAATCTGGAAAAACCGCTGGTTGCGATTATCCGAGACAGTCGGGGAGAAGATCTGACCCACCATGATATCATCGACCTGAGCGTTGAAAAAGGGGTCAAGATCGCCAAAGATATAGACAGTCAGGAGATTTTTGGCGACAATGCGCTGGAAGTTTTTACCAATATTTCGGTATCTTAGGCAAAGCCCTTAAAAATCTGAAATATTGCAGGTTGCTAATTTAACTCCAAGGGGATATCGATCTTAAAAACACTGCCCTTTCCCAGGGACGTTTCCATAACAATCGATCCATTCATCTGATTGAGTGTATTCATCACAGCGTCCATTCCAACGCCTCTTCCAGAAACGTCCGTCACATTTTCAGCTGATGAAAAGCCGGCCAGAAACAGGATGCGCCAGTGCTCTGCTTTGGCGATGTAATCATCAATCAGAGTCTGATCCAGATTCGGTTTTTTCCGCGCAATCTGAACGATTTTCTCTTCATCCAGCCCAGCTCCGTCGTCGCCGATAATCAGTTTCAAGACATCATTTTCTTTATAGATTTTCACAAAAATTCGGCCTGTCTCATCCTTTCCAGCAGCCTTTCTCTTTTCCGGCGATTCCACACCATGATCAACACAATTTCGATATAAGTGCCCCAGACTGACGTTCAAGGTTTTCGCCATTTCTTTTAACACGGTTAACCCCTCTTGAATATCAATTTGGAAATCAACGATTTTCCCGAGTTGCTCCGCCAGGCGATCAGTATCCTTTTTCCAATTATTAATAATACGATTTGCAGAAACGTTGTTTCGACTCAGAATCAGAGCCGTAACAGCCTTTAAATCTTTGTTTTTTGACGCTTGCGCCAATTCAGCGAATTCCTCTTTTGTAAATGAGACCCCATCCAGCACTTTGATGATACCTTCTCCCAGGTTTTCCTTAAACGACATTGCAAACTGGAGTTCCTGCTCCAACAGCTGGAAATGATCCATAAATTCATCATAATGCTCAGAGATACCATCGTTGTCAATCTTGAGAAACCAGTCCTCAAGAGTATGGATCACCTTTTTCAGTTTCTGCAACTCGAATTGTCCACTCAAACCCTTTGAACCGTGAAGTGTTCTCAATACATCCCGTACATACTCTGCTGGTGGTTGTTCTTGTTTATCCCAATACAATTCAGCAAATTCATCCATCAATTTGAACGAGTTCTGGGCATCATTGAGCATATCCATAAATCCACCGATATTCTGTTGCATTTTATCAAGAATGTTTTTCTCCTCTTGCTCTTTTTTCGCGAGTTCTCTTTCCAGCGTCAAGTCTTCCATCCTCACAAATACAGAAACAACATGGCCACCTTCCTGCAAAAAGGTGTAGTGAAGCTTAATAATGTGTTTATTAATGGTAATTTCTTTTGGTAACAGGTCCATCACCATGACGTTATCAAACTGATTCCCGCTGAAAAGCATATGCAGGGCTCGGTAGTAGTTGCGCAGAACTTTTCGATCCTTCCTGAAAGCCAAATCAGCAAAGGGAACCCCCGCCAAGGATTCAACCCCCAGATATTCGGCTGCAATTTTTGTGTAGTTTTCTCCGATCTCCCCTGCTTTATCAATTGAGAACGATCCTTGACCAATGTTATCCATAATCTCCTGGATCAGTCGCCGTTGTTCTTCTGCTCGGACGCTACTGAGCCTCGCGCCTTCTACGACATCCTGGAATACCTTCTCCTGCAATCCCGGAACACTCCGAACAAGCTCCACAAACTTCTTCCTGGGAATAAAAAGCCCATCACAATCATTTGTCGGAATTGCTGTGACAGAAGATTCAATTTCTTCTGTCATACATGGACCATCACCGAAAATCCCGTTACGGATAATCGTTCCCTCTTTACTGTTGTGCTCAAATACTTTAACAGCGTCCTTCACGAAATAAACCCCTTTAACCTCTTCAAATTGCGCTAAAAAAGGCTCGTCTGCCTTCAACTCAATTTCTTCGATATACTCTGCAATAGTGAGCAAATCAAAATCCGAAGTATTGGCGAAAATAAAAACCTCCCGCAACGTATCGAGTTTCTCCTGCCACAATACTCTGTCATTACGGAGTTTAGCGTTAATATAGGGCAAGTGTTTAAAAAACATCCGACCGATACTTTGGAATATTTTTTGAGCAGTCTCTTTGATGGTCGGTTCCAACAATGAATTGACGACTTTGCCTGTCAGTTCATAACAGGCTTTTGCCAATTCTTCCTTCTCTTCTCTATCCAGTCGATTTATCTTTTTTGTAACGCTCTCAGGTTTTGGATCCCTGAATATTTCTGATATTTTGGCAATTTGTTCAGGTGTCATGATTGTTTCGTTGTTCCGCCAGCAATGTGATTGTCCCGGGTTAAATAGATATGCGAAGCACGGTTTCGTTGCATTTTTTCGACTCTCTTATTTTTCATGTCAATTCTTTATACTACAGAACAGGTTGAGCAGTTTCAAACACAATAGAGCTAAGTCATATTAAAAAGAGAATAACAATATAATTTATTACATCTCTTAACCAATTTGTAATGGTTTGTCTATTTGAACTCGATATTTTTCAATGATTATCATGTTTAAGCAAGAGTGAATCTCTCACCGCGTGATCTCAAGACAGAAAGCAAGCCAATAAATATCTGTTCTGAGTCCGCTCAGCATTCAGAGCTTTTCTAACTCTCAGAAAGAGAGAGAAATACCTGACTGACAAAAATATGCAAATCTCTCACCTCAATTCCAAGCTGACTTTTAAAAACGGTTAAAAATTGCTTTAGATTCTGAAAATTGGAATGGCAGCGCTAATATGCTATCATAGTACTTCAAAATGCCTGTGGAGAAACCTCTCCGTCCATATTATAGGTTTTGGAAGCGGTATGAAGATTGACTCGAAAATAAAACCGTTGTATTGCTAATACTAACGAGT
>JABGPJ010000094.1 GCA_018645005.1 Deltaproteobacteria bacterium | reverse complement strand
TGGTGGAGGACGCGGCTATTTTTCCCCTATTCGTTGGAAGATCTGCTTAGTTCACCTACCCGACTATGCCGTTAGTACCAAGACATAGGGCCGGTCGGACTTCTACGTACTTCTGCCAAGCATCTCGATCAATATCAAAGTCAATTCCGGCTGGCAACAACCTGTGGGCCATTTCTTACTTCCCCTACAGCAAAAGGTTATATAGATTGGCAGAAACATATTTTTTTACTGTCTGATTTGAATGGAATAAAAGAACTACTTCGTTTCCTCTCCATTTTTTGTCTTTGAATACACTTGAATTTTTATGTCTTTACTCTCTGTTATATTAGTTTTGATTTCAGCCGGAGTTCATATCGGATGGAATTCATTAACTAAATCCAGTTCCAATCCTAGAGTTTTTTCTCTTTTCAAGGGAACCGTCTTGATGGGAGTTGCCTTCGTATTGGCAATGAATTTTGAATTATCTGTGATTCCAGGCAACATATGGGCGCTGATACTGTTTTCAGGAATTATTCATTCGATTTATATCCTGGCTTTAAGCTCGGCCTACGAAAAGGGTGAAATTTCTTATGTGTATCCTATTGTTCGGTCAGCACCCGCTTTTGTTCCGATAGCTGCTTTTATCCTGTTAGGAGAAAAAGTGTCTCTCTATGGCGGGCTGGGCATTTCAATCGTGGTATGTTGTATTTTCGCCTTGCTACTCCAGGGAAAATTGCAGAAAGACACTTCAATCATCAAGGTATTTTTCCGGAAAGAAAACTCCTGGGCTTTTGTTACATTAGGAACGGTAGTTATATACAGCATTGTGGATAAAGCAGGTATGTTGGCTTTTCATCAGGTCGAAGCGTTACCTGCTCGTATTCATGGCGTCCTCTACTTCTTTTTGGAAACCACTATCTGCTATGTGATATACTGGATTTATATGTTAAGAAACCCTAAGGTGATCCAATGGTCTGTTTGGAAACATGAATGGTTGAGGATCGTGATAGCAGCTTTTGGCACCATGGTATCATACGCTTTGATTCTTCATGTGATGAAAACAGAAAAGCTGAGTTATATTGTGACGCTCAGACAATCAAGCATTCTTTTTGCGGTCATTATCGGTTGGTTCTATTTTCAGGAACCCTATTTTAGATTAAGGCTTTTAATTTCACTATTTATGATATTTGGTTTCTATCTAGTGGCAATGGGATAATCTTGCCTGCTTCGATCAAGCAGCTAATTTGCATTCGTATTTCAACCCGCCTTTCAAGCCTGGACGTGGTCGCGAAGACTCAATTTCTCAATTTAGAATCGAAAAAACAGGCTGGAATGAAGATTTAAATCTGGTCTGGCCTCGAAATTCTTCTCCAAGGCCACTGATTCTTCTCCAAATTGCGTCGCTTTTCAGACTGAATTTGATTTTTCAATTCAGATATGCTTGACATTAAAAAGCGAAATTCCTATCATCTATCCATATTGAGAGCAGGGATTTGAATTAGAACCAGTATAAATGTTCGCTAGATGTCCGACCATTCACTGGGTTCGAATCAGACGGGATCGACCCTGTGGAGGCAGAAGAGAAAGTCCTTTTCAATGCCCTGAAAGCGTAAGATTCTGAAAGACATGCAACAACAGGCAAAATAATTTATTAAATGTGTTTACGACTTGTAAAGCAAATTATTGGGATCCTCTTTTGTATTGTCATGCCCCAGAGCTCCGTCTTTGGACAGGAATGGGGGGATATTCAGCTTTCTTATATCAGGGAAGTTGGGAATCTTCTCTACCTTTCAGATTTTCAGTTGGGAAGTGATGAAGTAATTGCAGATCAGGAAGGGCACGGTCTCTCCATTGGCTGGTTTATCAAAAATACAGGCAAAGAGTTCTTTCTGTTCAATATCGGGTATTCTGAGACAGCTTACATTGGCAATGTAGAGGATGGGGTTGATGTCAGTTTTCAACCTAGAGCAGGCACAGGGTTTGGGGCCTTGTCAGAGAGCAAGAATATCATATACGAAATAGACCTGCGATTTGAAAACCCATTCATCAGTTTCAGCTACACCAACTGGGATATAGTTTCCTTCGGCGTACATGCTAGCCATATTCCCTGGCCGTCAACTTATGGATTTGGGGTCATTATTCAAAGTGTTGCTGGTGAAATTGTTATCAGGGGAATCGATCAAACACAGATTGCGCAAGCAGATTACGATTCCGGATTGCGACGATTTGCTCTGTTGGGCTGGGATTTTAATTTTGAGTTTATGTATGTCTCACTGATTTTTAGACATGTTGAGTCTCCAGTCCTGAATGTCAAAAACTGTAACAGTGATGCTATCGGAGAGCTGGCTTGTGATCGAATATTGGCAGGAACCGGAAACAGAAATGCGGCCACATCGATTTTTACTGGCGGTGTGCTGGCAGTGGGCATACTGTTTTAAAATCTGATGAGGTACATAACCAGATCAAGCGAGGTTGTATGGTATTTTTGATAAAAACGTCAAACGTGTTGATGACAACGTTCATTCTATTGCTGGGCCTGTTGGGATTTGCAGGGCAGGCAAAAGCACAGGCGGAAGATTATAGTGTCCGCATCTACTACTTTTATGAAGTCTTTAACCAGATTCAACTTTCCGATTTTGCTTTAGGTAGTAATGAGACTATCAAAGATACGGACGGAAACGGATTGGGTCTTAGCTGGGTCATCAAAGAAGGGAAAAAACTAAAACTTGAATTAGATCTGGGGTACAGTCGAACAAAATACACAGGTTCAGTAGAAGACGGCGTGGAAGTAACCTTTGAACCTCAGATAGGTAGCGGATTTGATGTGCTGTCACAGAGTACCAATGTGGTGTACGATTTTGATATAGAATTTCAAAATCCGTTTATTGGCTTTAACTTTGTTTTGAACCATTTTCGTTTTGGTGGTGGAAGAATTTTTCAGTCGTCGACGGGAGGAGTTACACTATATGCATCCAATATTGAAATCGCTACGGCAAAATATGTAACAAAGACACAACTTTATGGACAGGCCGGATTTGAGTTCAACCTTGATAGCCTCCATTTCGGGTTTCTGCTTCGAGCATTTGAAGCACCCACACTTCAGATCATAAACTGCAACGAGGCCGCCTTGGGTCAGACTGTATGCCAACGTGTCCAGGGAGCTACTGGAAACCGTAACTTAAGATCCAATGCGTTTGGAGAGGGCATCTTGCAAATCGGTTTTCTTTTCTGATTGTGAAAACCTGTTTCCCGTTATTCTTATGCCCGCACGGTTCAACAAAAATATTAACTATTATAGTCGGCATCATCACTATATTTCTGACACCGATACTGTTTCCTTTTTGAAATAAAGGGCACTCATAAAAAGGCGAAACCAGGCCTGTTGTTTTTACCCTGAACGACATCGAAGCCCGGGGTCAGCATGGGCAGGAGGTTGAAGTCGTTTTGACCACATCCCCAAAATTATTTCAGGCGACTGGAACTGTTATCATGGATCCGTCCAATCCAGAAAATATCGATCACGTCAGAGTGATTCAGAAGAAAACTCTATACGCCAAGGCATACCGTCGGTTAAAATGAATTATTGGACAAAATGAAACCAAATGATTGATCGATTATTATTGAAGAGGCTTTTATGCTGCCTGCAGCCTATGGGTCGGCTCAAAAATTACTTGGCATTCTGTCAGCAAAATGTCCGGTCTTTAAGGGACTTTTGCGGACAGCTTATGCCAAGTTATTTTTGTACGATCCCTATGAACGATTTCAAAAGGAAATTGAGCAATTTATCCCAAAAACAAATATCATCACCTCCCCACTTTGGACCCTCGCCTATGGTACCGATGCCAGTTTCTATCGACTGATACCTAAAATCGTTGTCAACATTGAAAACGAAGATCAGGTGGTGGAATTGCTTAAATGTGCCAATCGTCTGAGACTCGCCGTCACTTTTCGAGCTGCTGGCACCAGCCTGTCCGGCCAGTCCATTACCGACAGTATCCTGGTGCGATTAGGATTGGGTTGGCGAAACTATCAAATTCTTGAA
This sequence comes from Deltaproteobacteria bacterium, assembly GCA_018645005.1. Lineage (GTDB taxonomy): Bacteria > SAR324 > SAR324 > XYD2-FULL-50-16 > XYD2-FULL-50-16 > JAHJRI01. The sequence continues at coordinate 33,178 of JABGPJ010000094.1, read as the reverse complement.
AACGCTAATAAAATTAAGCTTGAATCCGGAATCATCGGTGGTCAGGCGAATCGCTGGCTGGCAGTTTACGGGAAAAAAATCGGTCCGGATCCCGCTTCGATTGATACGGCTAAAATTGGCGGAATACTGGCTAATAATGCCAGTGGTATGTGCTGCGGTGTTGCACAGAACAGTTACCAGACCATAGACAGCATGCGGATCATCTTGATTGATGGGAGCGTAGTTGATACCGCTGACCCGCAAAGCCGTCAATCCTTCCAGCAGATTCACGGCGATATTCTGACCGGTCTCTCAGACCTTAGAAACCAGGTTTTGACTGATATAGAACTGGCAGCACGAATCCGTCACAAATTTAAGATCAAAAACACCTCAGGCTACAGCCTGAACGCCCTGGTGGACTATGCAGATCCCTTTGAAATCATGCAACACCTGCTGATCGGCTCCGAAGGGACCCTGGGATTCATTTCCGAAGTCATCTATAAAACCGTCACGGAACACTCGTTTAAAGCCAGCACCTTGATTCTTTTCCCCGACATGAAAACAGCCTGCCAGGCTATTCCTCTGTTGAAGCCGGAACCGGTCGCTGCTGCGGAATTGATGGATCGGGCCAGCCTGAAATCTGTCGAACACAAAGAAGGGTTGCCGGATTATTTAAAGACGCTTGGGCCCACCGTCACAGCGCTGTTAGTGGAAACGCAAGCCAGTAGTCAAACTGAACTGGACGAACAGACCCGTCGCATCACGTCGACCTTAAACGTTTTAGAGTCCCTGCGCCCGATTCAATTTACCGATGTAGCAGACGAATATGCAGTTCTCTGGAATATTCGTAAAGGACTGTTTCCAGCCGTGGGAGCTATGCGTGAAATAGGGACTACCGTCATTATAGAGGATGTGGCTTTTCCAATAGCGCATCTCGCCTCTGCCGCCCTGGATTTACAAGATCTGTTCTCCAAATATGACTACAACGAGGCCATTATTTTTGGACATGCCCTGGAAGGAAATCTTCATTTTGTTTTTACCCAGGATTTTTCGAGCAAAGCGGAAGTGACCCGTTATCGCAATTTGATGGAGGATGTCGTCGACCTGGTTGTAGCCCGCTATGACGGGTCCTTGAAAGCAGAACATGGAACCGGTCGCAATATGGCTCCCTTTGTTGAAAAAGAGTGGGGGTCAACGGCATTTAAGTTGATGAAAGCGATAAAATCGATCTTTGACCCAGCTAATCTGCTAAACCCGGGCGTGATCCTGAACGATGATAAACAAATCCATCTCAAAAATCTGAAACCGATGCCTTCCACCCATGAAATCGTGGACAGGTGCACAGAATGCGGGTTTTGCGAACCGATCTGCCCTTCAAAAGATCTGACCTTCACCCCTCGACAGCGGATTGTCGGACGACGGGAGATCAGCCGACTGATGCGTCTCAAAAAAGACTCCAATCACATTGCGCAATTAATAAAATCCTACACGTATCCTGGAAGCGATACCTGCGCAACCGATGGTTTGTGCGGCACCCGCTGTCCTGTTGAAATTGATACGGGTAAACTGGTCAAGCATCTGAGACAGGAAGCCAAAAGTGATTTTGCCAATAAAATTGCCGGGTGGACGGGTTCTCATTTTAGTACGGTTTCAAAAGCAGCCAATGTCTTTGTGTCTATGGTCAACAGGCTTCACAAGATAGCCGGCACACCATTAATGAAGAGTGCTGCAAAAATCGCCAGATCCATCTCGGGCCAACGCATTCCCAGCTGGAATGAGGAGATGCCATCAGGAGTCCCCAGAATCCGCCAGGAGTTGATCAATCCAGACAATCCTTTAAAAGTGGTTTATTTCCCCAGTTGTGCCAGCAGGTCAATGAGCGGCCCTCCCAAAGGATCTGTTGAAACCGATGCGTTACCGCAAACGACGATTAAATTGTTAAACAAAGCCGGCTACGAAGTCATCTTTCCAAAAGAATTAGAACATCTATGCTGTGGTCAGGTGTATGAATCCAAGGGATTTATGGATTTGGCAGATCAAAAACGCTCTGAACTGTTCAAGCAATTATGGATTACCTCTGATGAGGGACAGATTCCCGTCATGTGTGACACCAGTCCCTGTTTGTACAGGATGAAGCAGGAACCTGACAATCGCTTGCAGTTGTTTGAGCCGCTTGAATTTGTGCTGACGTTTTTAACAAAGCGTCTGCGATTTGAACCATTGGACAGGAAAATTGCACTGCACCTGACCTGTTCTTCCAGGAAAATGGGATTGGATAGCCAAATCGTGGAACTCGCCCGACTCTGTGCAAAAGAGGTCGTGGTGCCTGATGACCTGTATTGCTGTGGATTTGCCGGTGACAGAGGATTCAACTTTCCTGAATTAAATGCAAGCGCGTTAGGTCAATTAAAACAACAGGTCGACACGTGCGACGTGGGCTATTCCACCAGTATTACCTGCGAAATCGGCCTGGCTTTGCACGGTGGTATCCCTTATCGCTCTATTTTGAATCTGGTGAATGAAGCCAGCAAATCTTTGGCTGAGTCGTCACGTTAACCATTCCCACCAAGCCTTCCACGTAGAATCCAACGAAACTCTGGATTTCAAATTTGAATCTGGAAAAAAATCGATAACAGCACTTGACATCAAAAAAGCGAAACTCTACCATTAGTTCGCCCAATGTTGGGTCATTCTTTTCCTTTACCAGAAGGGGAATCAGAATTCATTCTTCACAGAATCAGAACCGGAGAATCGGCTGCATTCATTGCATGTGGAGAGTCTCGCAGGACAATTTAAAAGAGATTGCTTATGAAATTTAGATCAACGTATAGAAGTCTGGCATTGATTTTTGTTTTAATCACTACCTTCAGTCTGACAGCCTATGCCTTTAAGTGGCCATGGGAGAAAGATAAGAATGTTGGTTTTACTGACACCGAGGTTGTCATCGGTTCCCATACGGATTTGAGTGGGCCTGCAGCTTCAATAGGTGTTCCGCAAAAAAGTGGCATGGAGCTAAAAGTCAAGCAGATCAACGAAGCGGGCGGAGTTCATGGTCGAAAGATTCGATTGGTGGTTGAGGACAGCGGATACAATCCGGCACAAGCGATCACGGTGACCAATAAAATGATAAACCAGGATAAGGTATTTGCATTTGTTGCAAACCTGGGAACGCCTACCGGTTTGGCTACAAAACCGATCATTTCCGGAAAGAAGATCCCGCAGTTGATGCCTCTGTCTTCCGCCTCTGCCTTCTTCGATCCGGTGGACCGTTACAGTTTTTTAGGCAGTGCCCCATACTATGACCAGGCAAGAGTGCTTGTAAACTACTTTGTCAAGAAGGGACACAAGAGATTTGGCGTTCTCTATCAGGATGATGAAATGGGCGCCATCATGCTGAAGGGAATCAATGATGAACTCACCAAGCATGGCCTGAAATTGATTGCCAAAGAGTCTTATAAACGGGGAGCTACCGTTTTCAGTACCCAGGTGATGAAATTGAAGAAGGCCGATATTGATTTCCTGGTGCTGGCAACCGTCGTTCGTGAAACAGTCGGGACCCTGGCGGAAGCGAAAAAGCTACAATGGGATATTAAAATGGGCGGTATGTCACCTGCCTACAGCGCTTATATTCCATACCTGGCAAGCAAAATTGGAATTTCTGCTGATGGGTTATTTGCTACTGGACCATTACCATTTGTTTATCCGGATGACCCGAATCCAAAATCACGGGCATTTTATAAGGACTTCCAAGAGATGTTCGGTAAAGCACCAGATATATTTGCTGTGTATGGATACCTGAACACCAGTATCTTTATTGAAGCCCTGAGGAGAACCGGAAAGGATCTATCAAGAGAGAAGTTCGTTGATACACTGGAATCCTTCAGTTATGAAGATGACACCTTCACGGCGGTTCCTATTTCATTCTCCAAGACGGATCATAAAGGTGTCGATCAGGCCTTTATTTTAGAGGTCCAGAAAGGACGCTGGATGTTGGTTGAAGGACCGGTCTCCTACAAATAGGAAGGCCCTTGAATGAGATTGAGGATCGGGGAGAACAGAACTGCTTGCCGAACCTCATTTAATTTTTGAGATATAATCCGCGATGGCTGCGATCTCCTCATCTGTTATCTTCATCACCACTGGATTTGCAGTCATCAATCGGCTTAATTTGGTTTTTCTTTTTTCAGTCAGAATATCCTTGACCTGGTTTTTGATATATTCTGGATTCTGTCCAGCCAGGTTTGGATAGTTGGGAGCTACCGCGATCCCAAGTTTACCATGGCAGGTGATACAGAATTTCGTGGTATAAAGCTTCTTTCCATCAAGCGCCCAGGCAGGTTGCAGGAGTAGCAGGAAAAGAGCGCTTGCCATCATCAGAACCTTCACATATTTAATCATTTCAATCTCCATTAAGCAAATTGACCAAAATTCACAGCACTCGAGAAATGTAGAATTTGTCAAATTATATTATCAAGATATTTTAAGCCGTAACCCAAAGCCTCATCATCGCAGATATCGATGCACAATCCACAGCGGGTACATGCCCCGGAATCAACATACAGAGCGACTCCTTTATTGACCGAATTTGTCAACACATGGGGCACCAGACAAACCTGCTGACAGCGTTTACAATTCGAACACTTCTCCCGGTCCCATTTTATCCTCAACGGGGTTGCCAGGCCAATGATGTGGTAGGAAACACTCACCGGGCAAAAATAACGACACCAGGCCCGCCGGCTGTAAAAAACCTCGAAAAGAAGAAGTGCCAGCACCCAGGACAGCATCAAAGAGGGTCCATATACAATAAATCGACTCAGGATCCCCACCGGATTGATGGTTTCAAAGACTGTAAATCCTGTGATCAGAGACAGTACGATGAAAAGAACAAAAAAGTATATCCTGATATTTTTATCGAAGGAGTGATTTTTGATTATTTTTTTCTTTTTCAGGAGCAGATGGATTTTCTCACCCAGCTCTGCCAGCCAGTGGTAAGGACATATCCAGGCACAAAAAGTTCTGCCCCCAAATAAAACGTAGATCAGAATAATTGTCGTGACACCGATCACGAGATTAATCACCAGTATCCGACTGGCCAGAATGACCTGAACTGCTGCCAACGGATCGATCAGATGAAATCCGAGCAGTCGGGAACCGCTTAAACTGCCTTCCAGTATCTGAATGTCCATAAAAAACGAAACAAAAAACAGGAGATTAAAAAAGAGTAGCACTCCCCACCGAATATTGCGCCATTTATGACCCGAGTGGCCTGGTTGAGGCGTATTTTCTTCCCGCTTTCCCGGTCCACTGAAGGTTTTTACCTTAGGTTCATTAAAATCGATTTTCATCTGCTTATTGGTAAAAGATTGTTTCTCTCAGCCTCACCTGTCCATTTCAGTCTTGGAACGATGGTGATGGAAGCAGCCGCCGTCGGACATTTTTCCTCGCATACACCGCAACCAACACAGGTTTTTTGAATTATTGGCCAAATCTCTTCTTTAGCGCTACTGTTACTCTTCTGACCCAGAAAGCGGATTGTCTGTTCCTCCTTTATCGGACACTCTTCCAGGCAGATACGGCAGCCGCGCTTTGCCTGCTCCGATTTTTTGACAAAATCCACAAACCATTGCAGATTATCCTTCATCACTTCGTCTCGCAAATCAAATGCGGATAGCTCCTCCATCCCGATTAAATCAAACTGCTCTTTCAGACTATGCTTTTCTTTTGCTGTCAGACGATCCAGGAGTTTTGTGATAATATGCATCAGTTCCACAGACAACTCTTCACGGCTCTTTATCTCTTCCAGATCCGCCAACTTAAACACAAGATCATTAATCCCTTTAATCGAGAGACACGTTTGCGGACGACTGATGACGGCCAGACCCATCTCCGCTTCTTTCCCTTCGGATATCTGATGATCCAGGGCACCTGTCGGACAGGCCAAGACACAGGGCAGACCCTTACATAAAATACAGGCCCCCACCCTGGGAATAATATGGGGTGTCCCAATCCCGAAACCCTGGTTGATTCCGGCCAGTTCGATGACTTGGGGCGGACAAACCTGCAGACATTGACCACACTTGATACATGACGCCAGAAACGTATCCTCAGCAAGAGCCCCGGGCGGGCGCAGCAGTAAACGCTCACTTCGTAAAACCGGAACACTGATGATGCCAACGGTAGCCACACCTCCAATCACAGCTACGGTCGAGGTTTTTATGAATTTGCGGCGGGAAAACCATTTTTTTGACTGTCCGTCACTCATCTTGATAATTCCTGTCCGTATTCGGTTCAATTAATACAGGGTGGTCCGTTGGGGCCGATGATTTCAATGGGGATGCATGTCCAACCCCCAGGTATTTTGCACTGTTCTCGTGCACCCTTTTTTTCTCGCTATACAGCCATTTTTTCACGGTCTGATAATCCATGGCTTTTTTTATCTGCTTCAAGGTTGCGGCTAACCCATAATCCATGGGTGTCTTCAGATTACCAATAAACCAATTGGCTTAGGGATCGTTCAGAAATAACGTCACATAATCTGTCTGCATTGGGATCGTTAATAAAAAATTTATGAGCCGACCCTAAACTGCTATTGATAGTCCATTCGGTGTAACCGTCTCTTATCTTATTTAGAAACCCGTTTTTTGTCTAGAAAAGAAGGCCAGTCTTCACCTAAATAGTTAAAATGGTAAACGAAAATCTGTTTGGCCCCGTCTCTGTCACCCGGAAACCTCGGCCAGCAAATCTCCATCCGGTCCGAAAATTGCCGTCCTCGGAAAAATCATGACACCATAATCTTGAAAATAAAGAATTATTTTAAAAGATCCCTCGGCCTGCTCGATTATTTTCTGATTAGCTTTTTTATCAATTCAGGAGGGTTTTTCACTTTTTTAAAATGAGCGATATTCATATTATCAAACACGGCATCTTCAAAATCAGCGTTCTTTAAGTCCGCACCTGCAAAAAGGGTTGCATTGAATGTTGCACCTTTCAAGATTGTTTCTTTCAGGCTTGTTTCCGAAAAATTAGCATTCTCAAGGGCACTGCCAATTAAATTCGCCTTGTATAAAGTAGAGCCCGAAAAATCGGTGCCGATCATCACCCCGCGAAACAAAAAACTCTGTCTGAAGATGCAGTTCAGCAACGTACTGTCAGACATATTTATATCTTTCATAAAAGCCATCGAAAAATCAGCCTTTGACGCTTTTACCTCGTTCAAGGTTGCACCGAACAGGAAAGATTTGACCAGAATTGTGTGATTGAGGACAGCCCCATTGAAATTCGTATGAAAGAGGTTGCTGTTACTTAAATTGGCCAGGGTCAAATCACACTCACCCAAATTGGTCCATCTCAAATCAGCTTTTCGAATACTGGCCCCGGAAAGGTTGCATCCAGTCATGTTGACACCCCTAAAATCAACGCCATCCAGATTGACACCATGAAGGTCGATTCCAACAAAGTCGTTTCCCCAGAACTTGCAGTGGCGCAGATCGGTTAACGCACGGGGAGAGAGACAGTCCCCTTTGGGAAGTAACTCTGCGGATGCCGGGAAACCCAACAAGACCATCCAGCTGGCCCAGAGCAATCCTTTCAAAATAAAAACAATTGTTTTCATAAGATCTTTTTTCACTATTCTCATTGCCAAAACTGTCGTCAGATTGTTGCACGATTCCGCCCAGGAACAGTGAGAAGCTCCAACCCAACAGCCTTACTAATCTATCAACATCAGAAACGGGTTCAAAAATATTAATCCGGTCCGGTTTTTATGATAAATTTGAAAGAAAATCCGCAAACTCGGAAATCTCATCTATTTTTTGATGTTTTCCCAAGTTTTGACCTGTCAACAGCAGGCCCGACAGTGACCGGAGACTGATGCTTCAATCCCAGGTGTTTGGCCGTATTTTCGCGAACCAGGGTTTTACCGATATACATCCATTTCTTAACCATTTTAAAAGGCATCGGATTTTTCACCGGTTTAAGAGTTGCTGCAAATCCATATCCCATAGGTGTTTTGGTATCACCATAAACCCAGTTCGCTTTTTCTGCGTCAATCCACTTTTTGGTATTGACGTCATTGACCCAGGTACGGCTTTTTTTTCGCCAGGGCTGCCTTCTCAGCCACAGAATCGCACAGCCAATATCGTCAAAATAGTGGGGCTTACCGTCCGGATCGATGACCTGGGCGGAATAGTTCGGATCACTCAGGGCCATTTTGCACTCTTCGCAGACAACCCGATCCCAGACAAAATCAACGGGGAGCTGCTCCTTGTTACCTTTTTTGCAGGACGTCAGCAATAGTAAACCAGCAAACAGCAATATCAGCAGTTTATTCATAAAGTTCCGTTTCAAAAGGTGCACGATGAATCATAACGATCTCCATCAGCTAAATATTTTTCATTCACGCACCAGTTTTCCGGCCAGAAAGTGAAGCCAGCCGTTTTCTCCAGCTTTAACCATAAAAGATCGGTCGACTTTTTGAAACGAGACGATGGCCGCGCCTTTTTCCTGCTTTTTCAGTTCCAGTGCTGATTTTTCACTGCTAACCGCTAAAAATTCGATTCCCATAGGGCCCAGAATTTCAGATCCCACGATAAACCAGGTGGTGTTGGAATCAATCCATTTCTCGGATAGATAGTCCTTAAAAAAGATCTGACTAACCTTTTTTACCGGAAAACCCGTTTTATCAGGGAAATAAAGATAAATCAACAACCCCGCCGCGCTGTCGAAGGCTTCATAGCTTTCATCCTCAAATACGATCTGACAATTGAAAAGCGGGTATTTTGCTGGAATCATGCCGCACAATGGACACTCCTTGTGGGTTTCAATCAATCGAGGTCCACTGGATGAAACCCCGCTGCAACCAGCCAGCACCAACCATAACGCCATTAACCCCAGCAGCCTGAACAGTCGAACCCGAAACAGTTTGTTACTGATTTTTAAATTCATTTTTGTCCTCTCATTTAATTTTTATCCCTGGTCAGCAATGTCCGGTTAGGTTTTTGCACAAAGTTGAATGATGAAGCCTGGATCGAACTTATGAGGATTTTTAGATGTTCTTAGTTCAGCGTAGCGAAAATGAGCCATGTTTGAGCGAGGTACGAGCGAGTTTGGCGGTTTTTCGTGAAGCAAACTTAGAACATCTTTGAATCCTTATGCTGAGAGACTGGTTTTATCGTTCAGCTTTCATGTTGCAAAAACCTAACCGGACATTGCTAATCCCTGGTAGTAATCTGGAGGCCATAGGGTCGGCTCAAAAATTACTCAAGTGTTTCCCATTGATGTAAAGGAAACACGTTGACTTAACATTCTGTCTGCAAAATGTCCGGTCTTTTAGGGACTTTTGCGGACAGATTAGGTAAAGTTATTTTTGTACGATCCCATAATAGTTTTTTGAAAAAAATCGTAACCAATCAGCACATCCTGGAAGCCAGGCGTATTGCGATAGTGAATAGCAAAAAATCAAGAGTATCCGGGTTAGGCGTTATGTTGTTCAGATCGTCCGGCCGGTCCTGATGTAATAAATTATAAATGGCGAATACCCGACGACAATGTAGACCAGCAGGCTGAAGATCGACATCTGCCCCAACCTTCTTCTCAGCCAGATCGCTTTTTCCCCAAGAGGTCCCTCCGCTCCCATCCACTGGAGTACACCTTTTGTCAGTCCGGTGGCGGTTGCCAGGAAAAGAAAAAAGTAGAGTGGCACTCCGATATAGTTGTACTCGGCCTTGAGTAAACAGAAAGGGCATTTGTGCGACAACATTTCGTAAATATATGTACTGATAAATGAAATGACTGTCAGTAGAGCCGTTACAAACAAAAATACCCACAGCAGTGCTTCCAGGCCACCCTTTTTCTTTGTCGGGCGGTACCCGCGGATATTTTCTATCATATGCCAAATCAAAACAATTGATACGACACCGAAAAACAGCGTCAGCGTCATCAACGGTGATGAGCCTGCCATGGTTCCTCCCAACCCTGCGGACGATTCATTATAAATCGATCCACAGCAGGAGGCGATAACGGTCGGATTCAAGTTCACAGCAAACAGCAGCAACAATATCGTTTCAGATATCATCACGGGAAAGATGCAAACCAGCGCCAGATATTTCTTCCGCACCAGCGGATAGTCCTCAAGCTGATTGTCCAGGTAGTTGAGCACCCACCAGACAAAATAGATAAAGAATGAACCGATCTTTATCATCAACAACGGAAACCCGTACTTATTGGAAGACAGACTTCCGGTCGCACACATGGCCCCGGGAAGAATTTTTGCCAGTTCATCCGCTGCCATCACCAACAGAAACAACATCAACATCTGAATTATCAGGGTCAGATTCATGACACTGGAAACGAGGTAGGTCCGCTTTTCCAGGCCATACTGCTTCTCACTGCTGGAGGTGAAATCCCATCCGCTGAAGATCCACCATGCGTTTATCGTTGCCAGCGAAAAAACGAAAAATAGAGCTGCATGCCCTGTCAACATGGTCAAAATCCAAGGATTCAGAATCATGAGACGATCTCCCCGCTATTCATCTCGATAATCCGGTCAACCATCCCATTTTTGAAAACGGCCGGATCATGACTGGCAATCAGAATGGTGTATCCTTTTTCTTTCAGATGGGTCATATATTTCAAAAATTCGATAGTCAGTTGACCATCCAGATGCGCAGTGGGTTCATCTGCCAACAGTAGACTACAACCATTAATGAGAGATCGACAGATGGCCACGCGCTGCTGCTCCCCCCCGGAAAGATCCTTGACCTTGAACTGCTTCCTCGGCATTAGTTCAAACTCTTCCAGCAACTCCTCGGCCCTACATTTTCGTTCACCTGGCGGGATGCCGGAAGGTAGAAGAGGCAGTATGATATTATCCAGAACACTCAAATCCGAAATCAGGTGGAACTGCTGGAAGACAAATCCGATATGTTCCCGTTTGTGCAGGTTGGCAAATTTTTCCGGCAGCTTGGATACCTGCTTACCCTTAACGACTATCTCCCCGTAAGTGGGTTTGATTTGGCAGCCGATCATGGACAACAGGGTGGTTTTCCCGGAACCGCTGGGCCCCTGCAAGACCACCGCCGTTCCCTCTTCCACCGTCAGCGACGCATTTCTCACGGGAACCACCTCGTTTTGCTTACCCTGATTGTAAATCTTGGTGACGTTGACAGTTTTTAGAATCGGGTCTTCCATTGTGATACGCCTTCAGTTGTTGCGCAGTATAAAATCGGTATCTGTGATGGCTGCTTTCCAGGCCGGGAAAATAGCTATGGTACTGTAAGGTATAACGGTAACAGTCACAATCAAGAGCAGGAATTTAAGATCAATATGCGGGACCAGGTCAAAAGAGGGAAAGATCGTGGACCAGCCAATAAAAATCTCCTTCAGGCCAGGTGCATGTAGCCAGTAGATGTAAAAATAGGAAAGGATAACCCCGAAAATAGAGGCTAAAAGAGAGATAATAAAACTCTCCCAGAATTTCACTGACAGAATCATCTCAGTATCCCAACCAATGGCTTTTAGTATGCCGATCTCCTTTTTTTCCGCAGGTGACAGACCGCTTGCTTTATCCCAGATCAACACCAAAAAGGCGAAAATCACCACCAGCATGCTGGAAAGGACAAATCCGGCTTTCCAATTGAATGCCGAAGTATATGTCGATTCTATTTGAGCACGGGTGACTGTCCTCAACTCGGGATAATATCGCCTGATCTTCAGGGCGATCATTTTCGTTTCCTCCGGGTTGGGGACATGGACAACAAGGTCGGTATATTCACCTTCCTTAAGTTCCAGCACACGTCGGGCACCCTCCGTCTGCATCACCATCAAATCGTTGGACTGCAGCTGGGTTTCCGATTTGAATGTTCCGATAATGCCAAAGGGAATGGCTGTGTCCCAGTTAGGTTGAAAGAAAAGAAATGAATCTTCCATCTGGATCGCTTTCAACAAACGGGAGACCCCTTCTCCGATAATCATGCGGAATTCCGGGCGCTCCTCACCTTTTTTCAGCGCCGGTCCCCAGTCTACGATTCGTTGATATTCCCCTTCCTCCAGCATGGTCAGATCCATGCCGAAGATGGTAAAATTGGCCTGTAGCTCCTCCAGATAAAAATACCCCCAAATACGTGGCTCCACTGCTTCGACGCCCGGAATCTCACGAATAGCTTGAAAATAGCTCTCCTGGATGACGACCTGCCGCCCTCCGATCAGCTTCTGAACCGTTATATCCGGCAGTTCATCCACCGTACTGAACAACTCCACCGTCAGAGAACCGGTAATAAAAAATACCGAGGAGACGACAAAAATCAGCAGAACATACATGACCAGGATCAGGCTGTTTTTTGTTCGCCTGCGAAACATGCTTTGCAGACTATAGTCAATGATACTTCTCTGCCTTTCCAGCCAACTGCCGGATTGGGTCGGCGTTTCCATTATTTACCCTCGTTTGGTGTCGGCAGGGGTCCGAATTTAATTGGTTTGGGGACATCCGAAACATCCGGGGGCGTATAGACAAACCCGGCCGGAAAATGATCCAGGCTGGCCGGGTAGTCCTGAAACGGTGTTGTCAAGTCTCCCAGCGAATAGTGTCGTAGATATCGAGCCGCCGTTGTAATAGAGAGATCGGTTAAGCCGACCGCCTTTTGTAAAGCCTGACGCATCCAGATAATATCTGCATATTCCGCACGTTGACGATGATAGTCGACAACAGCAACCAAAGCCAACAGCATCAATATCAGCAAAGCAATTCCCAGTTTCGATGAGTACCTCATCATTCAATCATCCAATACGAGTGTTTTCCTGGCGTGATCCAGCCTGTCCAACAGTTCGGTGGTTACTTCATTGAAGCGGATAATCTTCAGCCCGCGATGATCGATGAGAAAAATCTTTGCTCTTTCTCTGCTCTCAAATGGAATCAGTTCATGGCCCATCGGCCCTAAAACGTCGCTGCCGATCACATAATAAGCTTTGTCATGATCGATAAATTTCAAAGTATAGTAGTCACGGACCAGCAGTTTAGTGAAGTCGGCAGCTGTATGACGATCATCGAATTTCCGAGCGTCAAAATAGAATCTACAAAAACACTTCATGCCATCAAAACTGTGATGATGACCGTCTCTGAACTGGATCTGAGTGATCCACTTGGGATAGGGTCTGACAAACATACCACATACCGGACATCTTTCTTTGTCGGAAACAGGCATTAACAGGTTTTTTGCTTGTACCCTTTTTCGTTTGAGTGACAAAGCGAAAAGGCTGTTTGCTTCGCACAAACCCATTCCCAATACTAGAAGGCTCGAGAGAAAAATCCTGCGGTCTGTTAAATAGCTATCCTTTTTCACCTTTTCCTTCAGAACTTAAATAGTCAAGATAGGTAACAAAACCAGGAAGAGACCAGTCTCTCTCCCCGAAAACTTCAGCCAGCAGCTTTCCATCAGGTCCGATAATGACCGTCGTTGGAAAGCGAGTCACATCATACGCCTTATAAATCAACCCATCTGTATCAAATAACACCTTGAATTGAAAATTTTTCCCTTTCAGGAATTTCCTGACTCGGCTCAGGCGATCCCGGACATTAATCGCCAGAATCACATATTTGTCAGCCGGAATCATCTGCTGCAGTTTTTCCAATCGGGGCAGTTCTCTGATACAGGGCAGGCACCAGGTAGCCCAGAAATTGACAATCACCGTCCGATTTCTGAAATCACTTAGCCGGTGCGCCTTGCCATCGAGATCAACGGCTTCAAATTTGGGGGCTGCGACGATTTGTCGCAGGGGGTTTATCTCAAACGCCTCTTCAAAAGCGATCGGATTATTATCCGCTGCAAATAGCGATGGAACACTGATGAGCAGAATAATTGAGATATGAGCAATGATCAAGCAAAAGCGTTGCAACATGTTGGCCACCTTTCTGTTTACCAGTCATTTCCACTATAACAGATCCCCGGAGCGGAAACGAAAGAATCCCAGCAGAGAGAATACCCAACCCAGCACTAACGGATAGAATATCGAAAAGGAAAGAAATCCCGCATATCCCATATTATCCAGGATGACATATGAGGCCGGGCCAATAGCAGTGAGTTCCGGATCGAATAAGAGGACGGCTGCCGTGCGAAACACCATGATCGGATTAAACATGGCAATGGCAACAATGACGCTCTCAATGATTTTGTGCTGGAGCATCAGACCTATCAAAATCACATCGATAAACAAAAGCAGCACGAGCCAGATAAGAACGGACAACCCCAGACCCCACTCCTGTTTTTTCACCATAGTGGAGATGAACATTCCCAGTCCTAAAAAGCACCAGGAGAGTGTCCCCAGAAGAATGGCATAATACCCGGCAGCGTGCCAGGGAATTGTCAGCCCTTTGACCAGACCCCATAAAACGGCCCCCAGCAGGGCTACAACGATGGGGATAAAAACCAGCAGAAACCGGGAGATAATTTTCCCCCAGAAATAGGCCCCCAGGGAAACCGGCATAGATAAGAAATACTCTAAAATGTTGGCCTCACGATCACCCACCACACTGCGAACGGTCGATATCAAAACCAGGATTGGCAGGATGGCCACACACAATTGGATATAGGTGATCAGCAAGCGGGTTAAGCCTGTAAATCCCATCACTTTAGATTCAGTGATGCCCAACACAAACAAAAGCACAATTGCGCCACCAAATACCAGACTATAGATTAAAAACCACTTGGCTCTGACGGACTCCCTGAAATCAGAAACAGTGACATGATATAGTGTTTTCATAACCTGTTTGTCGGATAGCTCAATTTATGCTTAATTTCTGTATATGGTTGGCGAAATGGGAAATGGTGGTCAGAAAGCGCAACCGTTCGGCACCGATAAAATTACCCTGATATTCCAGGTCACCATTGACAGCAGTGAAGTTCCAGTCTTTCAGCATTCGAGTAGCCGCATCATTGGGCGCCGTAAACGTTATCTGGCAAGCCAGCACTTTATCCGCCAGTTCGGCCTGATCGATCAGCTCATCCTGGGTTATTTTACCATAATCGATTTCGATAATGCGATTGATCAGATTGATGACCTCGTCCACACGATGACTGCTGAGAAGCATGGTGGTATCCTCCATCGAGCGGATGAGCTGCAGAAAAAATGCCTGCCGCCCGGACGGATCCAGGTTTGCAGCAGGTTCATCCATAATCAGGATATCGGGTTGTCTGGCCAGTGCCAACGCGATCAGCAATTTCTGTTTCATGCCGCCGCTCAGCTTCTGAAACGGCTTCTTAACATGGTGCTCAATATCCAGCCCCAGATCAGAAGCCTTGGCATAAATGCCGTCCAGACTGGACTTTTGGGAGATGCTGGCCGAGAAATTCACCAATTCTCCAACACTCATCTGAATCGGCGGCGGTAGTTGGGGAACAAAACCAATCCGATCCAAAACCTCAACCCGATGGTGTCGCGGATTTTTCCCAAAAACAGTCAGCGAACCCTCTGAGAGATACTGACCCAGGATAATTCTGATCAGGGTCGTTTTCCCGGCACCGTTTTGCCCGATCAGGGCAATTCGATCACCTTTGTTGATCTTCACACTGATGCCATCCAGCACTGTATATTTTCCAAACTGCTTTGTCAGATTTTGTATATCGATCATTGTTTGAGATAATAGCGGTTGAAGTTGTCAGCTTTTTGGGTTGTATCCAGTTCTTCATCGTCCAGGTCATCCTCATCCTCGTCTTCGTCATCCATGTCGGCAAAACGAGCCGGAACGTTATCCCCGTCCTCATCCTCTTCAATTTCAATTTCAGGCGGATCGAAATAAAGATTACTCCTGGAATACAAAACTGCAGGATCAACATTAAATACCGGTTTTGGATCAGACATCAAGCGTCGGGGTTCAGAGATGGGCGCCAGCCTGGCCAGTAGATTAACCACGCTGATCACCGGCGAACCGTAAAAGAAACGCACCCAGTCATCATCCATCCACAGCGTATCCAGGTAGATATCCTGATGATGAACCGCATCACCATAGCCGTCATTATCCCGATCAAAACCCTGATAGTCACTGTAGTAATTACCCTCCCAGAGGCTCTCCGACGCAAGTCCATTGCCATGAACCTTGACCGTCTCCAGATTGTCAATGAAGGCATTCCCTTTGAAAATATTGCGCGGCAAGGCAGAATTAAAATCGACAGCAATCACGTTATACGCAATTTGATTGGCTTTCACGAAATTATAACGATCCGGCTGAAACGGAGAGAGATCGAAATACATCCCAGCGGTACAATAGATAATTTTATTGTGTTGAATGGTCATATTGTCGGACTCTTTCAGGCCGATCCCTACTCCGGTGCCCCCTGTTGAGTATTGGATGAGATTGTGTTCAACCGTCGCATCGCGGCTGTACATCAGAAATATCCCCACCGCGTTATGATGATACCTGTTTTTACGGACCGTGTTGCCACCGGCAAACATAAAATGCAGCGAATAACGGTTGTTCCAGCCTTCGTTCTCCTCGATCAGGTTGTCATTGGAATACCAGATGACCATGTCTCTGGAATCATGGATACGGTTTTTACGAAAGATGTTCCGATGGCTGGCCCACCCCCGGATGCCGTCACCACGTATGCCGAGGGATACATTCTTGGAGGATATGTCATTTCCGACGATTTCGTTGTTGTGGGATTCCTGCAAATCGATCCCGAACAGTGTATTCCGGATTGTGTTGTTCAGAATACGATTATGGGAAGATCGGATCAGGATTCCGGCATCAACCTGATCATGACTATCACCAGAGTTCTCAATCGTCAAGTTCTTGATCACCACCCCGTCCGCTTTGATATGAATGACAGAGCCCTTTCCCTGTCCATCAATCACAACACGGCCCTGACCATCCAGTACCACCGGTTTTGAAATAATGATCGGACCGAAGTATCTATCTGCTTCAAACCTGACCGATTCACCTACTTCTGCGCGGTCGATCAGCTCCTGCAGGCTGGGGCCCGCAACCAGCAGGCCCGGAGCTGCCAACAAACACATCATCAACCGGAAAAGGGCCTGGATAAGTTTCAGCCTCTTAGAACAGTCAAAGCGTATCCGCAGCTTATGCATCGGATTTCGCATCTCTAAATGCCTTTCGTTTTATCAAAATCGAAAGTATCAGTAGAACGAAGATAGCGAGTAAGAAGAAAAATCCGACGGTAGGATAAGAGTGAGTGGTGAATTGAGCCACCTTACCGTCGCCAAGAACAGTCGGCATAAACGGTTTAATCGTAAACTGACCAAATTCATGCAGATTGTGCCCAAACCAGTAGAGCCATTTACTGTAGAAGAACAGGTAGTACCAAGGCATTAAAGCCGGAACCAATCCCAGAATCCACCAACCCTTTCCCTGGTAAAACAGATACCCCACCAACATCAGAAAGAATATCAGGTAGACAAAGGGTACGATCTGTCGCACAAATATCGCTCCCACTTCCATAGGATCCATGCCGATATAATGGTTGATCGTATTCATTTCACTGACTTTACCGCTGAAATCAGTCAGATGAAAAAAGACCGGCACACCATCCGGAAATGCTGCTTTGGGGTACTGAGGCGCCTCCAGGGAAACCCGCCAAACGGGGATGGTCTGATAACCAATCAGGTATGCATATAAACCGGTTGGGCGATAATCCCATATTATATCTCCCATTAACTCCTTCAAGTAGTCCAAAGGGGGCTCGTAACTCTCTGTGCCAGCCGGGATAAAAATAGAAAAGGGCTGAAAAGATTCATTTTCCTCCACTTCATCCTCTTCATCTTCCATGGCGATCGGATCATGATAGATAAACACCGTCTTCAGGGTGTAAGTCCCCACAAAGAGCAAGATGGCTAGCAGACCCAGAATATTGGCTAATCTGAGCCGTTTTTTAATACTTTCATCCATGATTATATCCTTTTTAAATCACCTATTCGTCATCCACTTCAATTTTTTTCCAGTCACCGGCCCGCATTTTAAACCGCGATGCGTAATCAACGACACTTCTCATATCCAGATCGCTGAATCCCTTGATCTGTTTTACCATATCCGGGTTGGCGTTTCTTCTTTTTCCGACTTTGATCCAATGGAACTGACGCACAAGATACAAATACGTCTGTCCGGCAATAACGGGATAGTAATCTTTATAACTCCCCTGACCATGGTCTCCATGACACTGTACACAGTTTACATCATACAGTTTTTTCCCAAGCTTGAGATCCGTTGTCCAATCTGCATATTTGGTGATCACGGCCCCATGCTTTTTGAATGCAGCTGCACCGATGGATTTTTTAATGGCGTTTTGAAAGCTCTTTTTTGACTTGAACTCTTTTTCTTCCAGCTTCTTCAGCTTTTTAAACACAGCACCCCCCACAATTTTCTCAAGGCCATCAAGGGAGTGATCAGAAAGGTCTTTCCTTAGATTACTCAGTAAAAAAGACGGTCCTGCAGGTCCACGCAAAGGATTGGGGTTCATTTTCAATGTCTGCATATAAGCCGACGCATCAGCCAATTCCTGTGCTCCTTCAATCTGGATAGCAAAGGGGTACATCGTCGGATTGTCGCGATTTCCGGCCCGGATATCTGCGATCTGTTTTATCAGAACGGTCGCATGCTGTCCCGCCAGTTGTGGAAATGTACCTGGAGGATCGCCCCATCCGGTCGGTAAATGGCAGGCTGAGCAAATTTCATAAACCTCTTCGCCTTCTTCTACATCCCCTTCCAATGTCAGCGCATCCAATGCTTCCCTCTCACTTGTGCCCCACTTCGCGGCACCAGCGGCTGTAATCGAGGAGGGCATTATCAGGGCTGTTAAAAAAAGAACCAACAGTCCCAGAATCGCTCTATTTATCACTCCACCGTTTGTTATTTTCATATGTTTTCCATTTTATACGATTATTAGCTTCATGTGCCTGCTACAACGTAAAACCGGTCAGCATGCGTTCTTCCAGTCAGGAGGGATTAAAAGAATGCCTTTATAGAGCCCGATTTGGTATAAGACACATTTACTTCACCTTGGACAAATACTCAGCGATTGCCTTAAAATCATTATCTTTAACTTTATTGGCATCCAGGAAAGGCTTGACACCCAGCATAGCCTTGGTATTGCCATTTACCCGTCTTCCTTCCAGGATATCTTTCATCTGGGTGTAGAGGTAGATTTTTTTATTGCCGGCCAGCTTCGGGTAATTTTCAAATCCCTTGATGGGGTCACCCTTGCGATAACTCACTTTCCCTGCACCTGCGATCAGTTTCTCGCGGTACTGCCTGGTAATCTTCTGGCCTAATATCTCTGTAACGGCTGTGATAAATTTTTCTTCTTTTTTAAATTTCTTTTTATACAGAGGTTTCAGCTTCTTGATAATACTGGCTGGGACTCCCACTTCTTTCAACTTTTTCCTGTATCTC
This sequence comes from Deltaproteobacteria bacterium, assembly GCA_018645005.1. Classification (GTDB taxonomy): domain Bacteria; phylum SAR324; class SAR324; order XYD2-FULL-50-16; family XYD2-FULL-50-16; genus JAHJRI01. The sequence goes on along the minus strand of JABGPJ010000094.1, from coordinate 13,806 downwards.
TTCTTGAGGCGGTAGCGGGCCTTGGTTTTATCTCGAAACATACCTTTCCCCTGCTGGCCATGGCAGGTCGGACAAGTCAGTTTGACAAACAGTGCCTCTCCATCTACCGCAAATCCGGTTGACTGGATTAAAAAGAAGAGTGGCATCACCAGCAATGAGACCATGACCTTATTACCCATTGAGATCCTTTATAATTTTCAGTATTAGTGACTTAGGGATCGTACAAAAATAACCTGGCATAAGCTGTCCGCAAAAGTCCCATAAAGACTGGACATTTTGCTGACAGAATGCCAATTAATTTTTGAGCCGACCCTAAGTTGTCTGCCTCAATCCGAAATTTTCGAAAATCAGCCAGAAAGAACCGATTCACGCAAATATACGGCTGATGATATCAAAACAAACTCGTTTTTGCCAGCGTCCTAACTTTCAATGTGCTTCTTTTCAATCCTGCCCACCAGAGCTGTAAAAAAAACAGCACTCTGACAGGCAAAACAGATTAAGCTCTATTCTCCATCTACGAGTTTTTTAGAAAATATACCTCTGCTGGCGCACTTCACCAGATATTGGAATGCCATCTCTTCGTTCAGAAAGGCTTCTTCCCAGTTGCCCTGCCCAGCCAGTTTTTTGGCTGTAGCACGGTACCCATAGTGCAGCTTGAACTGCTCCACCGCGTCCCAGAATTGCAAAGCGGCAGTTTTATTCTTCAATCCTGCAGGCATCTCAGCATCTTCAATATCATCTTCTTCTCTGTCCCAATTTTTTTCCATATATTTCTGGACCCCTACTGCTGATCCTACAGGGTCTTTCGGCTTGCAGATATTGGTACTGTCCGGTACCAATCTGGGACAGACATAGTTTATGACACCCGCAATGACACCAATTGTGGCATTATTCTGTTTCACTTTGGCGTTATAGTCATCCTTATAGCCCGCGGCAGCGCCAACCCCTGCCATGCTGAGGGTCACCATCAGCGCAATAAATAAGGATACCAGCTTCTTATTTAACCTTTTCATATGAATTCCTCTTTTTCATATTGTTAAATGGTTATCATCTATCAACCTTCTCCGCTGTGGGGCCTTTGCCCCCCAGCGGAGTTATTTTCGATTCGATAACGTTATGGTTTGACAAGCAAATATCCCATCATTTCGAGATGCAGCGCTGAACAGAATTCTGTGCAGTAAAACGGAAATACACCTTCCCGATCGGCTTTGAATTTAAAGGTATTGGTTTCGCCCGGTTCCAGACTCCCATTGACATTATAGACGCCAATTGAGAAACCGTGGGTTTCATCCTGCGCTCGTTCCAGGTTTGTTACATGCCAGGTGATCTCATCACCGAGTTTTACTTCGATGACTTCAGGGCTGAAATGACTTCGAATCAGGGTCGAGTGGACCGTGACCTGATTCCCTTTGCGTGTCACCTTTTCTCTGCCTGGTTTTACTCTATGTTTAAACCACTTTTTCTTGAACCGCTTGATGGTCTTCAATTTATCCGCTTTCATCATCACGGCATAGTGGGGCTCTCCCAACGGCAAAGGCATGTCATACAAAAGCTGCATCTTTCTGCCCGGCGTAATATCAATCAGCTGATGGTTCTGGGGATGCAGCGGGCCCACCTGGATAAAACGATCGATGGCCAGCTTGTTCAACGCGATCAGATATTTACCATCTGGAGAAACGGTATCACCTTCTGCAGAAACCAGGTGACCGACATTGTAATTGATGGGGATCTTTTCGATCAGCTTCAATTTCAGAAAATCCCATCTGGCAATCGCCGAGTCAACGTAAAGTGAGGTATACGCAATGCCTTTGGCCTTGTCATACTGTGTATGCAAAGGTCCCAATCCCAGTTCGACCTGTCCGTGCAACGACTTGGTCATACTGAGAATTGGAATTCCATATGAATCTGTGCTGGCAAATTCCTTTTTCTTGATCAAAGCTGTCATTTTTCTGATGTCATATACAGACACATGGGTATCCAGCTTTCCGGAAACGGTGATATAACGACCACTCGGATCGATCATAACGCCATGGGGACTTTTAGGCTCGGGAATCAGGAAAAGCGCATTGTTCTTTACCATCTCTTTGATGCTGATCACAGCATGCCCGTTGAACTTCTTGAATTTACCCTGCTTAAAAAGCTTTTTGGCAGTCTCCAGATGGATCATGTGCAGGTAGTCCGTATCTTTTGATGAGACTCCTGCCTCATGGGGCAGACGGTTACTCCACTTTTTGATATTGCTTTTACCGAATCCACCGATATACCGTTCGGAATTAAACGAGTTGGTGAAAACCCAGCCTTTACTTTCAAGCTTGCCGGAATCGGACAGATCCTGCCAGTAAGGGGGCAATTCAACAGAAAAAGATTTGTTTTTTTGAATCTTGCCCTTCTTGCGGCTGAATTTCCAGAAAGTCATCGCCCCGCGGTACTTGTCATTGAATTCTTCCAGGGGGACGTACTTATTCTCGTAAGGTGCCGCGTATTGAGACGCTTCCAGGATATATTCTGTATTCGGCGTCACGAAAGCACCACCGTGTTCACTCTTCATAATCGGATTCACCACAATCTGAGTGGTGGAGAAAGTTTTCAGATCGATAACAGCAATCCGCGGGTTGGCTTTATCGTTGATAAACAGATACTGCCCATCATATTCGCCATTTGTCTCTGAAATGGCAGGATGATGGGTATCCCCCCAGGTGATTTTTTTGCCCCGTATATATCCTTCTTCCAGGATCCGGGTGCTCTCTACATCAGCATATCCATACCCCTGCCAGGGCTCTGGTGTGAAAACGGCGATATATTTCATAATCCGCATGGAAGGCACGCCGTAAACAATCACCTGCCCGGATTGTCCGCCGGATGAAAAGACGACGTAATCATCTTTTTTTCCTGACGGATGAAAGGTCTTCGCTGCAGCCAGTAAATCCTGTTGAGATAAGCCTCTCTCCTTCATCACTTCCTGCAGAGATTGTGCGAACCCGACAGAAGCGAGTCCCACAAAAACCATGCTGAAAAGAACAAGTTGAACCGTACTTTTCAATTTGTTAAACATTTGATCCTCCCTTTTAAGGTTTAACAAAATCTTATTACCCGGGGCTTCACTTTTGCCACACCGTGACACCCGGCGAAAAATCATCCCAAACTGGCTCATCACTCCAGCGGAATGAAAAAAAGGTTTTAGGGATCGTACAAAAATAACTTTACATAATCTGTCCGCAAAAGCCCCCAAAAGACTGGACATTTTGCCGACAGAATGCCAAGTAATTTTTGAGCCGACCCTTAATTCCGATCAACCGCAATCGATTTCTTCTTAAATAAAAACTGGGTCAGATGTCCCAGCAACGTCAGTGTAAATAGTCCGCCCCACAATCCTGGCACTGATAGTAAAGCAATACAAACAAACCAGGCCAGAACGGGGAAAATAAAATCAAGCATTTTAAACGCTCCTAGTGGTCTAGTGATTTTTTGAAAAACAATTGATCTGAAATCGGTACCATGGGAACCCTTTGCAGAAACCAGATGTAGCAGAGCAGAAAGGTTCCCAGAAATCCCAGGGTGATAGCGAGATCGAATATATTCAGGCTCAAACCCGGGAGCCCTCTCCCTGCTGCAAGGATTCCTTTATCAATATTGTTTTCCTGGATGGAGGGCAGGATCAGAAAATATTTTTCCAGCCAGAGTCCCACCAGGATCTCCACAGCCACCCATCTGGAAAACCAGATAGAGTTACAGGCGGTTCGACTCATCAGACCAAAAAAGGGCACAATGAACAAAACAACCAGGATCAGCCAGAACATCCAGCCCCACTCCACTGACTGCATGCGCAAGATCAGATACGGGGTCTCTTCGGGCAGGTTACTGTACCAGATCACGAGCACCTGGGAAAAAACCATATAGGTCCACATGGCACAAGCGGCGAATGTGAGTTTGGATAGATCGTGGTAGCGATCGATGGTGATATACGCCTCAAGTCCAAATTTTTCCCGCACAATTCCCGAAATAATCATCAAAGCAGCGGCGGCACCGATCAGATTGGATATGGCGTACTGCACACCAAACATCGTGCTGAACCACTCCTGATCGATCGACATCATCCAATCGAAGGCCTGCAGGGTGCACAGGGCAGCAAACGCCAGTCCCAGAACAGGGGCCAGTCTTTTCGCCGTCTGGGCAGATCTGGCTTCTTCTGTTTTTTGAGATGTATAGTTTTTTACGAGTCTGTCTGCAAAAGCGTTACTATAATCGGTCAGTTTCTTAGCCATACCAACATCCGGCCGGAGCACCGCTTTGAGATAAATCCAGATGATAATAACAGTCAGGCCCATCATGAAGAGATTGCGAATGATGAAAAACGGGGCATTCAACCACCCTGCTTTCGCGTGTATCACTCGCTGGGGATCTACCCATTCAAAGAAATAGTCCATCCCAAAAAACAGCAGCATCAAAAGCATTACACTGACCGGAATGAAACTGGCCATCGCCTCAGCCAGCCTTTTTATCGGTCTGCCCCACTGTGCACTGGTAATCGTAAAGATAACAGAGAATATGACACCACCGAGCGCAATCCCACCAAAGAACATCGTGTTCACCAGCAGCGCCTGCCAGACCTGCTGGTGATATCCGCCAATCAATCCCACAACGAAAGCGACGACCCCCAGCGCAGTCAATATTCTTAAGCTCCCCCTGGATTTCGGATTCAGGTTGAATTGGACCGCTTCAAGCAGAGCCTTCATTTCATCGTATCTACTCATGGCGTCTTCTCCAAAGTGCGAATATAGTTGACAATATCCCACCGATCAGTTGCTGTGGTGGCATACCCCAGGGCAGGCATGACCGCCCCCCCATATTTCGCCTTATGAAAGATATACCCATCGGTAAAAAATGGCGTCAGCGAAATTACAGCCGGGGCAATCATTCCCAGATCGTTGATCTTGGTCGCTGCAAAACCGGCCTTATTGATGGCATCGGTATCGCCGTGGCAAACCAGGCAATAGGTATCAAACTTCAATTTTCCGTTGGCCAGTGACTCCGGGACAGGAGCATTTGGATTTTTGGTTGCTGTCTCCTCGATAATCTCCTGTTCCATCCAGCTGAATCGATCCGCCGGATCTTCATTGACCCTGCCATCGACCGAAACGGTTCCTATCGGGAAAGTGCCCATGCTCCCACGCTCCTGAGGTTTAAGACTGACCTGGTTGAACATGTCAGTAATCAGGGTGAACAGGGTCGATCTGGCCGTCAGGTTTAAAGTCACCATCAAAAGAAACAGACCCAGGAGAAACAGGAATTTACGTTTCACTATTGACCTCCTCCGCCTGATATTTTTTCATGATGCTTTCAATGGCTGACAATTGATTTTCTTCACAAGCAACCACAACCCCAAACCGGTCTCTCATAAACCGGTTGTAATCCTTATATTTTTTACTGATGGGTCCCGGGTGGCGCAACGTATCTTTTAAAATCAGCAGCACAATAGCCCCGGCAGTAAAAAATATGGAGAGCAGCACAGAGAGTTCGAAGGCAATCGGCCCCATAATCGGGATTGAAATGACCGGTTTTCCGGATACCGGCAGGATCCAACTTAACGTCATTTTATAGATAATCAGAATCGCCAGTCCGAAACCAACAAATGCCCCGGCCAGTGTAAAAAAAGGAACCCTGCTTTGGGGATCGCCCAGGGCATGATCAATTTCATGCCTCGGGCAGGGAGCATGGGTCGTGATTTTATTGAAACCTGAATTCCTCAGCTCTTTGATGGTCTCGCAGGTATCGTCTAAAAATTCGTAAGTTGCCCAGACTCCGCAAAATTTCTGTTTCATCTCTTATTCCTGAAAGGAGGTGGCAGCGTTTCTTTCATTTCAGCCACAGCAATCGAGGGCATGATCTTCACAAAAATAAAAAACCACATGAAAAACCAACCAAAACTGCCAATCGTTATCCAGATTTCAACCCATTCAAATTGATAGCTGCCCCAGGCAAAGGGATCGTACTCATGTGCCAGGGAAGTCCCGACGATGTTAAACCGTTCCAGCCACATACCGACATTGACCAGTATCGAAATGATGAATAGCGCCGGGATACTGGTTCTGAATTTTTTAATGAATAAAGGCAGCGGGACGAGGCAATTACAAAAGATCATCAACCAGAAAAATACCCTCATCTCCCCAAAAGGTCTAAACCAGAACAGTGCTCTCTCATATCTTGCCCCGCTGTAATAGGCGATAAAAAACTCAACGGCGTATGAATAGGTCACGATCAAGCTGGTAAAAACAATCATTTTACCCATGCTCTCCAGGTGCTTCACCTGTATGATCTCCGAAAACCCCGGAAAGGCTTTTCTTAAGGGAATCATGATGGTCAGGACCATGGCGCAACCCGAGAAGATAGCGCCTGCAACAAAATAAGGGGCAAAAATGGTTGAATGCCAACCTGGAACACTGGCCATGGCAAAATCCCATGACACGATCGAATGGACAGAAAACACCAGCGGTGTGGCGATGGCGGCAAAGAGTAGATATCCTCTCATGTAGTGCAACCATTGATGGTTGGTTCCACGAAATCCCAGGGAGGCCATCTTGTAAAAAAACCGTTTCGGACCTTTGGATTCATCCCTGATGGCGGCCAGGTCCGGAATCAACCCCAGAATGAAAAAGGCGATGGAGACCGACATGTAAGTCGAGATAGCAAAAACATCCCACAACAGAGGAGACTTAAAATTCACCCACAGCTCACGCTGGTTGGGATACGGAAGCAACCAATAGGCAAACCAGGCGCGACCCAGATGAATCACCGGAAACAGTCCAGCCGTCATCACCGCAAAGACCGTCATGGCTTCAGAGGCCCGATAGATCGAGTTCCGAAAGGGAGCGCGTACCAGATAGAGCACCGCTGAGATCAGCGTCCCCGCATGGCCGATTCCGATCCAGAAAACAAAATTGGTGATATAGACGCCCCAGGCAATCGGATGGCTGATTCCGCTATACTCCAAACCCTGCCTGAGTTGATAGCTCCAGGCAAAAACACCCATGGACAGCGCACTCAGCACCAACACCATACTCACCAGCCATGGCCTTCCTGGAGGCTCCATGGATTGAACCACCCTGTCGTTAATGGTGCCATACGAGATTTGACTCAAGGAACCTCCTATGCTTTGCGATTATTGTGATTTACTTTCTTCAAATAGGTGATCGCCGGCTGAAAATTAATTTCAGGCAATTGGGTATACCCACGCTTCGTGGTGGATTTATGCTGCCTGACCCGGCTGTTCTTATCCTTAATGTTTCCAAAAGTGATGGCATCAGCAGGACACGACTGCTGACAAGCGGTCTGGATTTCGCCATCGTAGATGTTCCTACCCTGGTCTTTGGCAATATCCTTCATCTCTCGAATTCGATGCTGGCAAAAAGTGCATTTTTCCATCACCCCTTTATCCCGCACAGAAACAGCCGGATTCAGCTGCATGTGCAGAGGGCTTGGAAACTGATAGGTTCGGTAGTTGAAACGTCGCTGTTTATAGGCGCAGTTGTTGGAACAGTAACGCGTACCGACACAGCGGTTATAAATCATAGCGTTCAGCCCATCCGGTGTCTGATAGGTGGCATAAACCGGACAGACAGGTTCACAACCTGCGTTATCACACTGTTGGCACATCTCAGGGGTGTAATAGATCTCCGGTTTCTGAGTCTGGGAATTATACTCAATATACCGCTCGATCCGAAGCCACGACATCTCTCTACCCACCGCAATACCGTTCTTTCCCACCAGAGGAATATTGTTTTCCGCGTAGCAGGCAACCACACAGGCTGAACATCCGGTGCAGCGATCCAGATCGATAATCATCTCCCATTTATACGGATCATGATATCCAGGTGTCTCCTTGCCGGCCATTTGGACATGCTGACGAACGTTTTCGTCCAGCGGATCGTAGAAACTGGATTTATCTTTCCGATTGAGTGTATAATGCCTTTTTCTCAATTGATGATGCTCAGCTTCAAATGGGGAAGGAGCCCCATCTGTAGATACGATCTGGACGAATCCCCGCTCTTTCTGGCTGCGGTCACCAAATCCGCTTTTATCCTCCGTTTTCCGGCTTTTGATATCCTGCCGATACTGTCCGTCCAGCGTGACCAGATCCGATTTTCTGCCGGTTCGCTGCAGCGTGACTTTTTCACCTGCAAAGGCAAAGTCCCCGGATTGCTGGTCCCTCGCCCAGGAGAGCAGGTTCATTACATTATAGCCGACTGTTTTATACTGAATTTTCAAATCAGCCGCGCTTTCCAGGACCGGCAAGAACTTTGCTCTACCACGACTGCTTCGATATCCGGGAAACGCCACCTTTCTGCCGAGACCGGCCGGGATGGCAACTGTATCCCGATCTAAACCGTAAAAAAGCCAGGCTGCCAGTTCCACACTATCGTTCTGGGTACTGACCTTGACCAGCTCTCCATGGCGAATTCCGAGTTTGATGGCAGTTTCAGGATGAATCTCGATCCAGGAGTCCCAGACAACCTGGGTGATGGGGTGGGGTATTTCCAGCAGCCAGGTTTTATTACCACCTCTGGAATTAGCATTATGAAGACTCGAATTAACAGCCAGGAGGGTGAGGCTGTTGTCTGCATGTTTGCTTATTTCAGGCTTTACTGAATAGACCCCACCCTGGAGAGTTACCTGGGCCGGTTGAAAATCTCCGTATACGCCGCCACGCTGTAATGACTGTTTCCAAAACTGTTTAAAATCCAGTTGACTGGCGCTTTGAGAATGCTTGGATCTCCAGGATTCCTGCAGGTATTGCTGATAAGAAACTGCGGCAAAAGGGGTTTCACCAGTCAGCCGGGCAGTTTGCAGCAGCAGATCGCCAATCTCAAGCGTATCAAAAGCGGGAACGACTGACATTGTTGGCTGTTGCAGAGATACCAATCCACTTCTGGGAGCAGCATCACCCCAGCTCTCCAGAAAATGAGACACCGGCAGATGCTGATCGGCTAAAGCTGAAGTTTCATCATTCTCAGTCGAAAAGGAGACAACCCAGGGGACTTTACTCAGGGCCTGATTAAACCCTGATTCAGCCGGAAGCGTAAAAATCGGGTTGACATTTTCGATGATGACAACTTCGTATCGACCCTCATTCATTGCCTTAACGGCAGATTCGATCTGCTCCAGACTGTCCCCGCCCAGTTGATAGTCCGCACCAAACAAGACTGTTTTCCCGATGTTACCGGCCACATAGTTGAGGATATTGACCGCTATCTGCAACCGGGTTGCATCCTTACCTGCACTGCTGTTGCCCCCTGCGATCGCCAGACTTTTTCCCGCGCGCTTGAAGGCTTCCGCCAGAGCTTGCAGTTGAACGGCTGAAATGCCAGTCATCTCAGCCGTTTTTTCAATCGAGAACCCTTCCAGATATATCTGGAGTTGGGTTTTTTCCTGTGGATTCAGATGAGCCGCTTCAGCCAGAAGCATGCGACTGAGAGCAAGTGCAATGACATATTCCTGTCCGGAGGGACAAGATACCCATTCATCCGCATTGGAGCCGGTCAATGACATGTAAGGAGAAACATAAATGAATTTCCCTTTGGATTTCTTCATCCCGGAATGCATCTGAGTGTAACTCCGCGTCAGCTGCATCGGGTTTAACCAGCTTTCCATGAAATCGGCACCGAAACTGAGCAGTACCTCCGCCTGATCCATGGCAAAATGAGGGATCTCTTTGCGACCGAAACTGAGCTGGTTGGCTGTTTTCAAGCTGTTCACCGGATTTAAATCATATTGTATGGCTGTTCCGTCTCCAAACAACTGCAGCCATTGCTGCAACAAGGTTTGGAAAGTGCCACTTCTTGGCAGTCCGATATACAGAATATTTTTTCCGCCTTTGTCCCTGGCCGCAACAAGCTTATCAACAAGGATTTTCTGACCATCTGCCCAAATGACAGCCCGCCTGGCGGCATCTTTTCCAGACGTAGGGGCTTTCGCTCGTGACGGACTGTATAAGCCCTGCAGGATCGCCTGTCCCTGTGCACAAAGCCGTCCTCGATTTAACGGATTTTCAGGATTCCCTTCAGCCTTGATCGCCCTCCCTTCGCGGGTCCTGATGACCAGACCGCAGGCCGCAGTGCACTCCTGACAAGTGGTCGCATAATGAATGGATTCGCCGGGAACATATTCGTAGGGAGGAACCAGCAGCGGGATTAATTCTTCTACGGGATCAGGGCTGCAGCCGGTAGCAGCGACAGTCGCACTGCCAATGGCTGATAATTTAAAGAAGTTGCGGCGGTTGATATTATTCTTCATCCCTTCCTTTGGCTATTTGTGACAGACATAGCAGTCTTTGGATCCCAACAGTGACCCATCTGGTGTTTGATTGACACTCCCAGGGACAATTGCGCCGCCCCTGGTCTGCCTTATCGGTCCGGATACTTGTCCTTTTACAACAGGGTGGTTTTTGGTGTGGCACTGCATACACCACCCCATGCTCAAATCGGCAAACATGATCTTCATTGAAATCACATCAATTTGAGCGATATCGCCATGACACTCGGTACAGTCAAACCCAACTTTTATGTGTCGTTTATGAGAAAAGTGAACAAAGTCCGGGACATCGTGTATTTTTTTCCACGGAATTGGTTGTCGTTTTTCCCAATATTGAATCGCTTTTTTGATCTCTTCCTTCTGATCGTCTTTGGCACCCTCGACAACCGAATGACATCCAATACAACTTTCAACCGAAGGTGCCCCGGAATTTATCGACCGTCTGGCATAGGTATGACAAAACTCACAGGGAATTTCATTGGTACCGGCGTGAGTTTTATGGCTGAATGCAATTGGTTGGGTAAATTCATCTGCCACGCCGGTTGAAAGGAATCCGAACATAACCCAGAATACTGCCAGCAATAGCATTTTCAATTTTGATCTCATGTCTTTCATAGGCGTTTGCTGATGTCAAATATCGGATTGAATCATGATAATCTGGTATGACTATTATTGTAATAAAGGACTTAGGGTTGGCTCAAAAATTAGTCAAGTGTTTCCCATTAGTCAAGTGTTTCTCATTGGCGTTAAAGAAACACGTCGCCTGAAAAAGAAACACGTTGCGGTCACATTCTGTTTGCAAAATGTCCAGTGTTTTTAGGACTTTTGAAAACAGATTATGTAGAGTTATTTTTGAACGATCCCTTACGTTCGATGCCAGTGTTACCATTAAGAACTGATGTCCAGTCATTTCAGAGAGTGAATTTGAATCAGGGCTGGTTTATAGAGAAAGTTCCATCTTGATACGTTATCGCAGTTCAACACAAATTTCACAATCAGTGAAATACCCTAATTTTTTAAAAAAAAACACTTAGGGATCGGCTAAAAAATTAGTTGAGTGTTTCTCATTAATCGAGTATTTCTCATTAATCAAGTGTTTCTCATTGGCGTTAAAGAAACACGTTGCCTGAAAAAGAAACACGTTGCTGTCACATTCTGTTTGAAAAATGTCCAGTGTTTTTAGGACTTTTGCAAATAGATTATGTGAAGTTATTTTTGAACGATCCCTAAGTGTTGAAAAATTCCAAAAAGCCAGGGTCTATTCATTAATGTGTAAATGATCCTGGATTTGGGTTTGATCCATCGAGTAAAAAGCTTTTTAAATAAAAATAGATCTGATTTATGCCCTGAACTGCGAGAGAAGATTTGAAGTTTCATATGGAGATTGATGGACAAATCGAGTAGCAAAATCAAGTTGACCGGTATACTTCAAAAAGGCCTGCCCTGGATTGTCACCATTGGAATTTTCATATTCCTGTTTAAGCGTATTCCGATTAATGAAGTCCTCCAGGCTATCACCTATGTCAATCTTTGGAAATTCACGCCGATCATTATCATGGCTGTTGCCATCTATTTTCTGTGGGACACCTTCGTTTTTACTCTCCTGTTTCAGGATTTTGGCACCCAGGTGACGTATCATGAGCTGTTGCCAGTTCGAGGATCGGCAATTCTTGTCTGGATAATGAACTACTTCGCCGGTATGGGAAGTTTGGCTTTTCTGATGAATCGTTGGAAAAAAATCTCGATTTCTCGAGCGAGTTCGGTGGTGATCTTCAGTTTCTATCTGGATTACTACATGATTCTGTTTTATTGCCTTGTAGGGGCTTTCTGGCTGCCGGGCGTCAACCTGGTGAGTTTTTTCGAGATATCCGAACAAGGCAATTTTGTACGAATGATAGTTATATCATGGCTTTTTTTTGTCTTCACGATTTGTTTTTTTAATTTGCTCTTACCTCGTTCCAAAGGATTTAAACGCCTTAAAAAAAATGAAATATTGTTTACATTTAGAAATGCGGCACCGTTAACGTACCTTAAGTTCATGATGTTGAAAATTTTAAGCTTTTTTATCTGTGATATCGTTTTAGTTTACGGTGCGCTGGCCGTTTTCGGTCTAAACGTCTCCTTTCTATATTTAATTGCTCTGTTTCCAATTGTGAGGCTGATTGAATCGATTCCTATTTCTGTCATGGGCATGGGAACAGGTCAGGCTGCCATGATCTGGCTGATTGCCCCAATCATTGAAAATACCAGCAGCCAGGTTAACCATGAATCAGCTTTACTGGCATTCAGTCTTTTGGCCATGATACTTGCTAATCTTGGACGTTTTGCGATTGGTGCCACAAGTATCAAATTCCTGCCAAAAAATATCTGGATATCTAACAAAAAAACAGTGCTATGAAAAAGCCACCCAAAGATTGTGTGATTTTGATCACCGGAGCTTCTTCCGGTTTCGGAAAGGCATGTGCCGACTATTTAAGTAAAAGAGATTACCGAGTTTACGGTACCAGCCGCAAGGCGGATTTTGAAACTACTGAACACAGCGCATCCCCGGGATTCAAAATGATACCGATGGATGTATGTGATCAGGGATCCGTGAATCAATGTATTGAATTTATTCTACAGCAGGAAAAGAATATTGATGTGGTCATTAATAACGCCGGATTCGGTATTGTGGGGGCCATTGAAGACTGTTCAATTGAAGAATTCAAACAGCAATTTGAAACAAACTTTTTTGGCGTCATTCGAATCTGCCAGTCCGTACTCCCTCAAATGAGAAAACAGGGTTTTGGACATCTCATCACCATCGGCTCCATAGCCGGGCTGATGTCGGTCCCATTCCAGGGAGCCTACAGTGCATCTAAATTTGCTTTGGAAGGTTTGATAGAATCTTTAAGGATGGAGATCAAACAATTTGGTATTCAAGCTGTATTGGTCGAACCCGGGGATTTTAACACAGGCTTTACAGATAACAGGATCACAGCCGAAAAGGTTTTGAAAAACCCGGTCTACTCAGAAAACTTTAAACACGCCCTGGCTGTGATGGAATCAGGTGAACGAAATGGACCTTCACCTGAAAAACTGGTTTTGCTGATCGAAAGAATTATCAAAAATCCTCAACCAAAATTAAGGTACACAGTAGGCATGTTTATGCAAACATTTGCAGTTTTCGTCAAACGGTTAATTCCCGCTTCCTTATTTGAGTCGTTGATAATGAAAACGTTTAACATTAAATGACAAAATTCGTTTCTCGGCTGTGTCACGAGTCCTTTTTGGATGGGGAACAACTTTTTTATCGGATTTATCAGCAACCGTTGTTCTCGCGTCAAAACCAACTCTAACAGTCTAATTTACATAATCATCTGTTTTCTTACATTCAAACTATTCAGTAAAACATATTGTTAGTTCTACCATTCTCAGATAATATTGAACTCAATAAATTTAATCAAACTCAGCAATGTCCGGTTAGGTTTTTGCAGAACAAAAGTTGAACGATAAAACCTG
>JABGPJ010000136.1 GCA_018645005.1 Deltaproteobacteria bacterium | reverse complement strand
AAAAAGCCGGCATAAAGCCGGCTTTTTTATTCTTGGCATTGGATATAATTACATCATACCGGGCATTCCACCACCCATTCCACCCATTCCGCCCATTCCGCCACCGCCCATTGGAGGCATACCAGCGTCACCGGACTCAGAAGGCTTATCACTGATAGATGCTTCAGTTGTTACAAGCAACCCAGATACGGATGAAGCGTTCTGCAGCGCATTACGAGTCACTTTGGTCGGATCAATAATACCGGCCTGCACTAAATCACAATACTCTTCTGTACGAGCATCAAACCCGTTGTTTCCTTCCATCTCTTTAACTTTGTTAACTACAACAGCACCTTCAAGTCCAGTGTTGTTAACAATCTGCCTTAAAGGCTCTTCAAGGGCCTTCACCACAATGGCAGCCCCAATTTTTTGATCGCCTTCGAGTTTTTCAATCACCGACTCGACAACTTTTTGTGCCCGAACCAACGCAATACCACCGCCAGCTACAATTCCTTCTTCAACAGCAGCACGTGTTGCATGCAGCGCATCTTCAACTCTGGCTTTTTTCTCTTTCATTTCAATTTCAGTCGCAGCACCCACATTGATGATCGCAACACCACCGACCAATTTGGCCAGACGTTCCTGCAGCTTTTCACGATCGTAATCTGAGGTGGTTTCCTCGATTTGAGCACGAATCTGATTGACTCTGGCTTTGATATCATCGTTGGAACCTGCACCATCTACGATAATTGTGTTATCTTTATCGATAGTCACTGTTTTTGCTGTCCCCAACTGAGAGAGTGTCAAATCTTCTGATTTCATTCCCCGATCCTCTGAAACAACTTCACCACCAGTCAGTGTGGCAATATCTTCCAGCATGGCTTTACGTCGATCACCAAACCCCGGAGCTTTAACAGCACAGCACTGTAACGTTCCTCGCAGCTTGTTCACAACCAGAGTCGCCAGGGCTTCGCCATCGACATCTTCAGCAATAATCAGGAAAGGCTTGCCCTCTTTGGCAATCTGTTCCAAAACACCCAGAACATCCTTCATGTTACTGACTTTTTTCTCTACCAGAATAATGTACGGATCCTTCAGGATTGTTTCCATCTTGTCAGAATCTGTTACAAAATAAGGTGACAGGTAGCCCCGATCGAATTGCATCCCCTCAACAACATCAAGAGTCGTCTCCAGACCTTTGGCTTCCTCAACGGTGATCACACCATCTTTGCCCACCTTATCCATTGCGTCTGAAATGATTGTACCAATAGTGGTATCACTGTTGGCTGAAATGGTTCCAACCTGAGCAATCTCTTTACTGTCAGCTACAGGTTTTGAGATTTCTGCCAGATAATCCACTGCCGCTTTGACAGCTGTATCGATTCCTCTTTTCAAATCCATTGGATTTGAACCAGCTGCTACATTCTTCACGCCTTCACGAAAGATCGCCTGAGCAAGTACCGTAGCAGTGGTCGTGCCATCACCAGCGATATCAGAAGTCTTGCTGGCAACTTCCTTCACCATCTGAGCACCCATATTTTGAACTTTGTCATCCAATTCAATTTCTTTTGCGACAGTTACGCCATCCTTTGTGATCAAAGGTGCGCCGAAGGATTTCTCTATCAGAACATTCCGTCCCTTCGGACCCAAGGTCACTTTAACAACATCGGCCAACTGGTTAATGCCTTTCAGCATTTCGCCACGATTCTGTTCCCCAAATACTATTTGTTTAGCCATTTTTTTAATCCTGTGTAATAGATTTAATGCAGAAACTCCGGATAATTCATGATTTTAAAAAACCCGGCTTAAACTTTAATTAAAGATATAATTTCGATAATATCTGTTATTCAATAACGCCCAGAATATCGTCTTCTTTCATCATCAGTAGCTCTTCGCCGTCAATCTTAATTTCAGTACCGGCATATTTTCCGAAAAGTACCCTGTCTCCTGTTTTCACATCCAACGGCAGGACAGTACCGTCATCTTTGCGAATTCCTGAACCTGCAGCGACTATCTCGCCTTCCTGAGGCTTTTCTTTTGCTGTATCTGGAATTATAATGCCACTTGCGGTCTTGGTCTCAGCATCGTTGCGTCTTACAATCACGCGGTCATGTAATGGTCTGATTTTCATATTAAAACTCCTCTTGTGGAAGGTTATTTTATTGGTCAAATGAATACTTAAATAGACCTCTGTGTCAACAAATCCGCAGATCACAGATATCTATTCTACGACTAGTAGCACTCAACCGGGTTGAGTGCTAAATTGAACTTTTAATATAACTTCCCGATTTTATAAGATCAAGTAAAAAACGACAAAGTCGGATAACAGGGTATCAGGTCAGTCTTTTTTGACTTTTTCAGGTTTTTTATCTGCAGCTTTGCTCTCCTTTTGAGCATTTGCATCTTCAAATGGGATTTTAAAGTGTTCTCTTACCTGTTGATCTATATTCTTGGCAACATCAGGGTTTTCCAACAGGAATTCTTTGGAATTTTCTCTTCCCTGCCCCAGTCTTTCATCGTTATATGAGTACCAGCTGCCACTTTTTTTAACAATGTCGCCATCGACGGCAAGGTCAAGGAGGGAGCCGATTTTTGAAATACCTTCACCAAACATGATATCGACCTCGATAATTTTGAAAGGGGGCGCAACCTTGTTTTTCACAATTTTGATTCGGGTCCTGGTTCCCAATACGTTATCACCTTGTTTGATATCACTGATTCTGCGAATATCGACTCGTACAGAGGAGTAAAATTTAAGGGCATTCCCGCCAGTAGTCACTTCTGGGTTACCGTACATGACACCAATTTTATGACGTAACTGGTTTATGAAAATAATCATGCATCTGGATTTGGAGAGGGTTCCCGTGAGTTTTCTAAGCGCTTGTGACATGAGTCGAGCCTGCAGACCGACATGTGAATCCCCCATTTCACCGTTTATTTCAGCGCGGGGTACCAGTGCAGCAACCGAGTCCACCACGATGACATCAATGCCACCACTACGGACCAGAATATCGGTAATTTCGAGAGCTTGCTCTCCGTAATCAGGTTGTGAGATCAAGAGGTCATCAATATTGACACCCAGATTTCTTGCATACACTACATCGAGTGCATGTTCCGCATCAACAAAAGCTGCGATGCCACCGGATTTCTGGACTTCAGAAACGATGTGCAAAGCCAGGGTTGTTTTCCCGGAGGATTCCGGGCCGAAGACCTCGATAACTCTGCCCAGAGGGAATCCCCCAGCCCCAAGAGCGACATCCAATCCAATAATACCACTCCCAACAACAGGTATGTTCTGCGCTGCTTTGTCGCTCATTCGCATCACCGATCCCTTTCCAAATTGACGGTCAATTTGGGACAGTGCCGATTCGATTGCTTTCGTTTTCTCTGTATCCCACATTTTGGCTCCTGGGTTAAGATTCTATGAAAAAAAATACACCGGGTATTGTTTGATGTATTGATCTGATTAAGTATTATTCGCAACCTTTCTGGGAAGGCAGCCTGATATTAGGAGGAGCCTGAGCGGATGCGAATATAAGTCTTGTGAATATATCGAATCAACGAGTAATTCGATATTGAAATTTCGCTAAGGGTTGGCTCAAAAATTAGTCAAGTGTTTCCCATTCATGAAAAGGAAACACGTTGCTGTCAAATTCTGTTTGCAAAATGTCCAGTGTTTTTTAGGGCTTTTGCAAATAGATTATATGAAGTTATTTTTGAACGATCCCTAAGTATCTCAAAGCTTTTAAAGTGAACATACGTACTCTTGAAAAGAATGTCAATAGTTTTAAATCAGATATATTTATGTGCACTTCACCAAACAAGAATATTCAGTTTCTAATCGAAAAAGGACCCGATCTGTTGAAAACAGGAAAAAGATCGACTCATAAAAACGATGAATATTTCTTTTGGCATCAGGGTCAATGAATGGGGCAAATCTGAATCTTTTTTCAATTCAGTGATTATGTTTAACAAAGAATGAGTCTATTGAAATAACCTGATTAAAGCAAATGGAAATCACAATTTATCAATTGGGGGTATGTCATTAACTATTTATATTTATACATCAATTTATGGTAAGCAAGGTTCAGTCGCGATAGAATGTAGACCACTTTTAGCAATTCTGATCTCCTGCATCGACATTTATCGACATGCATCGCACTAAGATTTGTATGGATTAACATTTGTCTGAGGGCAAGCTTAAAAACTTGTGGTCACACGAAATAGGTTCCGCCAGATAGCATCGACTTTCATAAAAATATTGAATTATTTGTGCTCAATCTGGCCATGAAAAAACCAGTCTGCGTTCAACATGGAATTTGTACGATTCTCTAGCTTCCAACTTTGATGACCGATGATTGGAAAGATAGAAGTTCTATGCAAGACTCAACAAAACAGTGCGCCTAATTTTTTTTCAATCTTCTAATGGCAGGGAAGAAAAAAGGGCAATGAATTTGACTTTAAAGGTACTTTCGAGGAACATCAAAATATTGCTGATATAAAATTACAGCAAATTTGGCATCGAATAGCATCCGTTCATGCAGCCTGTTGTTATTTCTGAATTTATCAAACTCATAAAAACACTCTAGAGAGGATAAAGAATGAAACGCAAGAGATACTGGATTACAATTTTCTTAATCAGTATGATTCTGCCGATCACACTCATCGCTTCCAGTGGAGCTCACTCTGGGAAAATTAATTTCCCACCAACTCTTTCAAGCTACAATGACAGCCATTTGAGTGATATCGGCGCAATTCTGTCACATCGGGTTCAACAGGAACCTCTGAACCTGATGGTTACACTGCTTTTTTTAGGGGCAATTATCCATACATTCATGGCCAGTAAGTTTCAAAAAGTATCTCAC
Organism: Deltaproteobacteria bacterium; assembly: GCA_018645005.1. GTDB lineage: Bacteria > SAR324 > SAR324 > XYD2-FULL-50-16 > XYD2-FULL-50-16 > JAHJRI01. The sequence continues at coordinate 32,542 of JABGPJ010000136.1, read as the reverse complement.
TATCTGCAGGAAAAGCACAAAGAAAAAATGAGGCGGAAAAAGCAGGATATTCAATATACCGGTGATGTCCTTGAAGAGGTCAGCTTTCTCTCACAATTGTTTCATTTTTTTGGAGAAATCGAAGTGGTTTTTGGTCTCTGGGTACTTCCGGTTTTCTGGTCAATTGCCTACTTTTACGGCCTGGATGCGTCTATATCTTACTTCAGCTCCATAAACTACACTGAGCCGATGTTTGTGGTCGTTATCATGACTTTAGCGGCAGCACGGCCTATCATGCGATTTGCAGAGCAATCACTGAAGGCTATTTCAAAGCTGGGCAGGGGCTCTTCAGCGGCAATGTGGTTCACAATTCTAACGGTTGGACCGATTCTGGGTTCTTTAATAACAGAGCCTGCAGCAATGACTATTTCTGCACTCATACTAGCGAAAGAGTTTTATGCGAGAGAGCCCAGCAAACGTTTTGCCTACGCAACAATCGGTCTTTTATTTGTCAATATTTCTGTTGGTGGAACGCTGACACATTTTGCTGCACCACCTGTACTTATGGTTGCAGGAAAATGGGGCTGGAGTATGGGATTCATGTTTTCAAATTTCGGTTGGAAAGCAGTTCTGGGGATTCTTATCGCCAACACGATCTATTTTTTCGTCTTCAGGAACGAATTTGGGCAATTGAAAGATCTAAAGGAGTCGGACGGATCAAGACACTTGATAAAATGGGATATGCGAGATGATAAAGTTCCCATGGGTGTCACACTGGTTCATGTACTACTGATGATTTGGACCGTCAGATTTGCGCACTATCCATCACTTTTCATAGCCGGTTTTCTCTGCTTCCTCGGATTTGTGGAGTCCACAGCACATCATCAAAACCGAACCAACTTAAAACCTGCGCTGTTGGTGGGATTTTTTCTAGCGGGGCTGGTCATACATGGCGGATTGCAGAAGTGGTGGATCGCCCCGATACTGGGAAGCTTGAGTGAGGTTCCCTTGATGGTTGGGGCAACCGTGTTGACTGCCTTTAACGATAACGCCGCCATTACATATTTGGCCGCGTTGGTCCCGGATTTGACGGATTCGATGAAATACGCGGTTGTTGCCGGAGCGGTCACCGGTGGGGGGTTGACTGTCATAGCCAATGCACCCAACCCAGCCGGATTATCTATTCTACAGAAATTCTTTTCCAATGGTTTTTCTCCACTGGGACTTCTCCTGGGAGCCCTTATCCCTACGATCATCATGGGATTTTTGTTTATGCTGTTATAATTTTCGAGCCCCGCTGATAACATCCTGTCTGCTGGTTGGCGTGCTTTTCAGCCAGGACAGGTAGATTATCGATGAATAAATCCAATCCCAGGCTGATAACTCAGGCTTTATTTTCGGCCGCCATTCGGTTATAATCTAATCACTTTGGCATTTCTCAGGGGATCCCAAATGTTCGTCATTCAGAACGTAGAAGTGAGACGCTCTGTCGTTTTAGAACAATCCTTATATCCATATTGTTGCCCAGAAACATTTCCATCAAGAAATATGTCGCGCGCCAAAAAAACAAATATTTCACAATTTGAAATGAACTTTTCTGATTCACATTAAAGGAGGCCACAAATGAAACGATCATTGAGTCAAATGCGATTTTTCATGCGCACCGCACTGCTTCCATTCATGCTGATTTTTTGTTGCATTATCCTGTTATCGGGTTGTGCACCTAAGAAGGTTGATCCCTTGTCGTTTCCGATCCTCGATGCAGACAAGCTGGAGTCCCAATATCCTCCCTTCGAAGATGAACTGGTGCTTCGCCCCTATATCCTTCTGCCACTGCTTGTTTTTAAGGATCAGACCGTCACTGAAGTCCGGTTAAAAGAAATTAATCATTTCATCAATTCATCCTTTGAAAAAAATGGAAACTTCTCAATCATCTCCCAGCAGCAAACAGATGCACTACTTGCGGAAGATGAAAACAAACACTTTCAGACCAGCAACATCGCTGATGCGATTCAGCTAGGCACCTCTGTTAATGCCACTTTTGTTTCTCAAATGCAGATCACCATCATTGAGAGCAAAATGGTAGAAAATGTAGATCGCTTCAAGGCGAATATCAATTTAACTGTGTTCACCACAGATAGTGGGCAGGTTGTACTCCAACAAGATATCCACTACGATTCGCAAAAATCTGACCGCTCCTACAAAAAGCTCAAGCAACTGGTTCAGACCTATTTTCAGATCAGAGGTTATATTTTGGAAACTCGAGGTGCACACCAGGTTGCCAGGATCTCTTTGGGCAGGAGTGTCGGTATCGAGCTGGGTCGCAAGATCCAGGTACGTGAAAGAACCGTCAAATCAGAAATTGTCAATGGCGTCTCGCGCAGAATCGTATCTTTTGACGTCAATGCACTCGCCATGACAGAAGTGATCAAGGTTATGGAAAACGATTGCTGGGTCTTGGTAAATAAAAAGGATATGCCCAAAATCAAAAAGGGGCAGGTGGTTTTTACAATGCATGAGTAGATATTTTAGGATCACCGTCTTTGCTTCTATAGTCCGAGACGCTGTCCTTTTTTGTTCCAAATCACATCATAACTGACTGTCAAACCATTAAGAAGCATGTTGCATATAACTCCCGAACTTGTTGACAAATACGGTGTTAGTGGTCCTCGCTACACGTCATATCCGACAGCGCCCATCTGGCACGATATTGACCGATCCCTGCAGCTGAACTGGCTTGATGAGATAACATCCAGTCAACGGCCACTTTCATTCTATATACATATCCCTTTTTGCCGCAGCAGATGCTATTATTGTGGATGCAATACACTTGTCACCCGCAAGCAGTCACAATCTGCTATCTACGTCGAGCATCTGACCAAAGAAATCCACCGGGTCGGAAAACTGTTGCATAGCGATAAGCAGATCCGCCAACTTCATTTTGGTGGCGGGACGCCTACATTTTTATTAAATGAGGAGTTTGAACAAATCCTGGATACGATTCAATCCAATTTTGCCTTTGAAACAGATGCGGAAATTGCCATCGAAATTGACCCTCGCACAATCCGGACCGACCAGTTGAGATTTCTCAGCGAAAAGGGATTTAATCGATTGAGCCTGGGAGTACAGGATTTCGATGACACCGTTCAAACAGCCATCAACCGGATTCAAAGTGAAGAGATGACGTTTGAACACCTTCAAACCGCTCGATCTCTCGGATTTAAGGGGATAAATTTTGATTTAATATACGGACTGCCTTTTCAAACACTGGACAGCTTTAATCAAACACTGGCCACTGTCATAAAAATGAAACCGGATCGACTGGCTATTTATAATTTTGGCTACCTGCCTGAGCGTATGCGTCACCAGAAAAAGATCGATCCACAAACGCTTCCGGACAAAAAGACCCGCCTCTCATTAGTTTTCGAGACCATTCGTCAGCTGACGGATGCAGGATATGAATATATCGGCATGGATCACTTCGCTTTGCCGGATGATGAGCTTTCTATCGCCATGAGAAACCGAACGCTGAATAGAAATTTCATGGGATACACCCCTAAATCAAATGTTGATCTCCTGGGCATCGGAATGACTGCAATCAGTGAAATCGGGCCCTATTTCCTTCAGAACGAAAAACGGATCAAGACCTATCAGGAACAGATTAATGAGACTGGGCTTGCAGCATGCAGAGGGATGGCACTGAGCCAGGACGACCTGATGAGAAAATGGACCATCCAGCGTATTATCTGCCATTTCTATCTTTCCTATGCGGAGTTTAAAGCAGAATTTGATAGTGAATTTGCAGCCTGCTTTCCCACTGAAATGACACAGCTGGCTGAATTTCAAGAAGATGGTCTGTTAGAGCTCAACGAAGATCATCTGCGCATAACCGATACCGGTAAAGTATTTGTCAGAAATATCTGTATGCTCTTCGATGCCTATATCAACAAAGACGATACACCCAAAGTCCGATACTCCAATACAGTCTGACAAACCGTACCCGGAAACGATTTTTCCATAAGCTGTTAGATTGACATTTCGGCTTCCAGTCGGATAAATACTGTTCTGGTTATGGTCGACTGTGTGATTTTACAAATGGGAATACTAAATGGCTTCAGAAGTCCAATCAATTCCATTGATAAAAGATGGCACTATTTGAGTATCGAGCGATCGATAAAAGCGGGAAAAAGAGAAAAGGGAAAATTGATGCCCCCACTTTGAAACAGGCCGCAGCAAAAATAAAGTCGCAAAAACTTCACCTCATATCCATATCAAGCGCTAAGGAACAGTTGAAAGGATCCTTGGATCGCGGCTTAACCAAAAAAAGAGCGGGCGTTCCTTTCGATCTCATTACGGATTTTACCAGACAGCTTTCCGTTCTGGTCTCAACAGGCATTCCCTATGACAAGGCGTTTGATATTCTGATTGAAGAAAGCGAACATTCGACGTTTCAACATATTCTCGATTTGATCAAAGCCAGAATCGTTGAAGGAAGCTCTTTGGCATCTGCGCTGGAAGATCATCCAACACTATTTTCAAAAATGTATATCGCCATGGTCAATGCCGGGGAAGCGGGCGGAATGTTGGATCAGGTATTGCAGTATTTGACGACAGCGAGGGAGGGTACGGCTGAGATTAAAGCCAAAATTCAGAAGGCGTTGATTTATCCACTTATTATGACACTCATGGGACTCGGGATTGTTGTCTTTATGGTAACCTTCATCATCCCAAAAATTATCCCTATCTTTCAGCAGTTCAATGTGCAACTCCCACTTCCCACCCGAATGGTCATCGGATTAAGCGAAATAATTACGAACAACACCTGGCAACTTGTACTAACATTGGGAATAGCGATATTTTTTCTGATGCGGTTTGTTAAATCGCGCCGAGGTGAATTGATCAAAGACTGGACATTGCTAAAAACACCCGTTCTCGGGAAAATCATTAAAAAAATCATCGTTTTCCGGTTCACACAGACTCTCGGCACATTGTTGCAAAGTGGCGTCGAACTGAAACAATCCCTGGACATTGTCAAACAGGTTATGGGTAACCGGGTATATGAAAACCAGTTTGACGAGATAGCCCTGAATATAACCAAGCGCGGGATGGATCTGTCACAAGCATTGCGACAGGCAAATATCTTCCCTGTGACTGTTATCCAAATGATTCGTGTTGGTGAAGAGAGCAGTCAACTGGAAAAGATGTTGAATAAGGTTTCCGCTATTCTGGAAAATGAGGTCAAGCAGTCTTTAGAGAAGTCCATTGCACTACTCGAACCCGCATTGATTCTCTGGATGGCTGCTACGGTGGGCTTTATTGTTCTTGCAGTGATGCTGCCGATGCTCAAGATGAATCAGCTCATTTAAATTCTATCCCGGCAGTGACGAGGGTAATAGGTCACAGGAGCAACCGGAAAAATTTTCAGATATTCTTTAATTAGTATCAGAGAGAAAATCCAATTGTTTCAGCCTTGAAACAGGCCCTACAGCCAGTTTGGTCATCTTCATATCCTGCTGTATCGATACATTTTCCCGAATACGTCGATTTAAGCGAATCACATTATTTGTTTCTGCGCTCAGCGGAACTTTCATATAAATACTTGCTTTTGGCAGAATTGAATCCCGAAGTCTCCAGGCGGATTTCCGGTAACTCTCAATATCTGATTCTGCATCCGAACCCGATTTACGCCATTTCAGGACAAATAGATCCAGATCCAGATCTTTGAGATATGACAAACCTGTAGAGTACCATTTCACAGAGAGGTTTTCTTGTAGCACCATTTCTGGTGTCACTTCGATCCCCAGAATGAACGAATCCTTCTGTTTTCTGATATCCGCAATAAGATCCCACAATAGTTGTTTCACTTCCCGGGTACGCCAGACAGCTATATCATTGAACGCTTCATCCGTTAAAATCTCAAACCTGCTGTTCTCAGAGGATTTGACCGGCACAAACAGACTGTTGAACGAGATCGTGCGGCCTGTCATCTTCAGATAACGATGTTGAGCTACTGCGGAGAAACCCTCATTGATTTCGTGGGTAAAGTCATCTTTGAAAACGATTCCATCGATTTTCGAAGCCATCAATGAACGAATCAATCGAGTCAGATAGATTTGACTCTGTGGATTCAACAAGTCCAGTTTTGCATTGGGGGTAGTTCTATTTTGAATCGAATTCCACGACTCATCCACCAGCATGATGCTTTGATGCCCCAGCATCGGGTGATTTCGCAATGGAAACGTAATCAGCACCTTAAGCCCATTAGCATGCGCCAGTGCCGTAATTTGATCAAGAAGATTATCCACCAGTGGACCCGCTGGTGTGTTAAAATAATATCCCAGTGGATTTTCAGGTTTTGCAAATAGATATATAGGCTGTTCCAGGACTTGGACCATATTGAGCTGAATCGATCCGATACCGGTGCTTTTCAGTTTCGCCAGATAGCGGTTGAATTCATCCAGATCTTTGGCCTCTGGGTAGGACACTTCCACCAAGCCGTCTTTTAGAGAAGCTGTATCGAGTTGCTCTGAATAAAAAAAAGTGCGCCACCTCTCTTCCAAATAGCTCTTTCGCCCACTCTGGGGAAACGAATCCAAAAAGAACTTATAAAGCCTAGTGAACTCGTTTTCATCTCTTTTTATATAGGCGTCTTCAACAAGTTTAAATAGTTTTCCCTCAATCAAGGATGAAACGTTGTATTCCGATAGTTTTGGACTGTTGGCTGCAAATTTAAGATCTACCGGCTCTTCCAAAGATCCTTTCATGATTTTCAGGGAGCCCATCCTTTTTCCAGTGTGATCGTTTTTTGCCACCTGCAGGCCTTCATGGACAGTGGGCAAATCAGTTGTATTCTCTTTTTTTGTCGATACTGATCGAGGACTGGTTTTGTCGGAGACAGGTTCCTGCGGCTCCTTTTGTCGCTCTTTTTGAATCTGTCTCTTTGGACTGGGATAGTTTTCCGCGTACCAGTCTTTCAATCGAGCAGGATTACTGGAACAACTCGTTGCGATAAACAGGCTCAAGCTCAACTGGAAAAGAAGTCGTAAAAGAGAGCGGTTCTGGATTGTAAAACTCATTTTTCTCCTAAACAGAAACCATCATCTGACAACAGACATTTTACATTTTATCGTTCGAAAAGAGGCAATTGCGGATATCATCCACCTCAAAGGGAAACAACCCCATATTATTTCAATTTGACCGGATCTTTACTTGCAACAAACTTCTGCAGGTACAAGCGATTCAGCTCTGACATATCCTGATAGCGAAGATGAATATAGTTTTTTCCTTTTTCACTGGTTATTTTGACAACTTCAGCTTTAATCTCCTGTTTGATATTGGCTTCTTCCAGTTTGAAAAAAACATTGATCCCAATTTCGACTCCTTCGGGAATTTCTTTTACAAGAAATCTTAAACCCCCTATACTGATATCCATAACAACGCCTTGACAGCTTCTGTTGGCATTTGAATCGCTGAGGAAAAACTGGCGTTTAAAATGCAGTTTATAGCGATCGTTTTCTCTCGTCAGAAGTTTCTTGATCTTGTTGACATGAATCATGACCAGTGCATTCGCTGGCGTTGAGATCTGATTTTTCAACTGACAGGTAAACTGGTATTCACCGTCATTCTTTCGAAAAACACTGAAATCAAAGGTTTTGAATTTTGACAGATTAATAGCTTTTCCTTTTACAAGAGGTGGTTTTACCCAGAACTCCTCCTCATTTGTATTGATTATAGTGCTGACATAAGAATGAGATTTACCTTTGAAATTGACAGCCACACGAAGCTTTTGTCCGGATTGCAACATGCGGGTATTGATGAACGGGGCTCTGCGATTAAAGAACGTAAATCCCAAATCCTCTCGCAATTCAGGTATTTTCAACAACATTGGATCATCAGGCGATTTTCTACGCAACTTTTCAACGGCCCCTTCAAACATTTTATTATTGTAAAGGACCTTTTCCGGATCCATTTTCACCATTTTTGACAGCATTTCAATCCGGCGGCTGGTATCATCAGAAAAATCAACTCCCTTATGACGCGCCGCTTCTTTCTTTTGCATGTATCGCTGATCAACCTGCAGAAGTTTTTTGTTGTTCAGCCAATTGTATACGACACCAATCACGATAAAAACTAGAACGACAGCACCAAACCAAAGATAAATAGTTGCATCAGCTCCGCTGGATGCTCTTCTTCCGAACAGGGAGGTATCAATCGTTTCGTTGATAGCGTATGCTTCAGAGTAAATAGTATACCAGGCCATGATTCGATAGTTTTTATAATTTATGGCACCTGAGTAAAATTGGTTTTTACGACGAGACTAGAAAAGCAAAAATAGCGCCAAAGTTCTCTAATTTCTTACTTTTTATTATCACTTATTTTAATAAATGGATATCGCAATTTTCGGAGGCAGTTTCAATCCTGTTCATATGGGACATCATGAAATTGTTCGAAATCTGGTGCAAAACAGGGGGTTTTCGAAGTTCATCATTGTCCCCACGTATCAAAACCCCCTCAAAGGCCTGCCACCTGTGATAACGGAATCAATCCGCTGGCAAATGCTAAAACAGACCTTCCAGGCATTCGATTCTGTTGAAATATCCAGGTTTGAATTACAGAACCAGAAAATGAGTTACAGTTACAAAACAATTCTCCACTATAAAAAACAGTACCCAGACGATCGCCTGTTCATAATCCTTGGTGAAGATGCCTTTGCGTCTTTTCCACAATGGGCAGAAATTGAAACCATACTGAACCTGTCAGAAATTCTGGTCTTTCCAAGACCCCAATTGAGGAAACCAGAAACAACGATCCCTTTTTATCATAGCTATTTCCAACATGTAACATGGTTGGATTTTGAAGTTCCGCCTATCTCTGCCACTCAAATCCGAAACAGCGATTTAAAAACAATCGCAGAGAACCGCTGGTTGCATCCGGAAGCCCTTAAAACGTGGAAACACTATCAACAATCACTCACATAAAAAGATGGATACACAAACATTGTTAGACTTTATCACTCAAACAGCAGACGATTTAAAAGCACTCGACCCTGTCTTGTACGATATGGAGGGAAAGTCATCACTCTCTGATTTTGTTTTCATATGCCACGGAACATCGACGGCTCACACTCGGGGCATCGCTGACAAAATTGGTCTGATCCTGAAAAAGGAAAGTGAGCTGCCTTTAGGCATCGAAGGACTTGAGGAGGGGCGCTGGATTTTGATTGATTATAACACAGTCATTGTTCACATATTTTTAAAAGATGTCAGGGAACAATACAGTCTTGAGGAAATTTACGCCACCTCTCCGAATAAAGAGTTGTAAATGAGAAAAATCAGGGTTTTATGTGTCGGAAGAAAGCAGGAAACATACTTAAAATCCGGAATTGAGATCTATCTAAAAAAACTCCAGCGGTACTGTGAAATCGAATTTAAAACAATCCGTGAAGCAATCTATAGCAGCGGAACGATGACGCAATGGCATGCCAAAGAGTGGAAAGAGATTCAGAGCCAACTTCACAATAACTCTTTTCTCATCGTTTGCGATGAAAAAGGGAGCACCCTCTCTTCAAAGGCCTTTGCCCGTAAGCTGGAGGATGTTGCCCTGCAGGGATTTTCAAACATAGATTTCGTTATCGGCGGGGCGTACGGTTTACCGGCTGAAGTCAAAAGCAGAGCCAATCTTGTTCTAAGTTTGTCGCCAATGACCTTCACACATCAAATGTTCCGCCTTTTCCTTGTAGAACAGATATATCGAGCCTTCACCATCCTCAAGGGGGAAAAATACCATCACTAAATCAGGCTTAAATGAATTTAGTATGATTACCCAGGTGTAAGTGACCGGTTACAAAGCCTCAGCAGCAGCATCCAAGGCTTTTGCGTGTATCAAGGCCAATTTCGGAATGACCTCAAGATTGTATCCCCCTTCCAGAAAAGTGACTACTTTCCCTGAACTGAACTCGGCTGCAATCTGGCAGAGAGCCTCTACATATGCCTTATATGTGGTTTCAGTAATGCTTATCCTGGCCAGTGGGTCATCCCGGTGAGCATCATAGCCAACCGATATCAAAACAATATCCGGCTTATATTCCCGCCAGGCGGGGATGAAAGTCTCTTCAAGAACCTGCAGATATTCATCATCTCCTGAGAAACTCCGCATTGGCACATTGAGTGTGTAACCTTGTCCTTCTCCGATGCCGGTCTCATTTTGAAACCCCGTCCCAGGGTAGCAAACAGCCGGATTTTCATGAATACTGCAATAAAAAACGTCTTTTCTGGATTCAAAACTATGCTGGGTGCCATTACCATGGTGAACATCGTAATCCATGATCAGAACTCGCTGATAGTTCTCATGGCGAACAAGATACTCTGCGCAAATAGCAACATTATTAAAATAGCAGAACCCTGCCGCCTGATCTCTCTCAGCATGATGACCAGGGGGGCGAACGAGCCCAAAACCATTCTTGAGTTCTCCTGAGGAGACTTTCTTGGTCAATGCCAACATACCACCCACAGCGTGCTCCGCCACTTCAAAGGAGCGAGCGGAGACAATACAATCCATTGTCCCGATAAATAGCGCACCTGACTCGATCTGTGCCTGCAGGGATTCGATATAACCCGGATCATGAATCAATTCTATCACAGAACGATCTACCTGTTCAGCCGGGATAATATCCAGTTTATCCCAAACCGAGTCAGCCTGCAGAGCTGACAAAATAACCCTCAAACGATCAGCATTCTCCGGGTGCTGCCCTGTTTCATGCTCCAAGTAGATAGGGTCAGTGACCAATCCAGTCAGTTTTCTCATTTTGCCTTTAGTAATCTGGGTTTTGATTTGTAAATACTCACATGATACCCTTTTTCAAGTCGAGCAGCAGATCGAATAATCGGGTTGATGCGCGCCTGGGTATTTTTGCTGTTTTCACTTTCATACCATGTTCCCAATCAATATTCCAACCACTATGTTGGGTTTTATCATCTAAAGCAGCTGAATTGGCGGACCTTGTCTCGGCAGAGATTTAGACATCTTCCCATCAACCTCCCTGGTAGACAATACAGTCGGAACGGCTCAGTTCACCTTCAGAGTGTATATCTATCATAACCCCAACAATTAATCTGATCACTGAGAGTCGTTATTACCTGTAAAAAAGTCACCACCTATCTCAAAATCAAGTGCACGTTGCTCCAATCTAAATTGTTCTATGTCCTGAATCAATGTTTATATCCGTTTTTTTTGTAATTATTTTCTGAGTGATTAAAACTAAAATTTGATTCTATTAAAAAAAATAGCTGATAAAATTATTTTCGTAACCCATCCAACAGAGGTAGCTGAAGCAAATGGCTGAGAAAAAAGGAAAAAAGAAAGATCCCAAAGAGTGGCGAATTGATATAGACGCCGAAAGATGCAAGGGATGTGGATTCTGTGTGGAATTTTGCCCGAAGAATACACTGGCAATGTCAGACGATTTTAATTCAAAGGGATATCATCCTCCAATGGTGGCTGACCCTGAAAGCTGCACATACTGCGATATGTGTGAAATGGTTTGTCCTGAGTTTGCGATCTGGCAAAGCTCAGACAAAAACGAAAAACAAGAACATATTGCCGATGACCTCGTCAGAATGGACCGCATGCCCCATATCTGGTGCCCTGGTTGCGGGATTGGAACAGTAGTAAATACTTTTGTAGCAGCACTACACGATACAGATATAGACGTAAACACCACCCAGGTTGTATCTGGAATTGGTTGTACGGGTAGGGTTGCAGGCTATATGGATTTGGACTCATATCACACAACTCACGGACGGGCGATTCCATTTGCAACTGGATTGGCTCTGGGAAACCCCGATCAGAAAGTGGTTGTTATTAGTGGAGACGGTGACCTCACAGCTATTGGTGGTAACCATTTCTTCCATGCAGCGCGTCGAAACGTCAATATGACTGTGATTTGTGTTAACAATTTCACATACGGTATGACGGGTGGTCAGGTAACACCCACAGCACCCCAAGGCTCCATTGCTATTACTACGCCTTACGGTGCATTTGACCAACCATTCAATATCCCATTCATCGCCGACAGTTGCGGTGCTGATTATGTCGCGCGTTGGACAACCTTCCACGTCAGACATCTTCAGAACGCCATCAAAGCAGCCCTGCAAGTCAAAGGATTCTCCTTGGTGGAAGCGATCTCACCCTGCCCGACACTCTACGGAAGACGGAACAAAATTGGTGATGGTCTGGACATGATGAAGTTCTACAAAGAAAAGTCTGTTCGATTTAAAAAAGACCAACATACAACTGCTGATGCAGCGATTGGCTTTCAAGACCAAATCATGGTTGGGAATTTTGTAAATCGGGAAAGACCTTCATTGATCGAAGCAATGGACACCTCGTTGAAAAACAGACTGGGTGACAAATACGTTCAATGGCCAGTGCCAGGCTAGAAATTTACGTGATTGACCAAAAATAAATCTAACTAATCAAGGAGTGACAAGTGAAAGCTGATCCAAAACGAGTATTGACAGGTAACCATTTCATTAATGGGAACCACTCTGCTACTGAAGGAGCAATTGCCGCAGGATGTACTTTTGCGGCAGGTTATCCTATTACACCTTCTACTGAAATTGTTGAAAGAATCGCCTCCCGTTTTCCGCGTGTTGGTGGCATGTTTGTGCAAATGGAAGACGAAATCGCATCCTCCATCTGTCTGCAAGGTGGTGTCTGGTCTGGTCGAAAATCGATGACGGTAACATCCGGCCCTGGTTTTTCATTAATGATGGAGCACATTGGCCTTGCTGCTATTACAGAGCTCCCTTGCGTTTTTATTGATGTTCAACGAACAGGTCCATCCACAGGACTGCCCACAAAAGTTGGCCAGGCAGATATGATGCAGGCCAAATGGGGATCTCACGGTGACTATGAAATAATTGCTCTGGCACCCAGTTCTCCCCAGGAATGCTTTGATTATACCATCGACTGTTTCAACCTGGCTGAAGAGTACCGGACTCCGGTTTTTCTGATGTCGGATGAAATGGTGGGGCATATGACAGAGAAGGTGGTTATTCCCCCAGCTGACCAGATCGAACTGGTTGAACGAAAGTACTACACAGGTTCTGAAAAATACCTGCCCTATAAACGAGAAGCCAATGGTATCCCCCTGATGAGTAAAGCAGGTCTTGGACACCACTATCATATTACCGGCCTCACCCATGATGAGCGTGGTTATCCCGTGCTGACCAAAGAGGTTCAGGAAGAGATGATGACCGGCATGATGAGCAAAATCACAGACAACGTCGACAAACTGACGCGTGTTGAAGAGTTTATGATGGAAGACGCCGAAATCACCCTGGTCTCTTATGGTATTTCTTTCAGAATGGCATACAAAGCAATGGAAATGGCACGTGAAAAAGGGATCAAAGTTGGTCTCTTGCGTATGATCACCTGCTGGCCTTTCCCTGAGAAAGTAATCCGTGAGTTGGCTAAAAAAGTTAACAGCATGATCATGGTTGAATTGAACTACGGTCAGATGTTCCTGGAGATGGACCGTTTTGCCAACGCCCATTGTCAGACAAGCCTTTGTGGAAGTCCCTGCGGCGAGGTTCACGAACCCGAAGAGATTTTAACCAAGATTTTAGAAGCAGCTAAAAAGTAAGGAGAAATCAATGGAAAATAGAGAAGTAAGACTAGGTGGATTTGGCGGCCAAGGCGTCATATTAGCAGGAATGATTTTAGGCCGTGCTAAATCTATCTTCGAAGATAAATACGCCACTCTGACCCAGGATTTCGGTCCTGAAGCACGGGGTGGAGCTGCTTCATGTGCAGTTATTCTTTCAGATGAACCCATATTATACCCCAATGTATTCAATCCTGACGTTCTGCTGGCAATGAGCCAGGGAGCTCTTGATAAGTATATTGATGGCCTGCAAAAGGGTGGTATACTTGTGATTGAAGAGGACTTGGTCAAAGTCGGTGATATTGATCCAAGCATCAAAGTCTTTGCATGTCCAGCGACTAGGTTTGCTGAGGAGATCGGGAGAAAAATCGTCTTGAACATCGTCATGTACGGTTTTCTGGTAGCCGTTTCCGACCTTGTTACCGAAGAGATCGCCCGCAAAGGCGTTGAAGCATCTATTCCTTCGGGAACAGAAAAGCTGAATTTTGCTGCCTTTGAAAAGGGATATCAGTATGGAATTGAGCTGAAACAGAAGCAAGGATAGCATCGGGCATTCCTTTCTATGGCCTTCAGATTCCCTGGATAAGACAACGAACGTCCTATTCAGGGAGTTTACAGCAACAAGGCATCCAAGTAGAAAACCGTCTTAATACAGATACGTCATTCCCTCCTCACACCGGCCTGACACACTGTCAACGGGCACCGGAAGGAAGTCTCATCCGGCAAGCATGAAATTGTTGATTGCAAGCCGTAATCGTATATTTTCCTGGAAAGCATGGGCTCCAACCCCAACCGGAATCCTCCCCTGAAAAAAGTCTGGATAGTCAGCGGATCTATCTTCATTTTCGCCATTTTCTGCTTTATCCTGCTGTTTTTATCATTTCGCTCCAGCGTGATCAGAGAATTTGAGAACGTCCAAAGCTTCCAGAGCAATAATTCAATATTTTTCGATATCGACAAACAGCCATTTCATATCATCCAGGGCAAGGAGGATCGAAAATATGTTGAGCTAAATAGCATCAGCCGTAACCTCCAGACAGCTGTTGTCGCAGTTGAAGACGCACGCTTCTTCCAGCACTTTGGCTTCGATCCCATCAGAATTGTCTCAGCAGCCTTTCGCCTCCTGAAGAAAAATAGCTCTCTGCAAGGCGCCAGCACCATTACCCAACAGCTGGTCAAACTTACACTTTTGTCACCTGAAATAACGATCAAACGAAAAATCAAAGAGCTGGCAATCGCCTTTGTGCTTGAGACAAAATACAGTAAATCCAAAATACTCGAATTCTATTTGAACAAAGTATATTTGGGTCATGGCAACTATGGTGTCGAAAATGCCTCGCTCAATTTTTTCCACAAGCCTGCACAGGAACTGACTCTGGCAGAAGGCGCTTTCATTGCGGGTTTAATCAAAAAACCGGAAGGATATTCCCCTTTTATCGACCTTAAGAAAGCCCGGCAGCGGCAAATCCTGGTTTTGAAACGATTGACAGAACTCAAATGGATTTCTACCACAGAATACAATTCCGCCGTCAAAGAACAGATCCTCATTCGCCGACGAAAGGGGGGGGACTATAAAATTGCCCCACATTTCACTAACCACATTTTATTGAAGCTGAAAGCAAAATATGGCCATAAAATGATATATGGCGGGGGACTGCGGATATACACAACTCTAGACCGCAAGCTTCAAGATGTGATGGAGAAAATCAAGGACAAACAGCTTTCTAAGATAACCAGTTTTAAGGAAATCGCAGGAGTCAGTATCAATCCGGCTACCGGGTTCGTGGGGGCAATGGTTGGTGGAGCCGATTTTTTGCGAAGTGAATTCAACCGTGTCACACAGGCAAAACGACAACCCGGGTCCAGTTTCAAACCAATTCTATATGCTACCGGACTCAATAAAGGAATTCGGCCAAATGATGTTTACTGGGATGAACCTACTGAATACACTCGGTTGGTAGATGATGAAATCGAAGTATACGAACCTGGGAATTCTTCAGGTAAACATCTTGGTCAGATCACCGTAGCCTATGCTCTGAAGATATCGAACAATGTAGTCAGTGTTCAGATCCTGAAACAAATTGGAATACCAGCCCTGATGAAGTCAGCCAAGCTGTTCGGGATCGAACTGGATGATGAACGAGGATTATGCCAGGCCTTGGGGTGCAACGAAGTGACCCTCTTGCAACTGACCGATGCTTACACCGTTTTTGCAAACAAAGGATACCGCAACAGACCTGTTTTTGTTTTGAAAGTGACAGACCGGGAAGGAAATGTTCTGGAGCAATATGAACCGCAAGCAGAAATCCAGGTTCTGTCAACTGATATTGCCTTTCAAATGAACCGGATGTTACAAGAAGTCGTAAACCATGGAACCGGCCGTAACGCCAAAATCAGCAGGTTATCCGGTGGAAAAACGGGTACCAGCGACAACAACCGGGATGCCTGGTATATCGGTTATACATCTGATTTGGTCACCGGGTTTTGGATAGGGAACGATGACAATACCCCTATGGAAAACGAATTTGGAGGGAAAACTCCTGCATTACTCTGGCGTGAGTATATGCAATCAATTCCAACTCCGACTGTTCAACAAACCTTCGCAATCAATGAGAATTTTGAAGAATTTTTACTCTGCAATATTTCCGGAAACCTGGCAACAAGCTCATGCCCCAGTACTACATGGTACTCATTGAACAAGAGCAGCCCACCGCAGGAGTACTGTCCTATCCATAACGAACAATTGCTGGAGATTCAGATCTGCAACATATCCAAAAAGCTGGCGAACCAATACTGTCCAACACATGAGATTGTTTCGAAAAAATTTGTCCCCGGGACGGAACCGGATACTTTTTGTGATATCCATACTGCAGAAAAACTTCCTTGATCTCAGACCCGGCGGCGGCATTTCCAACCTTCTTTATTCACTCTGCAAATGATCCGATATTTTCCCCCAGATAGCCTCTTTGCCTGTTTTCTTTAAAGCCGAATGCATCAGCGGGGGCTTGTTCAGATGCAAGCTGTTTTGCATAACCGTTAAAGATTTCTTCAAGCTGTTTTTTTTCACTTTATCAGATTTATTGGCAATGATGAGAGATGGCCAATGGTTGGCAGAAAGCAGTTGATTAAATTCCAGATCTTCGCGGGTGGGGGTGTGCCGCAGATCCATAAGCTGAACCGTCAGCTTAAGGTTGGGGTACAAACGCAGAAAATCCTGTATCATAGCCTGCCAGCCCGTCTTCACGGCTACAGGGACATTTGCAAATCCGTATCCCGGCAAATCCACAAAATAAAAGGCTTTATTAATCAAAAAAAAGTTCAAGAGCTGTGTCTTTCCTGGCGTTGAGCTTGTTTTCACCAGTTTTCTTCGATTGAGCAGGTGATTGATCAAGCTCGATTTCCCTGCATTGGAACGCCCGATAAAACCAATGGCTGATAATTCCGGGAGATCAAAACCCTTGATCGAAGGGAAGCTCTTGATATATTCGGCTGAAGTGACAATCATGGCTGTATTTCCAATTGCTTCTAATACTTATTAATAATGAATAGGTGAGCCAGGGAGAATTGACTCTCTTTTTGGAGAATACAAAAGGAATGTTGACGGGGATTCTTTTTTCTGAGTAACTATATTTCTCAGACCGCCTCTGTTAAGGAAACGAATTCTTGGCTGATGTTCTACACTTGAATTTCGATCGTCTCAACATTGAGTTTTCCAGTTCCTCTTTTACAAATCGCAAAAACCCTATTATGATGAAACCGCTTTTCATACACCATATATAATACTATAATCACCTGAAAAGCTGATTCGTAACGTATTCTATTAATAAGCAGAAAAGCTTATTTTTTTTCTACACCTGACATTTCTAAAAGAACCGATCAGCGACTTCAATAAATATTATCGTGTAGTTGATTACACAAGAACCTTAAGAGATTGATACCCATGGGGGTTTTAAACCAGGACCATTTGTTTTTCCCAACCAGTTTTAACGGCATACTGATTAAGAGTATTCGAATCTACGCCGGATCATTTATCAACTATCTGCTGCTGGCATTTATTACCTACTTACCGTTTTTAATCTTAATTGAATTCAGTAAACTGGATATTATGGATATGGTGGAATTTTTCCACGGAAATTTCCTTGATATTGTCATCTTCCTCACCTTGCCAACACTATTTATCGACAGAAAAGTCTTGCCTTTAGCCACGATTTCTCTGTTCGTGCAGCGTTTTTTTGCTTCTGCGGTCGTAATCAGCTTTGTCCAACTAGGGACGCTGTTGTTTTTTATAACTTTTTTTGCCAGAATTAGTCTTGGGGCGATCCTGGTCGGAATTATTCCTTATATATTTTTGCTATTTGCCGGTTTTTTCCTCATCATGGAAAACGCCCCTCGATTGATATCCATCAGATTGAATCTCTTCCACAGTATAAAACTGGTCAGAGGCCAGTTTTTTTCCATCTTCTGGAATTTCATCAGTATCACCATTCTGGTATTTCTTCCACTGTTCTTCTTTTCACTCTGGTATCTGGGTAGCCACCAAGAAATGATCGTTATCCGCGAAGGCCTTGGAAACAATCCTGAGGCTGATTCGATGGTTGTTCAAAATTTTCTGACCTTAGTCCAGGACATTGTGCAGGAAAATGGGTTCAAGTGGAGCCGCATCGGGATTCACATTCTGTTTCGCCCCCTAAAATCCTTATTTTTGACAATGCTATTTCTGAGCATCATTCAGCGTGTTTCACCGAACACCATTGTCAATTTTCTGAGCAATACGTCAAACCACAAAACCGCCCCGGATTCCGTTGAAGAAACAGAATCTGATGAAAATGAGAGCGGATCCGAAAATACCATGTAGCGTTTCGATTAAGCCTTTATTTAAAAGACTGGGGCAATAAAGATCCTAAAGGAGAGTTTAGTTGGTAACCATAGACAAAAAAGCAAAACCGAAAATCTATACTGAATCCGACCATATCCTCAACGATCTCAAAGAGGAATTAACCAGTCTGAAGTCTCGAATGAATCTTATCGAAGAGGAGCAGGAGAATAACCGGCATCTTTTAGATCAGCTTTCATTTCAGGAAGACCTTGCAAACGAATTGATTGCCGGCCACCATGAGGAAATTGAGTCCAACAAGGAAAATTATAAGGTGATTGCCAATGTCATGCACAGCCTCAAGTCTCCAGTCTCCAACGTTGTGGAAAACCTGGCTGGCATCATATCGGAAATCGACGATAAAGACGCGCAAGATACACTAAAAGAGTGTATCAATACAGCGTCCAATGTCCTAAGCTCATTTACCGAAGTGGAAGAATTTTGCATGGATGTTGGAGAGAGTTTTCAAATAAATCAGCAAGCGGTTGATATCAAATCTTTTTTTAAGGAGACTGTTTCCAATTTGCAGAAGGAGTTGAGCTTCTCCACACCCCAATCATTGCGGCTCTTGATGGATAGAACCATCCCGGAGAATGGACCGCTGTATACAGAAGTAATCAAACAATGCCTGGAGAGTCTGCTAAAAGAGTTGATCTACTCTAAGCCCACCGCAGAAGTATCAATCCGAATTGGGTCTGAAAAAAATGAAATGAAATACGGGATAGAGATTTCAGATCTGACAATTCAACTGGAAGCAGACCAGCCGACAGATATTACCTGGAATGAATCGTGGGTCGAGTCCATCCAGATGAATCAAAGTCAATTACTCAATTCAGGCTTCAACCTCCTGCGCATCAGAGATTCTTTGAGAAAGTCTGGCGGACAGTTGGAAATAAGCAAGCACAATAATAAAATCATTGGCTTCAAAGTTTATCTCCCTTTGACCTATTGAAAACGGAATTTTCAACTATTCTTCCTTTTTAAACCGCCTCATTTTTCGCTATTACCGGTTCGTCTATTATACTCAGCCAGAAATAGATCACCATCCCGCAAATAAGGATAATGCTTACGAACCTGATCTGAAACCCGCTTTAACTGACCCCACTCTTTTCTACGAACTGCAAATCTTGCGGCGTAATCAAGAAATTCTATCCTGTGTCTCTCAGTTTCCGGAACATTATTAAGCAGTTGCTTCAATTTATGGTCCTGCCCTGTCTGGAGATACACATTTGCTGCTATTATCCAATCAGTCGCACTGGGACTGTTTTTTTTGGCTGCAATGATGCGTCCTATCTCTTTCCAAGCGCCATGGTTTTGGAAAACGATGACGATTTCTTCAATCAGTTCGCTATTCGACGGGAAACGTGTCAGAGCCCTCAAAGCTCTCTTTTTCGTCTCTGTCCATCGAAAACCCAAGTGTTCTGTCACGACGATGGAGGCGGGAAGATATAGTGTATTTTCTTCCAATTCTTCAATCGCAGTTCTCAGCCCATATTTTCTGCCTGATAAGACATAATACCAGCTCCATAACTGACGGAGCCGTATTTTATCGAGAATATTATGGGGAGCCATTTCCAGGAGCAACAATTCAGCTTCCTTATATTTTCTCAGATAGAGTGCCAGCGTCACCTCAATCAATCTGAGATCCTCGTATTTGGCTACCATAGCCGGGTGATTTTTCAGCAATTGATAGGCGTTATCCCATTTTTTTTGCCATTTAAGATATGATACGACAAACAGGATTGAGGATTTGGTAGTCGGAATAGTTTCGAGGAAAAGCGGTTTTTGATCCATCAAATCGGTCTGAAAGATATGATCTATGACCGACTCATTAGCCTGTGGCAGGGTCTCCCATATCTTTCGGGCTTCATTGTATCGATGGCGATGTTCCAGAAAAAGAGCCCTTAGTATTTCTTGTGACCGCTTGATCCTGAGCGTCTCATGGGAAAGATTCGTGCCAGGGTTTATTTTAGGAGGGATTGGGGGAGATGCAAACCCGGTCGTCAGACTTAGGAGTATAGTCGGTAATAGAAGAATCAAAATCCCCTTTTTCCGTAGAAGCGCCTCAATCCTAAATGAAAGGGGTTGAACATTCATCAATTTTTGTTCTTAACCGACCATTTTCTCCAATTTCAACTGATACGTATAGACGCGCTCAATCATCTGACAACGTTAAATGGGCTCTTTCGCCTGTATTAAAAATGCGTCTTTGTACCTGAGCTTCTTTCTCAATTGCCGCAGCACGTTTTTGGCTTCCTTTCTTGATTCATAAGGTCCTGCAAAAACCTTTGTGGCTGAGTAGTTCTTGCGAACATGCTCAAGGTTGAAAGAGAGCTCTTTTTGGGGAAACATCTTTTCAATATGAAACTTGATCTCCTTGGCCCGATCCAGAGCTGGAAATGTTCCCAGACTAATTCGATAGCCGTTGGACTGGTTTTTCATTGATGCGTTGCCAGCCATTTTGTTTTGACGATTAATCCTGTTAATCAGAGACTGACCTCTCTCTCGGCTGAAAACCTGCCGTGATACAAGTTCGATAAAATCGTACTTTTCTCCGTCTGACTTTTGGTAAACTGGCTCGCCGTCCTGACGCAGAGCATTAATGTATTCATCCTTACAGGCGTCATAGGAACATTTTGCCACCTGGATCAGATAGCTCCTTCTCGATGCCGCTGGTTTAGCAGGTGGTGGAATATCCGGATCCGGCGCTATTCTCTGAACCATTCGTTGAACCGGTTGCTTTTGCTTCTCCACCCTAATAGGTAATTCAGCTGGCATGGTCACCGGCTGGGGAGGTTGTTCTTCGACGACAGCTACTGGCGGCATCACTTCAGATGTCCGGAAAAAGAACCAATAGGCACTTCCGCCACCACCACCAAGAAGCAGAATAAGTATCGGAATGATAAATTTGAGCTTACCACCCTCACCTTTCTCTTTCGGCGCTTTGACCTTTTTAACCGGGGCAGGCTTCTTTTCCTCTACTTCCTCAGGTGGAGAGAAATCAGCCTCTTCTGCATCTCCCTCATCACCATCACCACCACCGCCGCCATCGTCCATATCCTCAATAGAGGAGAGATCCTCGAAAAACGAATCCAGCTCACTGTCACTGTCAGAACCTCCACCAGCATCCCCGTCGAGTTCGTCATCCCCCATCATGTCATCGAGTTCTCCGGCAAAATCGTCACCCGAATCGTCACCTGAATCGTCATCAAGATCTAAATCATCATCACCAAAATCCAGATCGTCTTCTGCCATCTTCTTCCCATTTTAAAAGATTTCAATATTGAGTATAGTCAATACCTATCAATTTTTTTAATCTGCCGCAACGTTCTATAGCTTTTTTCGAGAAAATACGTATTATTGCAAATCCATTTTCTGGGCGATCATGAATAATCCCAATAAAGTCAAATCATCAACAATATCTTCAATCGTTGAAGATGCTGGTTTAATCAAAGTTGCAAGGCCGCCAGTAGCAACAACTTTCGGTTTCAAACCCAGCTCCTGTGATATTTTTTCCACCATTGAGTCCACCATTCCCGCATAACCGTGGACAACCCCTGACTGCATTGCATGAACCGTGTTTTTTCCGATCACGGTGGGCGGCTTCTCCAGTTTAATGCTGGGCAGTTTAAACGCTTTTAAGGTTAACGCTTCCAAAGATAAACCCAACCCCGGAGCAATCACACCTCCCAGATAAGACCCCTTTTCCGAGATAATATCGAAGGTCGTTGCCGTCCCGAAATCAATGATAACCATCGCAGACCCGTATTTTGCAAAACCGGCCGAAGCATTCAGTAACCGATCCGCACCAACCTCCAGGGGATTATCCATCTCAACCTTCATATCAGGAAAGCAGGAGAGATCTACCAGTTTGCAGGGCTTTTCGGTCAAACGGAAAATGAGATCCTGAAAAACGACATTCAACGGTGTCACAACACTGCCAAGAATGGTGCACCGGATTGCTTTTGGATCAATCTCATTGATTTTTAGCAAATTGAAGAATGTTACCAGATATTCGTCACTGGTTTTCTGTTTATCCGTGCTCATTCTCCAAAGATGGAGAAGCGCCTCTTCTTTATAAATACCGAACACGATATTCGTGTTGCCGATGTCGATAACTAGAATCATGGCAAGTTCTTTCCCCTCTTTCTTTTTCAGGATGGTCTAATTTTTTCTTTTAGATGTCAACAAGCGATTGAAGCTTATCGGGATTTTTAAAATCCGTGTTCTCGTAAAAAACCTGGCGTTATTTTTGACGGTTGAGGACCATCTTGATTTTGATAGGGCAACAAACGCTCGATATATCGGCCAATCATGTCAGTTTCGATATGAACCTCACTGGATATGTCCAGATCGGAAAGCGATGTCTGATGAAATGTATGGGGTATAACGGCCACTCGAAATCTATTCTCTTCCAGAAAAGCGACTGTCAGGCTTATCCCATTGATAGCTATAGATCCTTTATGCACAATGTACTTTTTCACTTCCGGATCTAACGAAAAATCAATTTCGTAAAAATCACCGGCTTTTTGTATGGCTAGAGTCTTAGAACACGAATCCACATGACCTTGAACAATATGCCCTCCCAGCCGATCTCCGAGCCTTAACGCACGTTCCAGGTTGACACGATCACCTGTCCGTTTTTTTTCAAAGAGGGTATTTCTAAGGGTCTCCTCTGAAAGTTCAAAAACGCTTTCAGATGCATCAAACCTTACCGCCGTCAGGCAGACGCCGTCAATAGACACGCTATCACCGATTTTAAGATCTCCCTGAATCAGCTGACAACCGATGTGTAACTCAAGCTGATGGGCACCAATAGAAGAGAGTGATTTAACAACACCGATCTCCTCAATAATTCCTGTAAACATAGTTGCTTCTTACATATGAGAAGGGATACGACCTAAAAAGTCAAAATTCGTTTCAGAGCAACTGCATGATAACAGGTTGTCTGCCAAAAGGAAATACGGCAGAGCCAAGATTCAGTCAATTGATCGTGAGCCTTCTAAAAAAACAGGTCAACATGAGGTCATCATCCAGTTTTTCAATGTGATCAATGGATAGATGTGGCACATCTGCCAATTTTTCGATTCCCAACTCACCCGGCCATGATTTAGCTGTGGCGCTTCCAATTATTTTTCCAGAAAGAAACAGACAAAGTTGGTCGGCTGCTTTTTCCCTGATAACGGATGCGATGAGTTCAGCACCTCCCTCGATCAGCAGGGAACAGACCCCGGCTTGATAAAGTTGCTTCAGTCCCCACTCCACAGAAGGGCGGGACCTCTCCCCGATGAACACTTCGATGCCCTCTTTAATAAGGCGCTGCTCAACTTCGGGCTGTATGTCGTTACCTGCAATGAGGATTCGTCGGGTCTGTCTGTCATTTACAAATAAGGAATCGAGAGGTATTTCACCTCGGCTGGCATACACGACCCGGATTGGTTGACCTGTTTTCCCGACTCTTCGATCCGTCAAGCGGGGATTATCATGAACCAATGTCTGACGGCCGACGGCAATCGCTTGATGTTGACTACGTAGCTCGTGCCCTCTGCTGCGGGACAACGCCCCAGTAATCCACTGCGATTCCCCGGACGCCATGGCAATTTTTCCATCCAGAGAAATAGCAGCTTTGATGGTCAGATAGGGGCTCTGCGTGACGATATGTTTGTTAAAAACACGATTGATATTGCGGCAGGCTGTTTCACAAATTCCGGTGGTGACCTCAACGCCATTTCTCCGAAGCATGTCGATACCTCTGCCCGATACCTGAGGGTTTGGGTCCTGACAACCGATGATGAGCTTTTTGACTTTCTTTTTAAGAATCAGCTCTGTACAAGGTGGGGTTTTACCATAATGGCTGCACGGTTCAAGTGTTACGAATAGAACTGCGTCTTCAGGGACTGTTTCATGCTGGCTGAGAGCAACGACCTCTGCATGCGGAGAACCGGCTTTCTCATGATAACCTTCTGACAGAACTTGTCCGCTTCCACCAACTAAAACGGCACCAACAATCGGATTGGGCTCCGTTCTAAATTGCGCTTTGAGAGCCAGCTGAATAGCCCTCTGCATGACTTTTTCCTTCGAGTCGGTTTTAAAAGGCTGAGAATTCACGGGCGGAGAAGGGACAGTAAAGTATTAATCAGAAAACGATCTGGGGACCCAAGTGAGCGATACGTTCCTCGGGTGTGAGAATTCTTGAGACTCTGGCGCCAAATTTTTCATTCACGACGACGACTTCTCCTGTCGCCAGCAACTGACCATTTACATAAAGTTCCAACTCCTCACCTACCAGTCGATGCAGTTCGATTACCGATCCCTGACCGAGTGAGAGCAGATCACTGATGTACATTTTTGTCCGCCCCACTTCAAAGGTCAGATTAAGTTTGATCTCCATCAGGAAATCAATATCGAGTTCCTTGCCATCGGAATCATCGGTCCTTTGAGCTTCTGCAACCTTGTGTTCAGCCTTGGCAACCTCCAGCGCAGCTGCAAAAGGATCATCCCCGGCATCCGTTTCCACTGTTGCCGTGTTAACGTTTCCACCGCTCCCCATCGCCTGTGTGGCCATTTCAAAAGGATCGACCGGACCGGATGTTGGAGACTCTGACACTGCTTCCATCGCCTGCATGGCTGCATCAAATGCGTCATCACCATCGACATTCAGGTCACCACTAGCTGACGCATCATCAGCTGCCTTCCCCGGTTCTGTCTGATCGGCGTCGTCCCCATCCATCGAGGCCATTGCTGCTGCAAAAGGGTCTTCTTTATCTGCCATTTCTACTCAGAGTTATCGGGTTTTTCCTCAATTGTTTCATATTCAACTGGATATCGACGAAGACAATTTCTCTGTGTCACTATCCGAATCTTTTTGCGGGCGTTCTGATATCGCTGTTTGGTTGTTCGCAAACAGAAGAATGGAACACCATCCACCTTTTTGAGGATGCATGAGTATCGGGTCGTTCGGCACTCCTTTGGTGGTACTATTTTCCTGGTCTGTCTTTCACCCGCTCCAAATGCTGGTTGCAGGATAAACAACAAAAAACAGATCAAAATCCAAATCAGATGTTTCATTCAACTTTCCGGCTTATCATATGCAAATCTTAACTGGCACCAGATTAAGAATCATCCCTAAGCAGCCGTTCGATCCTACAAACGAGGCAGCCAGCTCATTGGGACACTGTACGGCGAAGAAACAGATAATTAGCACCAATACGATGGTCAGATTGATTCTTCAGTAATAAGATTATAAGCACATTTTGCGCCAAAAATGCCAGCCAATTCCAGACCGGCACAAATCAAAACGCAGATTTCCAATCAGTCAATGCAGTGCCTTATCATGGTATGCATTTACAATGATTTAAAAAAGTCATTGCCTTTATCATCTACAATCACGAATGCTGGGAAATCTTTGACTGTAATCATATAGATCGCTTCCATTCCAAACTCGGGATACGCCAACACCTGTACATTGGTAATACAGTCCTTGCCCAACAGTGCTGCCGCACCGCCGATAGAGCCCAGATAAAATCCGCCGTATTGCTGGCAAGCATCTGTGACCTGCTGGGTGCGGTTCCCTTTGGCCAGCATCACCAGAGATCCGCCCTCTTTCTGGAAAATGGGAACATATGAATCCATACGCCCGGCAGTGGTCGGTCCAAATGAACCTGACGCATATCCTTCCGGTGTTTTCGCTGGTCCGGCATAATAGATGATATGCTCCTTAAAATAATCCGGCAGACCCTCCCCCTTCTCCAGCATCTCATTCAATTTTGCATGGGCAATATCCCTGGCAACAATGATTTTACCCGTCAGCATGACCCGGGTTTTTATCGGATACTGAGTCAGGGTTTCCCGCAGCTTATCCATTCCCATGGACAGATCCAACTTCAGAACCTCTTCGTCCGAACCGGATACTCGAACAGGGAGATACTGCGCCGGATTGGTCTCCATCTTTTCCAGAAAGATCCCCTCCTTGGTAATTTTCCCCTTGATATTCCGATCTGCACTACAGCTAACACCAATACCGACCGGACAGGAGGCCCCATGACGAGGCAACCTGATAACCCGCACATCATGACAGAAATATTTCCCACCAAATTGAGAGCCAAGACCCAACCCCTGTGAAAGCTTCAAAACAGCCTCTTCCATCTCCAGATCCCTGAAACCCTGCCCCAATTTATTGCCTTCCGTGGGAATATCATCATAATACTTGGCCGAGGCCAGTTTAACTGTTTTTAAATTCATCTCTGCTGATGTCCCCCCAATGACGACTGCCAAATGATATGGGGGGCAGGCTGCTGTTCCCAGACTAGCGACTTTTTCCTCCAGAAATTTGAGCAGCTTTTCCGGCGTCAAGAGCGCCTTCGTTTCCTGAAAAAGATATGTTTTATTCGCTGATCCGCCCCCTTTTGCCATAAAAAGAAACTTATACGCTTCTCCCGGAGTCGCATAAATATCAATTTGAGCAGGCAGATTATTCCCTGTATTAACCTCTTCATACATACTCAAGGGAGCGGTCTGGGAATAGCGTAAATTCGTCTCTGTATATGTCTGAAACACTCCTTTACTTAGAGCTTCCGCGTCATTTGCGCCGGTCATGACGCATTCACCCTTTTTCCCCATGACAATGGCTGTGCCCGTGTCCTGACAACTTGGAAATTCCTTCTCTGCAGCTATTACCGCGTTATCCAACAGGGTGGTTGCAACATACACATCGTTTGGAGATGCTTCATGATCTTCTGTGATCTTTTTTAATCCTTCCAGATGAGACTTTCTGAGCAGATGGGAAACATCATGCATTGCTTCTTTGGCTAACAATGTCAAACCCTGCGGATCCACTTTCAAAATTGGTTTTCCATCAAGAACTGTTGTTGATACATAGTCCTTTGTTAACATTCTGTACTCACAGCTATCCTCTCCCTGGACGAAAATATCTTGATATGCAAACTCACTCATAGGTCAATCCTTTCTGATGATGATCTGATGTTTCAGCTTTGTTGTTGGCGAAAAAAGTTCTAACACAATTTTATCAATTTCACCTTGCCATGAAAAGGGTAATATGTCACCCGTTTTGATCCTCTTACACGGTATAAGATCTATGATTTTATCCAGTTAGGGCAAAACACGGGATATAAGGCAAAAATCAAGTTTTTGGGTAAACGACTATTTTTTTGTCCAGAGTGCAGATTATTGATTGGGGTGAAGATTTTGTAACGAAGATAGTAAGAGGACAACCGGGTTTCCACAGCCTGATACTGTGCGCATTTGCCCAAAAAAGGTTTCCGGCTGACTTCCTCTTTTTAAAGGGGAAGTCACGGAGCCGTTAATACAATAACCTTTCAGGGCAACTATCTATCCGATTTCAACAAGAGAGCGGTCAAAGAACGATCTGCAAGTTATTCGGCTGTTTCTGCTGCTGTATTCTCACCGTTCTCACCAGCGACTTCCGGCGTTTCTGCCTGGATTTCCCCTTCGACCGGCTCTTCTGTATTCTCATCAGCTTCTGCGGCTACTTTCACGACAAGGTCCGCACTCACTTCCGTATGCAGTCTAACAGATAACACATGGCTACCCAACGACTTAATTGGATTTGACAGATTAAGCTGTTTCCGGTCCAGATTAATTCCTTTTTCCACCAGTGCATCATAGATATGCTTTTGAGTTACTGATCCAAAGAGTTTTCCAGTGTCACCGGATTTCATTGTAAAAATGAGCTGGGTCTCTTCCAACTGCCTGGCGAAGTTTTTCGCCTGCTCAATCGCATCTGCTCTTGTCTTCGCCAGAAGGCTTCTCTGATGATTAATCTGCTTGATATTTTCCCGTGTGAGGGGGAGCGCTTTACCCTGTGGAATGAGAAAATTTCTGGCAAATCCACCTTTGACCTCGACCTCGTCTCCCAGAGAACCAAGCTTAAATACGTCTTCTTTTAGGACTACTTTCATTTTGTACCTTTCTTTGATAACGCGTTAAACAATTATTCCTGAATCTCATCCTGCACAATATACCCTGCTGAAAACGAGAGCAGAGCTGCATTCCGGGCCTGTTTTATTGCCCGAGTTATTTTTTTCTGAGATCTGGCATTCAGCCCGGATATTCTTCTAGGAATGATTTTTCCATTATCCGTAATAAACATTTTCAGTAGTTCGACATCCTTGTAATCAATTTCTTCAATCCCAGCAATGGTAATCGGACAAGGACGGGTGGGTAGTTTTTCTCTAAAATAATGCTTTCGTTTCTTTTTCGACATATTAAGCTCCCATTTTTTCAGAAACCAAGTTGGCAGTTTTTTTGGGTTCTGCCTTTAACAGTTCAAAACTGCTATGGGCTTTTCCCAAATCATCAACAATCACAACAAAAAACTTAATCACGTTATCGTCATATCCGAATTGACGCTCCATCTCTTCAATCGTATCACCGTCTCCATCAGCCCAGAGCAGATAATAGATCCCGTGTTTCATCTTGTTGATTTCATATCCAAGTCGGCGCCTTCCCCAGGGGCTTTCAAATTTAATTTCACCTCCGGCGTTGGAGATGATCTCTTTATGCTTGCTAAGCACCGCCTGACTCTCTTCATCAGTCAGATTGGCGTCAACAACCATCACAATCTCATAGGTGTTTCTCTTTTTCATTTTAACTATCCTTTCGAGTTAAAAGCCCGGACTGACCGAGCAAGGAAAAATAGTGGCGTTGGTTGCCACAAAACTGTCCCACAGCTGTTGCTTACCAGCTATGGAATCGATCATTCATGACAGCGGCGGAGATTTGTGCCATCCCCCGCCCCTGCTGTGCTAAAATTCTTCTAACCCGATTCAGTCGGTTGAATCTGAATCGTCTTATTCTGGATGAAGTCCTTCTGGTATCCCACCGTCTGCTGAATCGCATCATCGATTAAAACAGCGACCTTCTGCGACGGCTTGCTCAGAACATAATCAGAAACTCCCTGTTTGCCATTCGGCCGTCCGATTCCAATCTTAATTCGATGGAAGTGGTTATCACCGCACAACTGAATGATGTTTCTCAAACCGTTGTGTCCGCCATGCCCACCTGATGCCCTGTAGCGCAGCAACCCTGCTGGCCGATCAACATCATCAGATATAACCAGGATATCCGATGTTGGAATCTTGAAAAACTGCTGGCAGGCCAATACCGATTCACCACTGACATTCATAAATGTCTGTGGCTTAAGTAGAATAAACCCGGAGCCTTGGTAGGAGCCGCGACTGATGAGTCCCTTAAACCGGTTTAACCATCGATCCGTTGAAAGGCTCGATGATAGCGCATCTAGAGCAAGAAATCCTACATTGTGCAACGTGTTCTGATATCTATCACCTGGATTTCCCAAACCTACAATCAGTTTCATCATCACCGTTCAAAAAAGAAAAAACCCCTTCCAAAAACAGGATTAATCCTCTTTCGATTCCTCTTGTTCTGTTTCAGATTCTTCTTCACCTTCAACTTCTTCTTCGCCTTCGACGACTTCTTCCGCAGCCCTTCCTGCAACCGTCACAACGGTAAAATTACGACCCGTTACTACAGGTTTGACACCTTCAGGATACACAAGATCCAAGACATGAATGCTGTCGCCGAATTCAAGATCTATCAGGTCAATCTCAAGTGCGTCTGGTAAGTTCGGTATTTCTTTAACTATACAGCGCACCGGAATTGACCGCCGAATTATCTGAATCACACCACCGGTCTTAAGAGCCGGACTGTCTGCTTCATTTTTAAGTGTAATTGGAATTTCAAATGAAACAATTGAATCCTGGGTAACTTCCAAAAAATCCACATGAACCAGATGGCTGCCCAGGTTTGATAGCTGATAATCCTGCAAAATAACAGTTTTATTTGTTTTGCCTTCTGTAGACTCGATCTCAAGATCAATAATCTTTTTAGCACCTCTCATCGACCGTATAAAACGTTCGGTCGAGTTTGTTGTCATTGACACATTTAGAGGCTCCTCTTTACCATAAATAACACCGGGAGTAGCTCCCATTTGACGCAGTCTTCTATTGAATCCCTTGCCGGTGTTTTCGCGATGTTGAACCGTTAAATTCATTTTACTCGCCTATCAATTAGTTTTGAACGAATTTGTATACCACAAATCGAAGTAATAACGTTTTCTTGACTGTTTTCTCTAGCGCTTATTCAAAACGCACTTGGTGTGACACTGTTCACAACAGGGACGCAAAAGCATGAAATATACGTTAAACAGTAACTTTAACAGCTTGCTTTAAACTCGTCAATCCGAAGTGTATACATTTTTTTTGCAAATAAACAGGCTATTCTTAATTTAATTGTGATTGTCAGAAGCAACCATTCTGATCCTACTAAATTTATTCAATCTGGATTGGTTCTAGCGCTTTAATCAAAACCTGTGAAAGAGTGATTATTTTAATAGCTCACCCAATACTGAAGTGACAGCATCAAATGCTTAGGGATCGTTCAAAAATAGCTTCACATAATCTATTTGCAAAAGTCCTAAAAACACTGGACATTTTGCAAACAGAATGTGAACTAATTATTGAGCCAATCCTTAGTACAACCTATGTCAATTATTGGTCTCTATGAAATTAAACAAAAAGAACATTTTACTAGGAGTTTCAGGCGGCATTGCATGCTATAAAGCCCCGGAAATTGTCAGGGGGGTCAGAGAATCCGGGGGTAACGTCACGGTAGCAATGACTCAGTCAGCCATGGAATTTGTTAAACCCCTTGTTTTCCAAGCGTTATCAGAGCGCCCAGTCGCCACGTCACTTTTTTCACTGGAAGAGGAGAGTCGAATCGGTCATATCAAAGTGGCAGAGACAGCCGATGCTTTGCTTGTTGCGCCCGCGACAGCAAACATTATAGCTAAAATGGCCCATGGAATTGCTGACGACTTTCTTTCAACCGCTTTCCTTGCCTGTAGCGCACCTGCTTTTGTCGCACCGGCTATGAATCATCATATGTGGGATAACCCGGCTTTGCAGAGCAATCTGGAAATATTGAAAAAGCGAAATATACACATTATTCAACCCGACTCTGGATATCTGGCTTGCGGCTCTTATGGAACCGGCCGCATGGCAGAACCCAGTCATATCGTCTCTGTCCTGGAAGACTTTTTTAACCTGATGGAAAATAGTGATCAAAAGGCAAAACCGTTAAAAAATGTACGGATCATGGTCACGGCGGGACCAACCAGAGAACGTATTGATGCAGTCAGGTATTTATCAAACGACTCATCCGGCAAAATGGGGTATGCTCTGGCCGAAATCTGCCGTCAACTCGGTGCAGATGTCATTTTAATCAGCGGCCCCACAGCGCTCTCACCCCCCGCAGAAATAGAAACCATCCATGTAAAAACAGCCCAGGAGATGTATGCCGCCGTGATGGCTAAAAGTGGGCAGGCACAAATTATCATTAAAGCTGCAGCGGTGAGTGATTTTCGTATCGAAACCCCCAATCCACAGAAAACAAAAAAGAGCAAGACGTTGACATTGGAACTGGTGAAAAATCCGGATATCCTAAAAGAATTGGGCAGGAAGAAGGATAAAAACCAGTTTTTGGTAGGCTTCGCAGCTGAAAGTGAGGATGTGCGCCATTACGCAGAACAGAAATTGAAAGATAAAGACCTGGATCTTATCGTGGCAAATAATATTCTACAAAAGGATGCTGGATTCGATGTGGACACCAACAGAGTGTTGTTAGTTGATAACAATGGAGTTGTTGATTTGCCGCTGATGTCTAAAGAGGCAGTTGCCCGAAAAATTATGGATCATATCCTTGCAACAGACAAGTGCCGATCCATTATCGGCTTTAATTAGGGAAATTCGACATCGGCAGGGATTCAATAGCATATTGTGTAGATTCCCAGCGGTGATAAACGCAAGTGGCATCATTGATTCGAATTGTTTCTTTGAACATACCGGTTTTGAATCCTTCTGAGTATTCATTTTCAATCGGCTTGACCTCACCGGGAAAAACAGTAAGTGTTAAACTTTTTTCCAAAACAGCTCCTATAGTTAATGATAGTTCAGGGAGAGGGAATG
>JABGPJ010000114.1 GCA_018645005.1 Deltaproteobacteria bacterium | reverse complement strand
ACCTGGGGTGATGCTGTTGAAATTTTAAAGAAAAAATAGCAATCAACACAAACTTGTTTTTTAGGTGGATGTTTGCTATAAAAATATAGGTCAGGACGGACAGGTCCGCGGGGAGCACAAATACTGTCTCCCTGGTACGATAACTTCCTTATTGATTTAGGGTCGGCTCAAGAGTTAGTTCATATTCTGTTTGCAAAATGTTCAGTGCTTTTTAGTACTTCAGGGTCGGCTAAAAGATTAGTTCACCTTCTGTTTGCAAAATATCCGGCTTTTGGGATTTTTTCAAACAGGTTAAGTAAAGTTATCTTTTAACGATCCCCAAGTGTTTCTCATTTGTGTAAAAGAAACACGTTGCCCTATGCAAATAAATTATGTGAAGTTATTTTTTAACGATCCCTTAGAATGAGATGCAGTGTTATTAAGTCTTAACCAAACTGAAAAGGAGAGAAACAATGAAAAAAATGAACCGTATTCTACTGATCGCTGTGATGGCGGTTTGTGGATTGTTCTTTTCGCTAGCCCAAGTGAATGCTGAATCCACTTTAGACATAGCGAAAAAGAGGGGATTTCTGAATTGTATTATCGGGAATTCATTTGTCGGGTTTTACACAGTTGATGAAAGCGGTAAATGGTCAGGTATGGATATCGATATCTGCCGCAGTGTTGCTGCCGCTGTTTTTGGTGACAAGGACAAGGTAAAGTTTAAGTCGGTTCAATGGGCCCAGAGTTTTACCTCAATTAAAAGTGGCGCAGGCGACATGCTTTCAAAAGGGATGACCTGGACTTTATCACGAGATACCAGTCAAGGCCTGGATTTCCTGGATACCTATTTTTATGATGGCCAGGGATTTATGGTTCAAAAAGACCTCGGTATCAAGTCAGCGCTTGAACTGAAAGGGGCAACGGTCTGTGTTTTAACCGGGACATCATCAGAGCTCAATCTCACGGATTTCAATCGTACCAACAAGCTGAATATCAAACCGGTTGTTTTTGATGATGCGTCTGTCCGAAACGCTGCTTTTTTTAATAAAAACTGTGACGCCATCACAAATGATAGATCCGGTTTGGCCGCCGCTCGCTCATCTGCAGCCAAACCCAGCGATTATGTGGTTTTACCGGAGACGATCTCCAAAGAAGCGTTGTCCTTTGCGGTTCGCCAAAATGACAGCGCCTGGGCCAATGTAGTCAAATGGACCTTTGCAGCCCTGCTGGAAGCTGAAGAATTGGGGATTACCTCACAGAACATCGACAATGTTCGTAAAAACACCAAGAACCCTGTCATTAAAAGATTCCTGGGTCTTGAAGGCAACCTTCACAAAGGACTGGGACTGAATGCAGACTGGGCCTATCAGGTGATTAAACAGGTTGGAAACTATGCTCAAGTTTACGAACGCAACCTTGGACCAAATACCCCTTTGGCACTTGATCGCAAAGGATCTTTGAACGAATTATGGACGCGTGGCGGCTTGCTTTATTCAAAATCTTTCCGCTAGCAACAAACTTGTGTGAAGAGATTGTTGCTCTTCACACAAGTGACTTCTCGGTGTTTTCTGAAAAGGTTTATGACACGTTGTTTTTTCTGAGCAGGTTTTGGCTCTCCATTAATGATATTGACATCAAAGAGGACGGTTGCTTGATTCAAAAGACAGGCAGGTTTCATCGAACCGAACGCTCAAAAAACTGATACATGATTCGGCAGTCCGCTCCAAAGTTATTCAGGTTCTTGTCGTTGTTGTCACGTTCAGTATTGGGTATTATCTTTTCTCCAATATCTCACAAAACCTTCGCCAAATGGAGCTGCCATTTGGATTTGGATTTATCACGTCTACTGCGGGATTTGACGTCAGCTGGTCATTGATCCCTTACGATCCATCCATGTCATACGGCCGCGTCTATCTGGTTGGAATCGTCAACACACTCGTTTTATCTGCGTTCATTATCCTTTTTTCAACCCTGCTCGGTTTTGTCGTCGGTATTATGCGGCTTTCACGAAACCTTCTTGTCGCGCAATTCGCCAAGTGGTATGTGGAGTTTTTTCGTAATGTCCCCCTGCTGATTCAAATCGTGTTCTGGTTTATCGTCGTGTTTTCCACGCTTCCCGCTCCACGACAAAGTTTTGGTATTTTTGACGCTCTATTTCTAAACAACCGTGGGTTTTATTTTCCCTCACCGGTTTTTCAACCAGGTTTTGTCTGGACAGCGATTGTCGGGGCGCTTGCATTAATCTGTTTTATTTTTTTGAAAAGATCCTCGAACAGGTTCAGAAAAAGTACTGGCAAAAACATGCGTTATTATTACCAGTTGCTTCTTGCTCTGCTGGCAGTTGTAACGGTTGTTTTTATTGGGACCGGAAAACCGCTTGATTGGACACTGCCAAGCCTGCAAGGATTTAACTTTGAAGGAGGAGGGTTTATACCAACCGCTTTTGCGGCAGCGTTTGTGGCTATGACCATCTATCGTTCTGCATCCATCGGAGAAACAGTTCGTGCGGGGATTCAATCGATAGATACCGGACAGTTAGAGGCGGCCACGGCGATTGGCTTTCCCCCATTTAAAACATTGAGGTTCATTGTTATTCCCCAGGCCGCACGTGCCATTCTGCCACCTTTGATTAACCTGTGGCTGACCATTGTAAAAGAGTCTTCTTTGGCAGTAGCGATCGGTTTTCCTGAACTGGTTTCAGTTTTCATGCAGACCTCACTTAACCAAACCGGGCGTGCTATTGAAATAGTATTGATGGTGATGGGGTTTTACATGTGCGCCAGTTTAACGATTTCTTTCTTGTTGAATCAGTACAATAAACGAATTCAAATGCAGGAAGGGTAATTTGGATAGTCAAGCAACACCAAAAACTGAACTGTTAAACTTTATTCCCTCGCCAAGTCGTCCACCTGTGGTCATCACTCATGGATTCACAGGCTGGTTGAAAAAGCATCTGTTTGGTGGCTTCTGGAATACATTGCTGACAATTGCAGTATTCACGCTACTTTATCTGCTGCTGAAGCCTTTTCTGGAATGGTCTTTGGTCAAGGCGGTCTGGACTGCTTCAAGCCGACGGGAATGTTTGTCGATCAGCCCGGATGGAGCCTGTTGGGCAGCGGTCATTCGCTGGTCTAACAACCTGATTTATGGACGCTACCCGGACCCTTTACAATGGAGAATCAATCTGGGAATTGGGATCGGTATTATCTGGCTTTTACCTTTGGCATTGAAAAAAATTAAGCACAAGATTGTGATTGGCCTGATGGCTGTGGTCTTTTACCCGTTTTT
This sequence comes from Deltaproteobacteria bacterium, assembly GCA_018645005.1. GTDB lineage: Bacteria > SAR324 > SAR324 > XYD2-FULL-50-16 > XYD2-FULL-50-16 > JAHJRI01. The sequence continues at coordinate 2,261 of JABGPJ010000114.1, read as the reverse complement.
AGCCAGTTACCTGTTTTTAGGGGGAGACCGGGGCAGGTTGCACTACGTGATTGCCTCTGTGGCCCTGGCTTACCTATTCATGCTGTACATGAATATTATCCTGATTTATCTGGGCAAAAAACAAACAGGGCAATATTTTGAAAGCCTTATAGAAAGGTTTGTTCCCAGACGAGCTGATTTATTGGGCCACTTGACTTTTCTGTTAATATTAAGTGTTTTGATTGCCTTCATATTTCGGGACTTCAGTTTGCAGGACGTCTCCACAGATGTTTGGGGTGGATTGTTTCTGACAATTATTATCTCCGGTTTTTCCATCGTGATGGCATTACCCATAGGGATTCTACTTGCTTTAGGCCGGCGTTCTCAGATGCCTGTTGTCCGTTGGTTTTCGATTGCCACAATTGAATTAGTGAGATCGGTTCCAATGATTACGGTTTTGTTCATGTCTGTCACAATGATGCCGCTGTTTTTTCCGAATACAATGGACCTGAATAAACTGGCTCAAGTGATCATAGCGGTGTGTATTTTTGCCGGTGCTTACATGGCAGAAACTGTCCGCGGCGGTTTACAGGCGATTCCCAAAGGTCAGTTTGACGCTGCAAAATCAATAGGGTTGGGGTATTGGTATACAATGGCCTTTATTATTCTGCCCCAGGCTTTAAGAGCAATGATTCCGAATATCGTCACCTCTTTTATCAGCCTGTTCAAGGACACAACCCTGGTCTCAATTATCGGACTTTTTGACTTGATGTTAATGGCTCGAAACATCTCCATTGATAAAAACTGGTTTGGTCTTCACACTGAACCCCTGGTAGCCATTTCTGTTTTGTTTTTTATTTTTTGTTACACCATGTCACAGTACAGCCAGCGGCTGGAAAGACACCTCACGAAAGGTCGGTGATATTGAACAGGGAATCTGTGGATAGATCATCTGAAAAAAAGGGTATTGCCAAAGCCAGGACTGCTATTGAAATCACTGGACTGAACAAATGGTTTGGTGAACTTCATGTCCTCAAAGATGTGTCACTATCCGTTTCTGAAAAGGAAATCATTGTCATTTGCGGTCCTTCAGGATCCGGGAAATCGACCTTTATCCGTTGCATCAACCACCTGGAAAATTATCAGGAGGGAACTGTTTCTATTTTCGGTGAAAAACTCGAAAGCAACAAAAAGAGTGCTGTCCTTATACGCAACAATGTTGGCATGTTGTTTCAAAATTTTAACCTCTTTCCCCATCTAACTATATTGCAAAACTGTACCCTTGGCCCAATTTGGTTAAGGAAAATTCCTGAATCAGAATCCATCAAACAATCAATGGCTTTATTGGATAGAGTTGGAATCGCTGCTCTGGCATCCAAATATCCAGGTCAAATTTCAGGCGGACAGCAACAACGGGTCGCAATCGCTCGCTCATTGGCCATGGAGCCCAGGATCATGCTGTTCGATGAACCTACATCAGCGTTAGATCCAGAAATGATAAAGGAAGTACTGGATGTAATGATAGACCTGGCTGAATCGGGCATGACCATGATGTGTGTCACCCATGAAATGCAATTCGCCCATCAGGTCGCAGATCGTGTCATATTCATGGCAGACGGTGAAATAGTCGAGATAGGCCCTCCAGACCAGGTACTGAAAAATCCGAAATGGGACCGAACCAGCCAATTCCTGCAACACGTTTTAAGCCACAAATCTTAATTCAATTCTTATTTACTGGTTTGAGCTGTTTTTGATGCAAGACGGTAAACCGGTATATGTCGTCAAATTGTAACTATTCACCACATTACCGGAGTCGGGGGGATTATGATTCAAAACGATGGAAAACAGGACGTTTTCCAACAGCTCCATGGATGGATTCATGCGTGTTTTGAATTATAATCCCCTCGACGGAGGGGAGCTGAATAGATACGTCAAATTAAATAAAGGGATAAAGCCCGTTTCCTACGATAGGGATGATGAGCGGATTTGAGCCCAGGCTGCAGCGTATTGGGTGGGAAGACTCTCTGGGACTGAATTATCGCAACAGATGACATAGTTCCTCTATATGGGGATATCCCATGACCGTGTGCGCTTGCCTTTTCTGCTTGATCCCGTCGTTTATAATCAGTGCCGACACGGGTACGGTTCCGGCAATTTTTCTATAATAATCCAATCCCTTGAAGAACTTGGGTGCTATTGTCTGCGATGATTTTATTTCAACTGGTACGGTCGGGTGCAACACAAAAGAGTTGCACTGTTCAAGCTGCTAAATACAAATCATC
>JABGPJ010000101.1 GCA_018645005.1 Deltaproteobacteria bacterium | reverse complement strand
TTATCCTCCACCAATAAAATGCGTGCCCCCTGAACAGATCGTAGTGACTCTTTATCAATGGCTTTCTCGGATGAAGCACGAGACTCGGCAAGGGACTCGTCACCGCGGCCAAAAGTAGCGGTAAATATGAATGAACTGCCTTCACCCGGCTCGCTTTCGACCCAGATTTTTCCGTTCATCATTTCAACCAGACGTTTACTGATAGTCAGTCCCAACCCTGTTCCTCCGAATTTCCGGGTCGTCGAACTGTCCGCCTGCGAAAAAGACTGGAACAGTTTCCCGATTTGTTCCCTGGTCAATCCGATGCCAGTATCCCGAACTGCAAATTGAAGGGTTACCTGTTCCGGTGTTTCATCTATCAATTCAGTCTCAATAGTAACCGATCCCTGCTCGGTGAACTTCACAGCGTTATTTGACAGGTTGATAAGAACCTGCCCCAATCTGAGCGAATCTCCAATCAGGAACCGGGGAGTCTCTGGAGGGGTCTTAAACATTAAAGCAAGACCAATTTCCTGGGCCTTCATCGAGATCAGGGTGGATACATTCTCCAAAACATCATCGAGATGAAAATCAATGAATTCCATGTCCATCTTGCCGGCTTCAATTTTAGAGAAATCCAGGATGTCATTAATGAGGCCTAACAGTGACGTTGCTGCGACATGGGTGTTTTTTAGATAGTTCTGCTGCTTGGGGGTTAGATCTGTTTGTAAAGCCAGATATGTCATTCCCATAATAGCGTTCATGGGGGTCCGGATCTCATGGCTCATATTGGCGAGAAAGTCACTTTTTGCTTTCGTCGCATCTTCCGCTTTGGCTTTTGCGATATCAAGATCTTCCATGATGTTGAGCATGGCCCGTCTGGCCCTGCTGAGCTCTTCAATCTGACTTGACATAGCCAGGGTTGATTCTTCACGTTCCTTGAACGAATCTTCAAGTTGCTTTGTCATACTGTTAAACGCATCTGAAAACGCGCCCATGAAGCTGACTTTGTGGGAGAAATCTCCTTGAGATATTTGCTGTGTTGTCCAGGTAAGGTGGTGAAGGCCTGCCTGAAGGCTTTTCAGCGCCTGGAAGATGGCACTGCTGCTGCCGGTGGTTTCAATATCGACAACCCCTTTGCCCAGGTTAAAGGCGAAATCGCTGCTTTTTCGATAATCCTCCAGAAATCGATTTACATAAGTAACCAGTTGTTTGACTTCGTTATCCGGATAGTCTTCTGGCAATGAAATACTTGAGGGCGTTTTCCCTTTCAGTAGATGATAAAACACTTCGGTGATTTTATCGATGTCTTGTTCTTTAACTGAAAGCATAGTTATCCTGCACCAAACTTCTTTTCCCGATATGGGATCGTTCAAAAATAACTTCACATAATCTATTTGCAAAAGTCCTAAAAACACTGGACATTTTGCAAACAGAATGTGAACTAATTTTTGAGCCGACCCTAAGCACTGTCACTCTCTCAAGAAGGTGACAAAACTGTGGTTACAAATACGAAAAAAATCTAGCTGGCTCTTCAGTGATGGGTTGGGTGTGCTTCAAACCGGCACACTCGGTCACCGGAGCACCAGCAATCTACCTCCTTAACCGTAAATTCATTCCCTGTATATTCTGAGAGGATTCCAGAAATAAATCCTTCATCGTAGGTACAGATGGTTTCATCAGAAACAGGTAATCCTGAACAATCCAGATCTTCTGAGACTGTGAGGGTAAAATGCATTTTTTCAAGATCCGATGCTTCAATCCGCAATATTCCGATTTTAAGACTGCTTAACAAATCTTGAAGTTGTTGAATGAACGAATTAAAATCATTTTCTTTGTTTATCAGCTGTTTGAAAAATTCGCGTCCCGCTGAGAGACCTGCATTATAGAATATGCGTTCAGCGGTCTGGGTATCGAATTCCTTTATGATAACGTCTCTCAACGTAAATTGCATCAACCGATAAACGGATACATCCATGGTGGAACCAAGATTTGGTCGACCTTCTGCAACATCACCAATCATGCCCCAATCAAATTGAAGTTCATCGCGTTCTTCTTTAAACATGTTGCCTCCTTGAATTAACTCACGATTTTATATTTGGGGGGATTCCCCATTTTAATACACAATTGATTAATTTCTTCCTTCAGTTCGATCATGCGTTCTTCCCGGTCAATGGTGAGGCGGCCGAATCGCTCCAGTTCTTCGATTTTGCTCTTCAGCTCCTCTTCGGACGCTTTTCGTTCTGTAATATCCAGGTGAGCTCCAGTTATAAGTGTAGGCACCTGCTTGTCATCCCATTCGATGATTTGCCCTTTTGATTGTATCCATTTCCAGGATCCGTCCTTAGCCCTAAGTCTGAACTCTGCCTGAAACATATCTGTCCGGCTGGATTTATGGTCATCAAGCGCTTGATTAACAATCTCCGAATCATCTGGATGGAGCAAAATGCTGAATACATCCTGCCCGGGGGAAAAGTCATCGCGACGGTAACCCAATTGCTTGAACCATTGGTCCCCATAATACAGGGCATCACCCGTGATTGGATCCATTTTCCATATTCCGGTGTTCGATGCTTCCAGAGCGATGTTCAGTGTCTGCTGCAAATTCTGTAATTCCGCTTCTGCTTCTTTCCGCTCGGTTATGTCCAGATGAGTCCCTGTTAGTTGTGTTGGACGCCCGTCTGCATCCCTTTCAGCAGCCTGACCTTTTGAGAGAATCCATCTCCAGGATCCATCTTTTGCCTTTAGCCTGAACTCAGTCTCATATGTTTTTGTCAAACCCTTCTCATGGTCTTCAATCGCTTTAAAAGCCGAATCTCGATCCTCAGGATGTATCACCATGGCAAACACGTCCTGCCCTTCTGCAAAATCTCCCCGGGCGTAGCCGATCTGTTTGTACCATTGATCACTCATGTAGACGTTTTTTGATCCACTGGGAGTCAAGTCATATTTCCAGATCCCTGTATTTGATGCTTTCAAAGCGATATTCAATGTTTGCTCGACACTGTGTAAATCTCTGTAAAGCCCTTCCCGTTCCTGTATGACACGACCTAACCGGCGATTCCAGACCAGGACAAAACCAATAATGACCAGCAATGACGCGCCAATCGGGACAATAATTCGCCAGGGGATACCAGTTTCGTATTTAAGGGACAGCCAGCGGTTTTTAATCTCCGACCTTTCTTCTTCTGTCAAGCTGGCCAGAGCTTTGTCAAGGGCTGAGGCCAGAAGGGGCCAGTCCTTTCTGACCCCGAACGCGAGATCATGCGTGAAAGGAGTTGAGCCGGCGATTCGTAAATTGGCTAAGCCCACAGTTTCGATGGTGTAGGCAACGGTTCCCAGATTGTCGATATAGGCGTCACATCTCCCGGAAGCGAGGGCTCTTAGACCTGTCTCAATGTCCGGATAGGGATCAAGAGCCAGCTTTGGATAATCGCGGTTTAAGTAGGCTTCGACAATCTGACCTTTGTTCACGCCCACTTTCAAACCCAGGAGATCATCCAACCCTCCTACCAGACGCCCCTTACGGGTGACAATAACCGACGGGAAGGTGAGGTACGGTTTGGTGAAGATTATGAATTTTGACCGTGCAGCGGATGGCGTCACTTTGGGAATGACGTCCACCTCTCCGGATTTCACCTTCTGCATTGCATCTGTCCACTTCATGTCTTTGAGCGGCACAACCTCAATACCCAACCTCTCAGCAACTGCAGTGATGAACCCGGCGCTGATGCCGGAATATCTGCTTTTTTCATCAATGTATTCAAAAGGCGGCCTCGCGATGTCGATTCCCAGTCGAATCTTCCTGCCCATGAGAAAGGTTTTCTCCTCTGAAGACAGGACCACCCCAGGTACTTCAGCTGCTCTGGACATCAGGGGGTCATTGGCAGTACTGACCAGCCACTTCTTGCGCAACGCCCGCAGCTCGTCGTCGCTGATGGTCGTCATCCCTTTTTTCAGGATATCAGCCAGAATTTTGATGTCTTTACGCACGGCCAGATGCAGAGGAATTGGCTTTCCTTGTTCAATTCCCAGCTCGCCACCGACTTTCAGATTTGTGATCTGGTGCTGACTGGATAAATAGTTCACCACCGGCATCAGGTCAAACAAAGCATCGGCCTTGCCTGTCGAAACGGCACGGATGGCAGCAGCGGTGCCCGCTACCTCTACAATGGAGATCTGGGGGTAATCCTGCAGCACTTCCTGGAGGTAGAACCCTTTAGGCGAAGCGAAGCGTTTCCCATACAAATCCTTCATGGAAGAGACCTGAGGGAAGTCCTTCCGTGTATACAACATCTGATTCATGGTCATGTATGAAGGCGCAAACGCAAGGAACTGTTCACGCTCCGGGGACCTGGCGATATTCAGCATGATATCCAGCTTGCCCTTCTTTGTCATGTCAAGGAATTCGTCCCAGGTCGGCCCGCTGATAAAGTTGACTTTAATGCCTACTTTGGCGGCCAGCAGCTTCATGTAGTCTATGGAGAAGCCCTTGGGAACGCCATTTTCAGAAAAATTAAACGGCGGCCAGTTCATCTCGTTATGCACCTGAATCACCGGATGTTCTTTCAGGAAATCGACCTCCGCACGGGTCAACTCGATCTCTTTAACGAAGGTCTGTCTCCCACTTTTTTGTTGATCAATGCTCTGGAAGTGGTCCAGTGTTTCCTTTTTTGGGGCTAAAATCAGTCTGATGGTCTCATCATTTTGAAGGTTCTGACTGAGAGAAAAAGCAAAAACGCCATTTTTAAAACTCTTTTGATTCAAGACCTGATATCCATCTTCGGAAATGGGTTCCAGAATTTGTCCTTTTTCGGTAAAATAGCGACCCCATTCTTCATTCCGATCCGGGTGAATAATATATTTTCCATCCTGGTCAACCAGGAAAACAACAAAATCGGCAGAGTGTCGCAAAAGGTCAAGGACAGGTTCAAGGCGTAAGTTGATAATCACAATGCCTTTAAAAACGGGACCGATATACACTGGTGTCCCAACTCTGAAAGTGGGATTGAGGGGCTTTTCAATCTCACCTCTTTCAATATTCAGGTCGAATCTGGAATGCCAGAGTTGACCTGCAGGCGTCTTGGCAATTGCTGAAAAATAGTCCCGGTTGCCTTTATTTTGAAGATCCTTCTCCTTTATAATCGTCGGCGAACTCTGACCTTTCGGTCTATCTACGCGTACTTTTTCCCACCCCTGGTCATCCAGAAAACGAATTTGCATAAAACTATCATTGGCGGATGCTGCAAAGAAAAAAAGCTGCGCCAGACTCTTTCTATTCGATTCGCTGTTTTCAGCAAGATAATTATGTGTGAATTCGCTCTTGGCAAGAGCTTGAACTTTGTTTTCTATTTTTTGAATGAAATCAGACAGAATCTCCTTTTTGATTTTTATTTCGTTCTCAGCCTTTTTCCCGATTTCAGCGGTCCCTCCCTGCGCTGCAAACACAAGAAATAAATTTGCGATAACAAAAATGATGGCGAACGGCTTTAAAAAAGACATTGGATTTGTCATGGCTGTCTTGGAAATAAATAGCCCAAGGATCGTACAAAAATTAGTCAAGTGTTTCCTTTTCAGGCAACGTGTTTCTTTAACGCAAATGAGAAACACTCGATTA
>JABGPJ010000122.1 GCA_018645005.1 Deltaproteobacteria bacterium | reverse complement strand
GGGTTGTCTTTACAAAAAGAACATATCTGATGGAACAGAAATGTTCTTAATTCTTTCTTCTATATTTGATGTCAGGTCCGCCCTATCGGCATTTCCACCTGTGAGTCTTTTTAAGTGCACAGAAATAGGCCAACAAATATTTTGGATAACGGGAAATCAATTAAGAAAAGAAATTTTCTGTTCGAACAGACATATTCTAAATGCTTTCATTCATTAATTGATGTTAGGTCTTGATCTTTCTACTATCCAACCACTGAGCTCGCAGATTGATACGGGCAATGCTGATGGGGTGGGAAGAATTTGAATTTTAAGCGATGCCGGGATGGAATCGAAAAGGCTGATAAATGTGGGAGGCGTGCGGGTATATTCTTGGAAGTTATCTATTGATTGGTGGGATTTTTTTGTCGATATTCACTCGGATTTTCATTCATATATTTGAGGAACATTTTATTAAAGGTTCTTAAATTTCCGAAACCGACATCTAAGCCAATGACGGTAATATTTTCGTCAGTCTCACGCAGTCTTCTCGCTGCTTCCGTTATTCTGATCTGGTTAAGATAATCCCCTATTCTTTCCCCTACAAATTTCTTGAAGCTTCTGCCCAGGTGATCCGGGCTCATTTCAACGGCTTCAGCCAGACTTTCGCGAGAAATACTTTCTTCTTGATAGTTCTCTTTCAAAAACGCTTTCACGGTTTCAATTTTTAATTTGGAAAGATCGGTGATCTTCCTATCTGCGCTGGCCTGTTTTTTACGAGCGCTGATCAGATTATCCCTCAGGCTTTTAAACTTCAGTTGAGAACGAATTCTAGCCAACAGCTCTTCGGGGCTAAACGGTTTGGTAAGATAGTCGTTGGCTCCTTTTTCGATTCCTTTGATCTTATCTGTTATTTCCGATTTCGCCGTTAACAGAATGATTGGTAAATCGGCATACTTTTCCTGGTCCCTCACTTGCCGAACCAACTCGTAACCATCCATTTCAGGCATCATGATGTCGGCTAGCATCAGGGATACATCTTCGATCTTCAGGATTTCCAGCGCTGTCTTGCCGTTAGGCGACAGTAGTGTCTGATATCGTTTTTTGAGCAGCGATTCCAGGTAGAATTGCATGTCTTCGTTATCCTCGACGATCAGGATCGTTTCGGAGGAATTTTCGACAGTTCCAGGTAGACTGTCGTTATCTATTTTAAAAGCCCGATCGTTGATTAGATCCTGGTTGTGTACGTTGTTGCTCAGATGAATTCGATCATCCATCTCGATTTCGCCCGTGGCAGCGTCCGCTGTTGATGTTTGCGCTTTCATAGGGCTTAGAATCGGTAAGCGAATAGCAAATTCAGACCCTTTACCAAGCTCGCTCGATACCAATATTTGCCCATTGTGCAGATCTACAATTTCCTTGGTTAGAGAGAGTCCGATTCCAGTACCATCTTGGTTTCTTGATGAAGAAGAGTCGACTTGGCTGAATCGATCGAATATATTCGCCAGACTTTCATCGGGTATGCCAATACCGGTATCCTTGACTCTGATTGTGAATTGTTCGTCCAACGTTTCTATAACAACTGTGATCCTTCCACCCGGTCGATTGTACTTCATCGCATTGGACAGAAGATTGAAGACCGCCTTTTCCATTAAATCCCGATCAACCTGGGCAACTAGTTCACCGGTCTCATCCGTAAAATTGAGCGCGATGCCTTTGCTGTTGGCAGCCGACCTAACATTTGAGATGCAAAATGATACCAGGTTGGATACGTTGATGTTCTGGATATTAACGGTCATTTTCCCGGCTTCGATTTTGGCAAAGTCCAGTAAATCACCAATGAGGGTTGTCAATCGATTGGCATTTTTCTTCATGGCTTTGAATATATCAAAACTCGCCTGAGGAAGCTTTCCGTATTCACCGTGCATTAATGAGTCGATTGGCGCCGTGATCATGGTCAGCGGAGTTCTGAGTTCGTGAGAGACGTTCGCAAAAAATCGGGATTTCGTCTTGTCCAACTCCTTCAGTTTTTCATTGGCTTCGGTCAATTCTTCGGATCGCTTTGCCAAATCGACCGTCCGTTCGTTGACCTTTCTCTCAAGATTGATATTCAAATCCGCCAATGAGTTTTTCATTTGGTTTATTTTGTCTGCCAAGCCTAATGTCATAACAATCAGAAAGGAAATGCCCTTAATATGCAAATAATTGATCAGGCTGAATGGTATAATGTCATAGTTGGACAACATCCATTCCAAATTGGCCGCCACCTGCAGTAAAAGCCCAATCAATAGGAAAATACCGGCCCGATCTCCTTTCCTGACTGCTATAAATATGGGAATAAAAACAGGAATATAATAAATTTTTCCAACTTGAAGAACAACTTGCAACAGCACGCTTGCTGCTGCGTCCGGTATAATTATGTATGAAAAAGTGACCACAAAAAAAATCCCGACCATGATCTTGATGAGATTGTCGATTCGTGGCGTATAGCGTGTAATATTCAGGAATGATCTGGAAAACAACAGGAAAAAGGCAAAAGAAAGTGGAAATACCAGGGAAACGATCTTGATTCCAATGATACCATCCATTGGCCACAAAAATTGAAAGCCAAAACCGGACGATGCCATGTGAAGCATCAACTCGCTTATCGTCAACAATGAAAGATAAAGAAAGCTTGCATCTCCGATCAGAATGAAGATGAACAGGTTGAATACGAAAACGAAAAGAAAAGCACCGGTGATAATACCCTGAAAAGCGGTATCGGAGACAACATGTTCGTCGAAATTTTCCTTTGACCAGATTCTAAACGGAACCGCATCGGCCACCCAATTGTCAATTCGCATATAGATCGTGTTTATCCCTGGTTCTATTGGGATGCTGAATGCCAGATTCTTGTATTTTTGTTCACGCTCATTCAAACTCTTGGAAAGGTCGCCACCCTTCCTTTGGTATCCCCCTTCGTCTCTTATAAAAACATTGATGTATGAATAAAAGTGCTTATCAAGTTCGAGGATCAAGTCCGATTTCGAATTGGAATCGTTTAGAAACTGAAAGCGGAGCCAGTAGGAATGAGGATCATAATCCAGCCAAAATACTTTTTTGGAGGATGGTGTAAACTTCGAGGAGACCTCTTTGTGTAGCAAATCTCGAACACCCCAGTCGAATGTCTCCTGGAAATGCGCGCCGTTTAATCCTTTAAGATGAACCCGATAACCCTCAGCTAGATACTCCCACTCAAACTGGATATTTCTGTCGGTATGAAGTTCCCCCGATAACATTTTTTTTCGTACAGGCAGTCCAACTATCGATTTTTCGAAGATATATTGAAACAACACCACTTCATTCATGTAATCGATCCGGTCTCCAATATAGGTGCCGTTAAAATCTACCCCATTCACCCGTATAGGCTCGGTTGCAGTGGCGAAACCAGGTGTCACTGTCAGAGCCAATACTATGAAAATGTATTTGTTTAGTTCTTTATGGATCCGCTTCATTTTTACATAAGTGATCGGATAAGAAGCTGCATTGACCTAATATTTTGATAACTTATTCGATTTTAATTGATTAACGATTACTACGAATTTCTCTTTTGGCAAAAATCATACAAGAAAAACAGAAACATCACAAAAGCTTTCTGATGCAAGCAAGATTTTTTTCAGACCCCCATGTAGAGATAGTCCACTTTGGCCGGTAAAATGTAACTAATAGAGACTAATATGGAGATTTTGCCACAAAATCTACAGCAAAATCTCTCCATTCTCAGCTTTGCAAGGAAATTAATTTCTTAACCTTACAGGGCAAAGTAGACAACCTGATCATTTCATTAGCGGTGATCCTTGGGTTACAACTCTTCCGGAACTGGATGTATTCATATCAAGCGTTCCTCTTACGTTTACAACCGCGTTTCCAGAACTGGTCAGGTCGAGTTTCATATTTTCACACAGAAAATCCTTCAACAAAAGCTTTCCTGCGGAGGAGGAACTGGCCTCAATATGTTTTCCCTGGCCACTCACAATGATATTGCCCATCGAACGGACCTTCAGCCTGCTTTCCGGGACAACTGTATCAGTGTCTAGCTCACACCTGATCTTTCCCATCGAAGTGTTCGTTGCATTTAATTTTTCAGTGATTTCCCCTGAAAATTCAATATCCCCGCTGGAAGCGGTTTCCAGGAACAGTGAGGCGACGATGCCGTCCAACCGGATCGATCCGGATGAAGAAGATATCACCTCAACACGGTCAGCCTCTGCCGACAGGCTGATGTCTCCGGAACTGCTGGTTGCAATCGTTAATCCTTCGAGATTGGCAAAGCGGGTCTGTCCATGAATCGAACCGGAGCTGGATGCCGTGATTGCCTCCAGCCTGGGGACATCAACCAAAACAGTGATTCCATTCAGGTCGACGTCTCCCAAACCGAATAGTGACCACTCCTGTTTGATGACAAGCAGGTTTCCATTTTTTTGAATGACAATATCCTCAATTTGTTCTTTAGTCCCCTCCAGAACAACCCGGTATTGATCGGACTGGGTTAAATAAAGACTGCCGGCAGTGGAAAATTCGATTTCTGTAAAATCCTTAAAGGAATAACTTTTTTCTTCTGCGAAGGAAGGCACGCAGAGTAGCCATAAATACATTAAAATGACTGAAATTATAATTTTCATGATATGCTCCTTTTGATGTTTATGTTGAATGTTTGGTTTTTTACTATCCCGGGAGCTTGAATAAATTTTCGCCGCAGTATGTCTCCCTGCCCCCGGTTTTTTCAACGATCCCTTAGGTCCGTTGTTTTGTTTTCATTCCAAATAGAAGTCGCAGAAAATTGAATCTCCCGACCAGCAGTTCATACAAAGTCATGATGAAAACAAATGAAACCGCTGCGATAACCGAAAATTTTACAAAAACACCACTGTTCCATTGAATAACCTGATAGCCGACGACGTAAATAATGGAATGGTGAAGAATATAAAACGGAAGTACTGCTTCATTGCCATAAGCACGAAGTTTACTGTTAAAATTCAGGAATCGACGACCCAGGCCCAATAACGCAATAATCCAACACCAGGCCAACAATCCCCTGAAGGCTTGAACGACTGCCCAGATTGACCTGTTCGACGGCAGAATGTCGCCATTTGCCAGGTCATGCCTTGTCACACCTGAAATCCTCAGATTGATCCCGAAATGGGCATCCAGATATAAAACTGTCAGAATCAAGGCTGCAACGAAGTAGACAGGGCTATACTTTCTTATCGTCTCCTGAATCTGTGTATTGGAGAAAATGAGATAGCCATAAGCCAGAAACAAGATATAGGATATCATGTCCCATCCGCCTGTCACCCTGACTCCTCCAAGTCCGATATATTCGAACATTGCGGCTATTGCTGTAACCGGCAGGAAGAGAAAAAACAATGCCCAGGGATTTTCAAAAGAAGATGATGCGCTTTCAAGCAAACTCATCCCCTTTTTTTGGGATCGAATAAACAATGGCAAAAGTATCAATGAGAAAATAAAAAGATACTGCAGATACCAGAGATGCGTTCCCATTCCCCAGGGCGCAAAATTACCACCAGCCACATAAAGACCATCAAAAAATTGCGGATACCACTGAAAAAAGCCACTGCTGGCCTTACCGCTGAACAGTTTTTCGATGTAAACATAGGGTGGATTGATAACAAAAGTACCAATCAGGATTG
>JABGPJ010000118.1:2590-38321 GCA_018645005.1 Deltaproteobacteria bacterium | reverse complement strand
TTAGTCAAGTGTTTCGCCAGAAACACGTTGCGGTCACATTCTGTTTGCAAAATGTTCCAAGGGTCGGCTAAAAGGCTAGTTCACATTCTGTTTGTAAAATGTCCAGTTTTTAGGACTTTTACAAACAGATTAAGCGAATTTGCCTTTTAACGATCCCTATGAAAACAGATTATGTGAAGTTATTTATGAACGATCCCTAAGGGTCGGCATGGCCCACAGATTGAGATATTGCAATATGACCTTACCTGAAGCGACTTGGGTCCACTTACATCAATATTTATTTGAATAGCAGCAATAAATAATGTTTGGAATTTTGCAGGATTTATGTTCTTCTACAACAGGATAAGACTTCATCCCAGGTTGGGGGTACCCTGAGAAACCTAAATAACGGCCAGGACTTATGAGTTCAACAAATACAGATAAGCAGGTTCTTGACGCGCTGCGCATCGTGATGGATCCGGAGATGGGTGTCAATGTGGTTGATCTGGGCCTGGTAGAGTCCCTGAATATCGCAGGTTCGACTGTTTCGGTGTCTCTGGGAATGACCAGCCCCGCCTGCCCGGTGACTCCGCTGATCTGCCGCAACGCAAAAGAAGCCCTGCTCAACACAGAGGGGATCGAAACCGCAGAAGTGAGCGTGGCCGAGAACTTTAAATGGACTCCAGACCGAATGACACCTTTTGCCAGACAAATGCTGGGAGCAAAGCCGGAAGATATGGTCTTTACACCAGGCCAGGCAACAGAACCGTTAACAGCCGGTTTTAAAATCAGTGAAAAAACTGCCTGGCACAGAATACCGTTCCTGGCATTCGCAATGATTTGTCTGGTCTGTGGTCTTTGGGCCGGTTTGGTGAGATTGGGGTGGGAATGGCCTTTGGTCAAGTGGTATTGGTTGGTTGTACACGGACCGATGATGGTCGGGGGTTTCCTGGGTACCGTGATTGGCCTCGAAAGAGCCGTTGGCCTGGGAAAGAAATGGGCGACTCTGGCACCACTTGCTGCCGCATTGGGTGCGGTTAGCTTTCTTGTGATTGAATCCCAGCCTTTTACTGCAGCCCTGATTTCTATCGGAAGTCTCTTTTTATCGATTATATTCATGTCGATTTTGCGGAACCATCTGAATCTGGCCACCTTAACCATGACGCTTGCAGCTGTTTGCTGGCTGATCGGCAACCTCTTATGGTTGTCCCATAGTATTATCTTCCTGGTTGTTCCGTGGTGGATCGCTTTTCTGGTTTTAACCATCGCAGGTGAACGACTGGAACTAAACCAGTTCTTAGTCCCCACAAAACCCACTTTGGCGAGCTTTATCTGCTGTTCTGCCGTCATTCTAGCCGGATGTGTCGTGTCGGTTCAGAATTACGATCTGGGGTCAAGAATCCTTGCAGCGGGCCTGTTTGCTATCGCCATCTGGCTCTGGATTCATGATATCGCACGACGCACAGTCAAACAGCAAGGGCTGACACGATTTACAGCGGTTTCACTTTTGATGGGATATTTCTGGCTGGTGGTTGCCGGAATCATCGGTGTCTATTATGGGAACCAGGGAGCAGGAGTCATTTACGATGCTTTTATACACAGCGTATTCATCGGATTTGTTTTTTCCATGATATTTGGTCATGCCCCGATTATATTCCCCTCGGTATTGAACAGACCCCTTAATTATCACAGCAGTTTTTACATTCATCTGGTCATGCTGCATATTGGACTGGTTTTACGGCTCATCGGGAATTTTGGAGATGGATGGGAGATCAGACTATGGGGAGGACTGATCAGCACAGCGGCTGTAGCTCTATTTATTCTCAACACCGTTCGCTCAATATTGTTTTCGACCAGGGGATCCCAGACATCTACTCCTTAGTAGATACCCTTTATTCCAGCAACAGAGGATCCAGGACATTCCATTTTACAATCAAAAACAGATAGGCCCCCAGGATTATCATACAGACAATGATCATCACTGTTATTTCTAATATAAAGCGTATCGATCTGTATCTTTGTTCTTTAAGATCAAAAATTATTTCTGACGCACCTAAAACGGTGCCAGGTTCAATTTTGCTCTGATCCGTTTTTTCATGACACTGCTGACACCGTTCGTCAGCAAGGTACGGCGAAACGTACCGAAACCGGGTATTGCTGATCCAGTCTTCCTTCCTTTTACCAGTTTCAAGGACCTGCCTGATGACTCCGTCCGTCTCTTGATCATCTTCCTTTGTGCCATGCTGTTTTTCCACAACCGGGCTGCGAATTAACCGAAATTTGAATTGGGTTTTGGTTTGATACTTTTTGATTAACTTTCGTATTGTTTCCGGCTTGCCCGTGGCAATCATCGTAGAAAGCAAACCTTCTCTGATAATTTCTGACAATTCCATGGATTTTACCCGGGCCGCTTCGACGTCTCTCTTATAAAAGCGATAGGGTAGAAATACTGAAAACAGCACCGTAATCACAAATGTGACAATCATGAATGCCCAAATTAATCTCTTTTTAAGGCCTGGTTTTATCATTGAACCGTTCAGATTTTCCATACTTTTGTCCTGCTCTCTCTGTCATATTTTATTTGATCTTTTAATAACCCCATAGAAATTGTTGAATCCAGACATCAAAGTACGCAGCTGGATTTCGGATTTGTTAGCCTTAGATGTAGCACGCAAATTCAACTTTGCCAATAAATATATACGGGAAACAGGATATGGAAACCGGCAGACAGGTCATGAAAAAGCGACTTGAGGGAGAGGGCAAGTATGAGTGCACAGTAGAAGACAGGTCAGACTTCGATCAGATTATTAGAAGGTTAAGCTCTAGCAGACAATTCACCGCTTTGAGGGCCTGATGACGGCGATGCCTGCGGTGAACTTCTGCTATGATAATACGGGTCAATCAAGCCTTGAAGGCCTCATAACCCTCCAGAACATCCCTGCGATTGATGGCGGCTACCGGGCAGGCAGAACGAAGCACAACCTCTTCGACCGTACTTCCAAGGACCTCCTTCGGCTGAAAGATGCTGCCTGTATGATGTGCCATGGCAATCAGATCAATTTCTTTTTCACGGGCGTACTTTAAGATTTCCATATAGGGAATTCCTTCCCAGACCACGGTTTCGAAATTGTCATATCCTCCCATTTCCGAGACATACATACCCTTCATTTTATCTCGGGCATTCTCGATTTTTTGTTCAACCTCTATCTGGGAGGGTATTTTTCCGAACTGCTGGCCGGTTATATCAACACCGTGAAAGATGTGTAGTTTACATTTGTTCTCTTTGGCAAATTTCAGCGCAAACCGAAAAGCGGGCATGGATGACTTGGTCAGATCCGTACCGAAGAGAATATTTTTCACATCCCAGAGGTTTGATTTATAGGGCCGGCTGACTATCAGAACAGGGCAGGTAGCTGCCTTGGTAACCTTCTGCAATGTATCACCGGTTACATTCCGATAGCGTACGGCATCTGAATCGATGATCTGTTTATGGGCTCCCAAAATCAGCAGGTCGATTCCCTCTTTTTTGATTTTTCTCAGAATTTCCCTGTCAGGCGACCCAACCGTGCTCTTGACTTCTACATTTTGATACTGATCCAGATATTCGGCGTAGGTTGTCTTGATCTCCTTGGTAACAACTTCATCGTAGGCCTCACTGTAGGCCTCTTTCTCGCCGGTTTTGACGTCAATGACATATTGACTGAACCCGCGACTGGGCGTACCGAAAACATGGAAGACAAAAAGCTTGGCGTTGTATTTCATCGCCATATCAAACGCATAGTCAGCTGCATAGTCGCAGTCGGGCGTCATCGTTGTTGCGAAAAGTATTTTTTTAAACATTTTGTCCCTTTATGGTTTCCGTTTTATATTTGCAATTTTTTGAGCAGAGGTCTTAATGAATTCCGGATTTTAGAGCCAAAAAAGAATGAACTAAGCATCAATCAAGATCTCAGATATATCTATATCAATCTTCATCGTCATCGTCCAACTTGAATTGATCCGGGACAATGGCCATATCAACCAGAATCGGCTTCAGGAAGCTCCAACGGATGTCCAGTTTGTAGACTTTAGCCATATCCCGGATAGCGTCCCAGCAGTTATGGCAGGGGGAAATTACAAGTTTACAATCGGTTGCGAGGATCTGGTCCATCTTGACCTTCAATCCGACATTCCGCTCATGGTGGTACTTTCCGATTCCGTTGAATCCGCCACCGCCGCCGCAACAATAGTTATGCTGACCATTGGGTGTCATTTCACGAAAGTCCTCAGCGATATAACCCATGATTTCTCGGGTAATCTCCCCCAGACCGCCGTTTCGAACGTAATTACAAGAGTCCTGCAGTGTAACAGGCTCCTTGATCTTCTTGGAAGGATCCAGTTTTAATTTTCCGGTTCTCAAGGCTTCCGCCACCCATTCCACGTAGTGTATGCTTTCCACCGGCGGTTGTCCTGATTCAAGTCCTGCCCAGTATGGTCCTTCAATGACGGTAGCACGATGGGCATGCCCACATTCCGTTCCGATCATTCGCTTAGGCTTTAACCGGTTCATCGCGTCGTATACGTTCTCAACCTGTGCTTTACAGGATGCCCAGTCACCGGCAAACATACTGAGGCTGGTCTGCTCCCAACCGACGCTGGGGACGGTCCAGTTTTCGCCGGCCAGGTTGAACAAAATAGCGGCTTCAGTGATATCCTCCGGATAGTGTTTGGCTTCGCGGGCATTCAGTGTATACATAATATCCGCATTTTCCTTGTCTACCGGGATCGACATGTTCTTGTACTCGTCCATGATGCCCTCTTCTTCGAACTCGACCGTATCGACCCAGTCTTCGGTAGTGACATCCATCTGTGCCTTATATACACGGTGCATACCGGAGCCGATCTTCATTTCCCAGGGGACAAATCCCTGTGAGAAACAGAGACCTCGGACGTAGCCGAACATAATCCCCATATCGATACCCATGGGACAATATACGCCACAGCGCGTACAGCATGAACATTTACTCCAGGCGGTGTCCATGGTCATGCGCATAAATTCGTTGTCGACCTTTCCCTTTTTCTTGACCATCACGCCGAGGGTCTGGTGGATCTTATAAGAAGGTACTTGAGTTGGATCTTTGTCATTGGCGGTGTACAGAAAACAGCTGTCGGCACACATACCACAGTGGGCACAGATCTCCAACCATGTTTTTAATCGTGATTTCAGTGAACCCTGGATGGTGGCCCATAGTTTCTCCTGATCCACATCAAGTTCTTCCATCTCTTGATAGTACTGCTTCCCGCCCGCATCGGCCATCAAGGCTTTAAGATCCTCTTTGGTATCGATGGTTTTTCTATTGCAAAGTGTGCCTTCTGCCATAAGATTCTACCTTTTGCTGAATAATCGTGATTACGTCAGGGTCGGCTCAAAAATTACTTGGCTTTCTGTCGGCAAAATGTCCAGTCTTTTGGGGACTTTTGCGGACAGTTTATGCCAAGTTATTTTTGTACGATCCCTTACCAGGACATGCTGGTTCCTTTCATTCCACCGCGTTTGATACCGTAGTCCATTCCCAGTTGCATGCGGGACATGAAAAAGAGAACGAAGTGGGACAGTTTCGTAAACGGTATGGCCACCAGCATTATTTCTCCCGACAGGATATGTAAGATGAGCCACAATTTGTATTCGAAAATC
Organism: Deltaproteobacteria bacterium; assembly: GCA_018645005.1. GTDB lineage: Bacteria > SAR324 > SAR324 > XYD2-FULL-50-16 > XYD2-FULL-50-16 > JAHJRI01. The sequence continues at coordinate 32,668 of JABGPJ010000118.1, read as the reverse complement.
TGGTGATACGCTATGAAGCCAGTAATAAAAGGAGCAACTGCTATCGCCAGAATCAGGTAGTCGTACGCGGTAGTGATAATCCTGACCTCCGGCAGAACAAGTCTTCTGATGATAAACATCCCCACTGCAATCAGTACAAAAATAGTTAACACATCCCCCGTGCCGGAGGGAATAGTGAACAGGCTGATCCCCCATTTACGCTCCAGGATATAGTTGTGCGCTGGAAGAAAAATTGCTGAGATCAACAGTGAAAGATGAAAACCAAAAGTGATAATGGTAAACACCGGATGGGATCTCCATCCACGGGTGCCGAATGGGACCACCCAGAAGAAAATGGATCTGATAGCCCCCTTGATTCCAAAGGAAACATTGGTGCGGTAGGCGACCCTGTCCGCCTGCCAGTTCAAGCCCCTGAAGTACCAAACGGTTCTGTATATCAGGCCGATAAAAAATATCCCGAAAGCCAACCAGGCTAAAGGTCCGGTTACGAACTCATACATGTCCCGCTCCAAATAAGATTAAGTATCAAAAATAGAAAACCCAGCCCGTTTAATCGTCGTCGCGTTCCATCAGGAACCCCGCGTACGCCAGGATTGCAAACAGAGACAGCCCCATCAGCAGATAAGTGATGCTTTTGGTATGAAGCATAAAATCCTGAAGTGTATAGAATATAGTGTCCATGGCCTACCTGTCTGTTTAATGGGTTGTTTTATAATCCTTGTGCTCGTAAAGTATCGGCATTTTTGAGACAATAAATCTAAAGAGAGATACACCAACGGTCACCAGAAATACGGTAATCACAATTTCCATCCAGCTGGGGAAATACCGGTCAGCGCTGGGCAGATGCCAGTTAAAGGCAATCACCGAGACATTGAGCCTGTTGATTATGATCCCAAGCACAGCCAAAGCAGAGGTCCATTTTATCAGGGTGATTTTCTTCTCCCTGGCTCCCACGGCATACAGCACACTTGGCAGGGCCACAAACCCAATCAGTTCCACCAGATACCACGCACCATAACCGGTGAGCAGGTAATGCCAGTTGTTATCGGCAGAAATTCCAAAGACCTTGATGATAAAATATCCGGCCAGAACCAGTGAAGCAGCTTTCGCAAAACCCAGTGTCACACCGTTTTTCTCGTCCAGATGGGTCTGGTCCATCTTGTGGGAAAAAAAGCGGTAAGAGAGCGTACTCTCAAAAATGACCATGGAAAGCCCGGCGACTATGGCTGTAATAAAAAAGTAAATTGGTAAATAGGCCGAATACCAGAGCGGATGTAATTTCGAAGGTGCTATCAGAAACAGGGCCCCCAGAGAAGACTGGTGCAGGGTCGAGAGCACCACCCCAAAGATGGTCAGCACCAGTGTTAGCTTGTAGACCACATTTCTAACGGTTCTGAACCCCAGCCATTCCAAGGCTGCTGGAGAAAACTCCAGAAACAGCACAGTCAGATAGAGCGCCACACACAGCGCAACTTCAAACAACAGGGAGGTGGTACCCTGTGAGACGACAAACGGATATGGCAGGCGCCAGGGTCGACCCAGATCGTACAGCAGGGCAACCACTACCAGAGAATATCCCAGAAAACCTGTCAGTATCGCAGGTCGAACCGCCGAGTGATATTTCTTCATCCCGAACAGGTAAACGGCTGAAGACGTCACGAAACCGCCTGCTGCCAAAGCGACTCCAACCAGCAGGTCAAAACCGATCCAGATACCCCAGGGATTGTAATCAGTAAGATTCGTCGTTGCACCGAGTCCCTGGGTAAACCGCAGGATGGAAACAACGAGTCCAACGACTAGAATAATCCCGGTTAGAATATTACCCGGGGTCATTAGCGAACTGCTTCTTTCAACGGTTAGCTCGTCAGTCATGTATTTTCCTTTTTAGTATTTTATTGCTTCTCTTCAGCATCTGGTTTTTCAGGTTCAGCATCCGGCTTTTCAACTTCTGCAAGAGCCTTTTTCACAGCATTTTCGATCTCTTTTTTCTTCACACGTTCAGCCTTATGCAGCGCCGCTTTAGTTTTTTCCTCTGCCGCAGCTCCGGTCTTCTCCACTGCAGCCGCTACAGCTGCCGCCTGCTCTTCCCTGGATACTTTCTGTCTGCGCTTGGTCATCGCATAAGCCCCTGTCAGGAAAACCGGCCATAGTCCGACAACAATGGGGACCGCTGAGAGGGTGCCTGCGGTATATTCGATCGCCGGTTTAGTGCCCAGATGTTCGTTGAGTCCGATCTCTTCAAAAGGGGCTGCAGATATATAAAGCCAGTTGGTACCCCCCATTTCGTTTTCGCCGTAAATATGATCGACGTACTGTCCTGGATTGTCACTGATTCGGGCACGCGCGATTTTCAAGAGGTCCGACCGTTTCCCATAATTCAGCGCTTCGGTAGGGCACGACTCCACGCAACCCGGTAGCAGTCCCTTTGATATTCTCGGATAACACAAAGTACATTTGGTAACACGCGGAGTCAGGACTTCTTCATATTCATACGCCGGAATTTCAAACGGACAGGCGATCATACAATATCGACACCCCACACAGATGGAGGCATCATACACAACCGCTCCGCTGGGTGTTTTCTTAAACGCCTTGACGAAGCAGGCAGCTGCACAGGCTGGTTCAAGACAATGGTTACATTGAATTTTGCTAAATTTTTCCCCTCCAGACCCCTCTGGAGCGCCGTAGTTGTTTACCACAGTAAAGGTCTTGTGGTCCGTCCTCCGCTTCTCCTTGAGAAGCGACAGATCTTCAAACGGTTTTTCAGGAGCCGGCAATTCGTTGACGGTATTACACCCTTTTTCGCATTTTCGGCATCCAATACAAAGCTTGCTGTCGTACAATACGCCCTGACTATCGGGATAGCCCTCAAAATGTTGGTTAGATGCACCAACGGCAGTTGTTCCAGCAACAATCGCTAAATTTGCTGCACCTGCCCACTTGAGAAATGATCGTCTCGATACTGACATAAAATATCCTTGATAAAGTCAACGAGTTCAGTGAGTAAAAGAACGCGAATCCGCTAAAAAAGTGGTTTTGTCATTTTTCTTTGTGACATGCTGTACAGTCATCAGAAACCGGTTTTTCGATTTCCATTTTTTCATGACATTCAAAACATTGCCTATGATACGCAGCCTTGGTTCCCGGAACACGGCCATCCTGCTCACCCTCGGCTGAAGCATGGCAACTGATACATTTCGGCGGATTGGAAACGTCCGGACTGTTGTGGTGGCAACTCTGACAAATAGCATCTTTTCCCTGGTGGAAGTTTTTTGCCAGCGCATTGCCCGTAATTTTCTCCATCATCGATTTGATAATCTTGCGATGCTGAAAAGTGACCCCTTGATATTGATCAGATATGACGTCAATAACCACCTCTTCAGGTACGGTGTTGTAGTCAATCCGTGGTTCTCCAATTGGTGGCAGTCGATAATGTTTTGCCAAGAGCTCTTTCCCGGCAGTCTTATCTTTCTTTATTTGCTCAATCGAGATGGAATGACAGGACTGACATGACTGTCCATCTGAGACATGTTTTTCGGGCTCGATTAATGAGTGGCAGCCGGCGCAGTCTTTGGCCTGTTGTTTCTTTAGCTCATGACAACCGATACAACTCCGTTCAGATCCAACCTTATGCATCGCCTGAGCAAGAGTCACCCAACCGCCTTCCTTTGAACCCTTTAAATCGTGGCAACTTTCACAGGAATTCAACGTCTCATGATGACAGTCGCTACAGGTAAAAACCTTTTCTTCATGTTGCTGATGGTTAAAAATAACCGGATTCATCATCTGGCTGGTGATGGTGTCAAAAGACTTGAGAAAGGTCAGGTCCGGTTGATTGCGATCACGACGTGGGATTTTGTCTAGTTTGGCGATCTGCTTCAGCAGTAGTTCGTCATGACATCCAGCACATTTATTGTTCGCCACTGCCTTATTCTCAATTTTTTCCTTCGATTTTTTGTCCTGGTGGCAGCTGATACACTGCTCGTGTGCCGCTGCTTTATACGTCTGCGCCTTTGTCAGGGTTGGATCCTTGTGGCAGGCACGGCAAGAGTCTTCCTTGCCCTTTACATATGGGATTTTATTATTCTCTGCATCTACAATGTGATGGCAGCTTTCACACTTATTCTCAGCGGCCACGATGTGACGATGGTGCATTGATGAATCAAAATTAATTACTTCCTGGGCTGCAATGACCTTAGGCTTTAATTGATGACACTCCCCACATTCCACAGGCCCCGTTTCCAGATCTTCAGCAGCCCTTTCTTCATGGCAGTTGATACAATTCGTATGATAAATATCCAGTGATGTTTCCTGGTCGATCTCTGCTGTTCTCTGGAATTTTAAAACCAGTTTGTCGTCCTTGGTCTGATGACAGGTCGAACAATCCTTTCCCTGTTTTTCCAACACATCGGTATGCTTGTCATGGGGAAATGACACCGCTGCCTTTTCAAGATCCCCAAATATCTTCATTGAATCGATGACAATAATATCTGCACGGGTTTTGCGCGTATCCATCTTCTGATGAGAGGCTGCATAAAGAGTGGATAGAGTAAAACAGACACCCAATAAGGCCGTTACCGTATGTTTGAATTTCATTTTAGATTTCTTTCCCTTGATTCGTAATTTATCTTTAAGAATAAATAAGGGTCGGCTCAAAAATTACTTGGCATTCTGTCGGCAAAAGGTACGGTCTTTATGGGACTTTTGCGGACAGCTTATGCCAAGTTATTTTTGTACGATCCCTAAGTAGCGTTTAAAAACAAATAATTCTGAAAAGACCGCTATCGCTTTAACTAAAATTGTTTCGTTTTGGGGTCCTGATTCAACTGGAAATTTTCAAGACGATGGTTTTCCACCACTTTCATGCCTGACCATCTCATTTTTTGCCAATCTACGAATTTTGTAAGCTGAATCCCGCAACGCGCTATAAAAAACCCCGCTGTCGTCATCCAAGTAAAAGTCATCTCCAAGATCAGCCAATTCAATCATTTCGTTACAGAGGGCAATGACCTTTTCAATATTCCTGTAGGCTGTTGCTTGCTTTTTTATCATGTGCAATAACCACCACCATCAACCTGATCAAAACAAAACATGAATCCGGGAAAAAGGTAAGGACCCTATGCCCCGGTTTCCCCGGTTTTTTAGCCTTTTGAAAGAAGGATATAATATGAGACATCAGTTATAGTGTTTTGTTAACAGCATGATGCATGCCAAAACACAATCAACATAATATTTTTTTTAGCCTGTTATATCAATATATTAAATTTTCTAAAACAAGCGGAGTTACCCCATGTCTCAGACTGATTTTTAAAAGAATATAAGACAAATACAGTAGAGATAATTCCGCATATTCCCTAACTGTTGAAAAATTAGCGACTTAGAGGGGGGAATCCCGTGTATCAATATATCAATCTGAGACCAACCTGGGACACGAGACATCCAGTGACTCAGGTAAGACTGATATATTGTAGAATAAGAGACAGAGAGGAAATGGTGGAAGTTTCTTAAGCAAGGAAATCAGCTATTTCAATCCGTATAAATCAAGATAGCGGTAAAGTGTCGCACGCCCTATCCCAAGCATTTTAGCAGCATCTTTTCGATTACCCTTCGTCTTTGAAAGCGCAATCGTGACTTTTTCCTTTTTGATTTTGAGGGGAGGACCTGTTTTTTTCTTGTTTTTTCGTTGATATGAAACAATTTCGGGTGGAAGGTGCTCGGTTTTGATCACGCTGTCTCGAGATTTGACATAGGCATACTCGATGGCGTTTCTTAATTCCCTGACGTTTCCCGGCCAGGAGTAGGCTGACAGTGCATCAATAGTTTCATTGGTGTAGCCCAGTACCGACCTTTCCGTCTCTGCCGCGACCTGATCAAGAAAGTGTTCGACCAGCACAGGAATATCCAAACGACGTTCACGTAGCGGCGGCAGGGTGATGGGTACCACACATAAACGGTAATAGAGATCCCGCCTGAACAATTTCTTCTTCATCAACTGTTTAAGACTTTGATTGGTCGCGCTGATTATCCGAATATCAACATGAATTGATTTTTCACCTCCGACTCTCTCAAAGCTTTTCTCTTGTACAGCGCGCAGAAGTTTAACCTGCATAACCGGGGATAGTTCAGCCACTTCATCCAGAAACAAGGTCCCCTTGTCAGCCAGTTCAAACCGGCCTTTTTTATCATTGATCGCGCCAGTAAAGGCCCCTTTGACATGTCCGAAAAGTTCACTTTCTAAAATCCCTTCGGGTAATGCGCCACAGTTAACAGCCACAAATGGTTTATTGGCCCTGGAACTCATATCATGGATGGCATTGGCCACCAGCTCCTTACCAGTACCGCTCTCTCCCTCGATCAGGACGGGGGCTCGTATCTCGGAGACCTCTTCGATTTGCTCAAAAACATCCAGCATTTTGGGATCTTTGGTGACCAGTTGACCCATTGAGTGGTGATGTTTCAGGTGACTCTTTAACATTTCAAAATCCGTCTCATCCTTAAACAGGATTAACGCCCCAATCTTCTTATCTGTCTCATCCGTTAACGGAAGCGAGAGCATCTCCAAATTTTTTATGGTTCCATCCCGTCTTTTGAAATCAACTCTTTTTCTGGTGTTAGGGGCTTCATTGTCGACCAGGAAACCCCCACAATAATCACAATCGCCACCACAAAACCTGCCAGGGAAAATATCATGGCAGTCCTTCCCCAAGACCGCTTCCCGTTTCAGGCCGGTAATTCTTTCAGCAGCTCTATTGAAGAAGAAAACGATTCTATTTTCCGTGTGGGCCATGACACCATCAAGCATATTATCAAGAATCAGATGCTGGTGACGCCGGGCAATAAACAGGGTATTTAGAAAATCCGAATTGAAAAGGGTATCGATATTCTTTTTAAGTATATCCATTGCATCTTTGACAAGCTTATCACTCTGACCAACCATATCTATCGATGTTGGATCTTGCATTTCCCAATGAAAATGAGGCAGCACGGCAGGTAGAGGGACCTTCTGTTTATACTTGGGATCACCGATGGTGATAATAAGATCAAAATTAAACGGTTTTGTGTCACCGAACAGCGTGTTTACTAATCTCCTGTTGTTTAAACCAACTTCAGACAAAACCTGTCTGACAACTGGATTGACCTGTTTCGGCGTAAGAGAGGCGCTTTGAAAGGAAATATGTTTGATGCTCGATGTTTCCGCCAGCCTTTCGGCAATCAGATGCAGGTTAATGTGGCTATCGCTCAAAAAAAGAACTGAATACTTATGTTTTTTTGATATCATTTCCTTTTACAATACCTTAAAGTGCCAGTTATCGAAGGAATTAGCGTTTATAACGCTATCTTTTTTGGATCAGGGCATAATATCTATTTGTCGCAACTTTGGCAGCCGCTCACGAGGCAAAGTGATGCGAAAGGTTGTCCCATGGTCCAGAATCGAATCGAAGTCCACCTTTCCACCATGCTGTTGAATAATCTTCTTGGTCATCAGCAGCCCTAATCCAGTTCCTCCCAGCCCTTTTGTCGTAAAAAACGTGGTGAACACTTTTCTTTTCACTTCATAGTCCATCCCACAGCCATTGTCAATCACCTCATAGACAATAGCATTCTCCTTTTCGGAAACACGGAGAATAATGGTTAACTCGTCTGAATTTTCACTGATACGGCAAGCATCAATGGCATTTCCCAGCAAATTGGAGAGGCTTTCATGAATGCCCTCGCTGTCCAGAGCCGCCAGTCCGATATTCTCCTGGAAATCTGTCGTCAGCTTGATTCCGAGTTGATTAATCTTCACATAATAGGTATTTACGACTTCCTTGGCGATTTCAAGTGGATCACAAAGATCTGCTTCGATTTCCTGACCTTTGGAATAGTTGAGAAACTCTTTCACAAAAGTGGAGACCCGTTTGGTATTTCGATTCAGCATTTCCAGACCTTTCTGTATCCGTTTGATATCGCCCTTTTGCAGTCCTGAATTCAATATGTATTCACCTCCCTCCAACCCGGTCAAAACATTCTTGATCCCATGGGCCAGGCCGGCAACTGTCTGACCCACAGCAGCCAACCTTTCTGCTTCAAGGTTTTCGGCCTCCAGCTTTTTTATGCGGCGAATGTCATGAATCCAAAAAGCCATGCCTCGATATTCCTCGGCAGCCAACAGCCTGATTCCAGTCAGGCGGGCGGGGAACGAATCGCCTGTGATACTGCTGACCTTTGTTTCATGCAGGTACATGGGTCCGGAACTGGCAGAAACCATTTCCAGAAATCCCTTGGGGAAAATGGTATCCAAATCCTCTTTTTTAAGGTGGTCTACGTCCTTTATGCCCAACATCCTCTCCGCAGCCTGGTTGAAAATGGTAATGCGATCATTTTCATCCACGGCAATAATACCGTAAAGAGAAGAAGATATCAGCGATCCCATCGTAATGTTGGTCATCTTCAGTTCTTCCTGGAGTTCCAGTGTATGGGATATATCCACTGCCATTTCCAATACCAGATCAAAATCCCCATTTTTAGCTGCATAAGGAACTGTTGTGATCAGCAGTTCAACCTTTTTCCCTTTCTTATCAATGACTGTAGATCTCCCTGAGTGCATCTGCCCATCTTCAAACGTATGCAATGCTGTACAGTCATTACAGGCGGAACTTCGGTTTTTCAGAATTTCATAACAAAAAGCCCCTTCAATCGCACCAAATGACTCCCTTGACTTCTGATTGGTTTCTATAATCTGAAAATTCCGGTCAATAATCTTGATGTCACAAGGCACATGTTCAAACAGATTTCTATATTTCTGACGTACCAATTCGGTATCTGACACATCCGACGTCATCTCAATCAGATAAGGGATCTCTCCTGTCTCATCCTTCACAGGAATAGTATGCCTGATGCGGCAGGTTTTCTTGCCATCCTTTGCTCTGCTGATATCTTCGAAAACCGATGTTTTTCCTTCTGAGAACACGGACTCCTGATTACAGTGTGGACATTTGGATTCAAGGTTTTTGTAAACTTCATAGCACTTCTTGTTTTGCCAGTCGCCAAATTTCTCTTCAAACACCTTGTTTGCGGCAATTAAATTAAATTTCGAATCAATAACCGCAGCAGACATCGGCATGGAGTCAAACAGGTTTTTCTCAATCCAGTTCTTAAGACTGTCTGCAGTCATCATAAGCATCTCTCCTTATAGCTGTTTGTTAGTGATACAATTTTTCTGATGAAACAATCATTAACCCATCAGGGCATCCTCGACAATTGGTGTTTGGAGGTATTCGTCCCGATGTTAACAGAAGACAGATTGCAATTCTTCGGCCAGATGAATCAATACAGGCATCATATCAGTAATAGAGGCCGTGAAACGGACCTGAAGACATAAATCGAGAATGGCAGATCGGATTTCAATCACCTCTCACTATCAACTGAGCGCTAGAAAAAAAGAGTCCTGCATGAGTATCTCCTAATGGCCAGCATGAGATTCAATGTAAATGTCTCGTGTCTCAGGTTGGTCTCGAATTCTTGATTTGAGACAGATCGAGATCATCTTAGCCTCTTTAGTGCAACATGTATCACGATTTAAACATTTTTTCCACTAGAGAGATTGTCTTGTTTCTCTGCTATTTGCCTGAGACATATCCATGTCTCAAATCAGCGCCATATTTTAACTCTTTGTTATTTAATACTTATTTAACTTTTTTATTATTCATGTTTGGCATACATTGTGCTGTGATAGATCTCAGATGGATAGATGTCTCATGGAATAATTTTGGATGACGTAAAAATGGTTAAAGCGCAAAAATCGGCAAACAAGAATTTGGAGAAAGTCATTGCTCTCTGTAATGAGATGCTTGAATTAGCTGATCTGGGTGATTATAGCCGACTGGATGACAGATGCGGGATCGTTTTTGGAACCATGCGGGATTCTGCTTATAAAATACAAAAATTGGCAAAAAATGAACTGACACGACATGGAAGCAGTAGAATTCCAAGGCCCAAAACGCCACCCAAACAGTTAAACGGGGGGAACCAAACTGAACTTTAGGTGATGATCCTTCCCCCGGAACAGTTTTTTTAAATTCCTAATTTTAAAACAGGATATGAGCGGAAACAAAAAAATTCTGGTCGTGGATGATGAACAGGATGTTCTCTTTTATTTGTCGACACTATTTGAGGATAACGGTTTTGACACGATTACAGCGGAAAACGGTATTGAGGCACTCGAACTTGCCAAATCCGAACTTCCGGACTTAATTACGCTGGATATAACGATGCCTGAACAATCGGGGATTAAAACATATCGTTATTTAAAAAATGATATCAACCTGCAAAATATCCCTGTCATCATCGTTACTGCGGTTGGAGAACCGATTATGAGCGTGATGAACGAGTTTGCTGCTTTTCCGGAACCAGAGGCCTTTGTCAGCAAACCTGTTAATCAAAAAGATCTAATAGACATCGCAAAAAAATTGTTAGTATGAACACAGGGGCGAGCACCTCCCTATCCTGATTACCTCATCCGGCGGTGGATGATTATTTCAGAGCGAGAAAGTCCTTTTTAGGCAATTTGGTCAAAAAAGTGAACCAACATTAACCGTCGCGGTTTTGGCTTTCTGGTTGCAATTTTTCAAACATAGGAGAATATATGGCATTCGCATCGGACAAACGAATTTTGGTAGTAGATGATGAACCAGATGTAAGAGATTTCTTGAGTACCTGTTTGGAAGACGCCGGTTTTCAGGTCGAGACAGCGATTGACGGGTTTGACGCCTTAGAGAAGATCGAAAAGAACCTCCCTGATCTGATCACGCTGGACCTGGTGATGCCGCGTATTTCAGGCATCAAACTGATGCGTAAGCTTCGCAAAAATGAAGCCTGGAAAAAGATTCCCGTGATCATCGTCACGGCTCATGCAAAAGATGAGTTGGGGCAGAAAGATCTGGAAGAACTGTACGCAGAAGAAGTCAGACCTGCTCCTGAACATATCATTGAAAAGCCCATCACTCCCTCAAATCTTGTGGCCGGCATCGGCAAGATCCTGGACGTTCAAACTTCCCTTGACGTTGCAACAGAAAGGAGTGATGTCTTGAACATGATTAAAACATGCAGTCCTGACAAGCTGAAAGAGATACAGGGTATGCTGAAATAACTCATTTCACTGCAAGGCTGATTTTTGTTGAGGGCAATACAGATCATCTATTCCACCAGAATCTCTGGATGCTGGCCTAAGAACCGATAGATGGTTGCCCGACCAACGCCAAGCAAGCGGGCGGCCTTGGCTTTATTTCCGCCGGCTTTTTCCAGGGCTTTTTCGACTGATTTAAGATCCAATTTCTTTTCCGGTCCTTTCTGAAATTCGTTTTTTGGGATCTTTTGCAGCTCAAGGGGCAGATCTTGTGGTTGAATAATCTGGCCTCTGCTTTTGACCATGGAAAAGCGGATAGCGTTTTCCAGTTCTCTAATGTTTCCCGGCCAATGATAATCCATCATCGCCGACAGGCTTTTGTGGGAAATTGTGTGGGGTGTGCGGTTCTCGAAATGAACTGCCTGTTTTAGAAAATGATCACATAGCGGTAGAATATCATTTTTCCGGTCTTTTAAAGGAGGCAGTTTGATAGGGATCACATTCAGGCGATAATAGAGATCCTCGCGAAAATTGCCTCGCTTTGTCTCCTCCTTTAAATCTTTATTGGTGGCACTGATCACTCGCACATCCACGGAAATCGGACTTTCACTACCCACCTTTTCCAGGGTACCTTCCTGCAGAAACCTTAGCAATTTCACCTGTACAGATTTGGGCAGGTCAGCCACTTCATCAAGAAAGGCAGTGCCCTTGTCTGCCATTTCAAAACGACCTTTCTTGTTCCGAATGGCACCGGAAAAGGATCCCTTGACGTGACCGAACAGCTCGCTTTCCACCAAACCTTCCGGCAGAGCACCACAGTTAATCGGTACAAAAAGCGCATTGCTGCGGATGCTCTCCTCATGGATGGCTTTAGCAACCAGTTCTTTACCAACACCGGTTTCACCATGGATATGGACCGGATAATCGTAAGCAGCCAGGTCTTTAATTTGCTGAAACAATTGTATCATTTTGGGATCACTCCCGATAATCCCTCTAAAGCTCTTTTGCTGTTTCAGCTCCCTCTCCAGCATCTTGAGGTCACTAACATCTCGCATGGAAACCATGACCCCTGTCATGGCCCCACGGGTATTTTTCAGCGGAATGAGGTTGGCATCCAGTTCCATACGATTGCCTTCTGGTCCATGAAATACAGTGGCATAGTTTTTCCCCTGGAAATCCGGTTCCAGTCGATCAAAACAGAATGAGCAGTTTTCGCCACAAAACCTGGGTTTAAAAACACTGTTGCAGTCTTTGCCAATAACCTGCGATGGCTTTAACCCTGTCATTTGGGAGGCCCCTTCACTGAAGAAAAATATCCGCCGTTGCAGATCATGGGCAATGACCGCATCAGAAAAGCTGTTCAGGACACTGTTCAGGTTATTTTGCTGGGTTACGAACGCATCATAATAGCCCTGTTTAAACAGGTCTGAGACCATTGTTTTGATTTTCTCAGCGCACTGACGAAGACTCTTTTTCAAATCCGCTTCCCTGGCTGTTTCAGTCAGGGGATGATCAATGTCCCATTCGATAATCGCCGGAGTGCCGGCCAAGGTTCTGTCATCAGATTGGGTACAGGAGCTGAGGCTGATTGAGAGGTCGAAGTGGTTTTCAGCCAGTTCGCTCATCAAAGTGGGGCTTTGCGAGGAGATATCGATCCCGAATTCCTGCATGACATCAATAACAAAGGGATGTACTGGATCTGCTGAGTCACAGCCAGCACTGAATACCTCGATGCCTTCGCCAGCCAGATTTCTGGCAAAACCCTCTGCCATTTGGCTGCGAACGGAGTTTCCAGAGGAAAAAAAGATAATCGACTCTTTGCTCATCTTTGACGGTAGCATGAATAAATCATTGATCAGACATAATCAAATTCGGCCGTTTTGTAGCTGCACGGCAATTATGCTGACGGGGTCGCGATCGGAAAGATCAATACTCTTATCTTACCGATATTCCCCAATCCAATGGTTGTCCATGATATATGTCAAGCGGGTTTTTGATTCCTGAGGGAAAGAGTGAATTCAGTGGGGTTACTTTACACCATGCTCCAGCATGAAACAGACATATTGCTTGTCTTCGCTGACGATATGATTTTTCAGCCAGGAAACCATCACATTGATCGACTCTTTTTTATCGTTTTCCTGGCCATTCAGCAGCTCACCTGTGATTTGAGCAATCGTCCCTAAAAAATTGGTGTGTTCTTTCTGATGGTTTTTGATAAATGGGTAATGGTACTTTTCAAAAAACGACTCTTCATACTCAAAATGTTCTTTGGTATACTGCGAAAGGCTGGATAAGGCCTTTTCCACCTGAACATCGTCACCACCATCATTGGATATTCGATATAAATCGTTTATCAGGCGCATCATTTTTTTATGTTGCCTGTCAATGGACTCAACATGGACTGTATAAGAGTCGTCCCAGGATATAGCTACCATTACGTATTTAACCCGCAAAAATTCAAACCTGATTATAGACCAATTCTTTCAACATTCTGAAAAATAAGCTGTCAGACGCCACACTCTTCAAAATGTTTGCTAATAAATTCACGCATTAGCAGAGACGCGTCCTGCCTGCACTCTCCACATCCGGTACTGATCTTTGTAATCTCCTGCAGCTCATAAAACGAACGTGCCCCTTCCAGGACCGCTTCTTCAATCTCATGATCCGTGACTCCCATACACTCACAGATAACCAAGGCCTCTTTGGTTTCGACTTTATCCGCCATATTGTTTTGTGTATAGTAGCTATCGATGGCCATCCGTAACGCTTTATCACCCAGCACCGAACAATGAATCTTATTATCGGGCAGACCACCCAACTCTTTGGTAATGTCTTTGGGTGTCAATTTATAGGCCTCATCCAGATCCATGCCTTTTACCATTTCTGAAAGGATCGAAGTACTGGCAATCGCACTGGCACAGCCATATGTCTGCCATTTGCACTCAATGATCTTGCTTTCTGCCTTGTCTACCGAAATAAACATGATCATTTCATCCCCGCATTTGACGTTACCGGTCATTCCTTTACCGTCATACTTGAATTCCTTTTCATCTCTTAAAATATTGCGAGGATTCATAAAATGGTCCTTGACTTTTTCCGAATAAACCCAACCACCTTGATCAGCCATTAATTGCTCCTGTGATAAACTGTTGACATGTCTCTAATTCTTCCAATCGTACTTTCTAACTTCTCCACAACATATTCAATATCTTCTTTGGTCGTGTCTCTTCCCAGACTGAGGCGAATAGAGCCATGGGCATTCTCTGCTTCCAGCCCCATTGCCAGCAGCACGTGAGATGGATCCAGAGAACCGGATGCACAGGCAGAACCGGTTGATACGGCGATGCCCTCCAGGTCCAGATAAAGTAGAATCGCTTCACCCTCTGCCCCGGAAAAAGAGACATTCAATGTGCCTGGCAGACAATCTTCTTGATCCCCGACAAACAGGATATCAGGAATACGAGCAGAGAGACCCGCTTTTAGTTGATTTTTGAGTTCAAGCAGGTGTATTGCTTCTGACGCCATTTCGATTTCGCGCATCTCGATCGCTTTGCCCAGGCCGATAATCCCAATTGTATTTTCAGTCCCGGCCCGGCGCCCTTTTTCCTGGTGTCCGCCCCTGATCAACGGGCAGAAAGAAACGCCTTTTTTTATATACAGGACCCCGATGCCTTTGGGACCATATATCTTGTGAGCAGACAGCGAAAGAAAATCTACATCCAGTTCCCTGACGTTGACTGGAATCTTACCAACTGCCTGCACGCTATCGGTATGAAACAGCACTCCATTTTCATGGGCAATTTTGGACAGAAGTTTAATATCCTGAATCGTCCCCGTTTCATTATTGGCCATCATCACAGAAACCAGCCCTGTCTGGGGATTAATCATCTGTTTGTACTGCTCCAGATCGACCTTTCCTTCCCCATCTACATCAAGAAACCCCACTGCCATGCCTCGATCACGAAGACATTTGGCGGATTCCAGGATGCAGGGATGTTCGATATTGGTTGTGAGGACGGAAGTGTTCTGGCAACCGATCTCGCAATGACCTACAGGCTGGCAGGTGAGCGAGGACAAAACGGTATTGTTCGCTTCTGAACCACTTCCAACAAAAATAATCTCATCAGGGTCTGCACCAATAAAACTGGATATCCGTTCACGGGCGCCTTCCACTTTATTCCTTGAATATCTACCAAACTGATGAAGACTGGATGGATTGCCATAATTCTCCATCGCTTCAATCAGGGTGTTCTTCACTTCCGGATGCAGCGGCGTGGTCGCGTTATTATCCAGATATACATTTCTAGGTTGCATCTTCTTCCTTTTATTTTTACTTGGTTACTGTTTGATTAAGAAGAATGTTTTATCATTAACGTTCATTATTATTGCTTTGATTGAAAAAACTATGCCAAAAGGGAGCAGGAGCCATAAGTCTCGATAAACGTGAATTCCCAGTTGTTAATGCGCCAAAAACCCGAGCAGAAATAACTGCCCCTCTTGAAATACCGATCACGTTCAATCATCAATATATCAGCAAAGCACTGGGTTATAATAGGCTAAAATTTATTATTTCTTGATCAACATTCAATATTTTTTGTTAAAAAAATTCCAACAACATTTTTTTTGTAAACCTTAGGGATCGTTCATAAATAACTTGGCCTAATCTGTCCGCATAAGGATCGTTAAAAGGCAAATTCACTTAATCTGTTTGTAAAAGTCCTAAAAACTGGACATTTTACAAACAGAATGTGAACTAGCCTTTTAGCCGACCCTTGGAACATTTTGCAGACAAAATGCCACAGCAACGTGTTTCTTTAACACCAATGAGAAACACTCGAGTAATTTGTGATCCGACCCTTAATTGTAAATCAGCTCCGGCGTTTTCATAATCACTTTCGTATCTGCCGGAATCGAATCGGTCAACCAGACGTTGCCCCCCACTACCGATCTTTCTCCAATAACGGTTTTGCCGCCCAGGATCGTCGCTCCCGAATAGATAATAACATCATCTTTAATGGTTGGATGACGCCGAATGCCTTTCAACCTGTTGCCTGCATTATGTGGAAGGGAGTGGGCCCCAAGGGTAACGCCCTGATAGATACGGACATTGTTGCCAATCACAGCCGTTTCGCCAATCACGATACCTGTGCCATGATCGATGACAAAACGTTCCCCAATTTTAGCTCCCGGATGAATATCGATGCCGGTAACACTATGAGCATGCTCTGACATCGTCCGAGGCAGAATGGGGATGTCCAGTTCAAACAACCGATGAGCTATTCGATAAACGGTAATCGCCTGAATTCCGGGGTAGCTGAATATAATCTCATCATAACTTCGAGCGGCAGGATCGCCATCAAAGGTGGCACGTACATCTTTAGACAGGCTTCTGCGAATCGATGGTATGGAACGCAGCAATTCAATGGTTGCCTGCTGTCCTTTCTCCTGACAATCATGACAAGGCTGATCATAACGAATACAGTCATGGCGAATACTATTGGAAATCTGCTCGGATAACATGTCAAATACCACCGAAACGGACTGTCCCATGATATACTTCAGATTGACGGGATTCAGTCTCCCACTGCTGAAATAACCTGGAAAAACAAGTTCCTTGAGACGATTGATGATCTCAATAACAGATTCGACTGAAGGAATGGGTTCAAAATCGGCATGTACAAAGCAATCACTGTCATCACAGTTCTGGATAATTTCCTCTGCAACTTTTGACAGTTCCCGCCGGTGCACCATTGCAGAATCCAGATCGGTTCTGCACTCTCTTTTTCGTTCCTTAAGTTTTAACATATTACCTGAATTGAATTCCCTCATCGATTTCATTCCTCAACTAAGGCTTGGCTCACAAATTACGTCACATTCTGTTCGCAAAATGTTCCAAGGGTCGGCTAAAAAGGCTAGTTCACATTCTGTTTGTAAAATGTCCAGTTTTTAGGACTTTTACAAACAGAATGTGAACTAGCCTTTTAACGATCCCTATGCGGACAGATTATGCCAAGTTATTTTTGTACGACCCTAAGCGGTACAATCTACTGATAACTGATGAAAGACTCATGCCATCAGCAGATTGAAATTTAACTTGTTATTATTCAACAACTTATATGAGTTATGGCAAACTGGAACCCCTGCACTTTTTCCTGCTTACTCAATCTGCTATTTCACTCTCTTGACGCGACTGGATCACCACATGTTGCTTTGAAATATGAAATCAATTTACATCAATCTCATTCAAAATATTGCCTTTCATTTGATTTATCGTTAGTCTAAATACATATAGCAAGGCCCGGTTAGGTTTTTGCAGAAAGCTGAATGATGAAACCTGGATCGAGCTTATGCGCAGAGACTGGTTTCATCATTCAGATTCTGTTTTGCAAAAACCTAACCGGACATTGCTGATATACATACCATTAAAGGTTCGAATCATGGGACTGCTAAAACAGACACTTGTCAGCATATTAAAAACCATGACCAAAAATAGAAAACCACAAAATCCGTTTTTTCTTGATTTTATAATTAAACTTAAGTTGATCAGTGGGTTGGGGCTGGTTTTTTTTGTGACGACGCACCTGTTAAACCACTCACTTGGAATTTTTGGACTACACACAATAGAAAAAGGACAGACGATATTTTTAGGCTTTTGGAGAAGTCAGCCGTTTTATTGGGCAGGGGGAATCATCTTAGCAACCCATCTGATCACTACATTTTGGTTCTTATTCAAAAAAAAGACCTATAGAGGGATTCCCTACAAAGAGTGGCTGAGGTTGATCCTTGGTTTTTGCATCCCTTATTTTCTGATCGGTCATATAGTTGCCACAAGAGGGGTGCACCATTTGTATGGCATTAAGGACAGTTATTCATTTTTTCTTTTCCAAAACTATCCTTATTTTTTCCCTTATCTCATTGTTATGGCAGTCTTTGCCTGGTTACATGGGATCATTGGGCTGTATATTTATTTAAACACCAAAAAGTGGTTTTATAAAATTAAATATGGTCTTTTCACAATTGCGCTGGTTTTGCCGATTGTTGCAGTCTGGGGAATCCAGAAAGTTGGAGATAAAGTAAATCAGAAAAAGAAAACAGATTCAAGTTGGGTTCAATACATAGAAGACGTATCTAACCCAGATAAAATCAATTACAGCGCTCAGGTTGTAAGAATTTCAGACCCGATTACTCATTTTTATTTCCCTGTCTTATTGTTTTTACTATTGACGAGAGGAGTTGCTTTTAGCGTTTTCAGGAGGAAAAAAACCATCAAAATATCCTACTTGGATGGAAAAAAAGTACCTATTCCCAAAGGGACGTCACTGCTTGAAACAAGTTTGATGTCCAATATTCCACATGCGCATATTTGTGGCGGTAGAGGGAGATGCACAACATGTCGTTCATTGATAATAGATGGATACGATCAATTACCGCTCCCCTCTATGGAAGAAAAAAGAGTTTTAAAAAACATTGATGCAGAACCAAACGTCAGACTGGCCTGCCAGACAAAACCGACCAGTGACTGTTTGATCCACCCGATATTACCGCCAGATATCACTATTGATGAAATATTTTTCAATAAAATGGCATCGCCGGGTTCTGATAAAGAAATTGCGATTCTGTTTTCTGACATTCGTAAATTTACCAGTCTGGCTGAAAAAAAGACTCCTTATGATGTTGTATTTATTTTAAATAAATATATTCAATCGATGGGAGATGCAATATACCAGAATGACGGATACATCAATAAATTTGCAGGAGATGGCATTATGGCCCTTTTTGGTTTAAACCAGAATATTAAACAGGGCTGCCAATCTGCTATCAAGACTGCTAAAATGATGGATGAAAAGCTGAAGGTGTTAAATGAGCAGTTAAAAACTGAACTGGAGAATCCTATCACCATCGGAATTGGAATTCATTGCGGTCATGTAGTCGTCGGAGACATGGGATATAAAACCAATCGACATCTGACTGCTATAGGTGATCCGGTAAATACAGCTTCCAGGCTGGAAGATTTGACAAAGAAATACAAGTGTAAGCTGATAGTTTCCTCAGCCGTCGCGGAGCAGGCTTCGTTAAATCAGGACAATTTTGAAAAAACTCAGATTGATGTCAGAGGAAAAACAGAATCATTAACAATATATTGTATTAACAGTTTTGAAGAACTATTTTTTGAATAAAAAATCAACTGAATCTAAGCTCTACCACGTTGCTTACCCGGCCCCATAACACCTCAAATGCAGTTTCGCACAGGATACGCCCAAAATTCCCCCATGGGAAACACAGCAAGAAATTTTTTCATGCTGTCTCCCTGTTGGTTATGTGTTGGCTCAAAAATTACTTGGCATTTTGTCTGTAAAATGTCCAATCTTTACGGGACTTTTGCGGACAGATTATGCCAAGTTATTTTTGTACGATCCCTATGTGTTTTTTATATCATCCGGTAATATCGGCAGCTTGCGTACCCTTATGCCAGTCGCTGCAAAAACGGCATTGGCCACAGCCGGTGCGATAACTGGAACACCTGCTTCACCAATACTCGTCGGTGATCGCGTATCTTGTACCGTATACACTTCAACTTTCGGCATCTCATCAATTCTTAGAATGGGGTAATCGTCAAAATTGCTTTGTTCGATTTTTCCATCGCGAATGGTGATCGCGCTTTTCAAGGTTGAGGTCAGGCCGAAGGCAACCGCACTTTCCATTTGCGATTCTATTGTTTTCGGGTTGATTACGATTCCGCAATTAACTGCACATACGACCCTATGTACCCGAATCTCATGACGCGAATGAATGGAAACTTCAGCTACGAAGCAAAGGTCGGTATCATGAAAACGATGAATTGCCAACCCTCTGTGTACGCCTGCCGGCGGTTTCTCCTTCCATCCGGCTTTGTCTGCAGCCAGTTTCATCACCTCTCGCATACGGGGAGAGTTTGTCAGTAGGCGATCGCGATAATCGAACGGGTCTTCTCCCGATTCAGCAGCCAACTCATCCAGAAAACATTCAACGGCAAAGGCATTGGAAAAAGCAGACACAGACCGCCAATACCCGATAGGGATGCCCGGATCATCATTAATAAATTCGGCCCTGACGTTTGCGATGTTATATTGCAGCGGAGCCGCTCCCTTTATGGCTTTTTTACCGGGGACAACTCTGGGTAACAGGCTTTCCCCGATGCCGGACAAACCATTTCTCAGAAAACGCGGAACCCAGTAAGGCATTATTGATGGTATGAGTTTGGGTAGCATTTGCCCGAAAACATCGGCTCCGACAATACGATGCCGCCAGGCAACAGGCAGGCCATTGCTATCAATGGCGGCTTCCATGAAGTTGCAGGTGGCTGGTCGAATGCGGTCGTTACGGGTATCTTCTTCCCGTGTCCAAATGACTTTTATCGGTTTCTTTAGGATTTTAGATATTTGAACGGCTTCCACGACGTATTCAACAGAAATTCGACGTCCAAAACCACCGCCGACAAAAGTCGTATGAACTTTTATCGCTTCATAATCAAATCCTGTAATGCGGGCAGCTACCTCTTGAGCGGCATCCTGGTGTTGAGTAGGAGCCCAGATTTCACAATCCTTGTCGCGTACGTGTGCAGTACAGTTCATGGGTTCGGGAGTGGCATGGCCCTGGTATGGTATGCGGTACATTGCTTGGTGTGTCTTTCCATCTGTTCCAAAGAAATCGTCCACATCCCCAATTTCATATTGAGTTTTACCTTCTGATTTCGCCATTTCATCCCAGCGTTCAAACAGAGCATCGCTGTTGAGTTTACTATTTTCGTTTTCCTCCCATTCAATCTGCAACGCGTCGCTAGCGAGCCTGGCCTGCCAGAAGGTATCTGCAACAACAGCAATTCCGGCATCAATGGCCACAACATCACGGATTCCTTTCATTTTCCTGGTGTTCTGCGAGTCAACACTCTTGACTTTTCCTCCAAAAACCGGCGGATGAACCACGACAGCCACCAGCATTTCAGGCAGTTTGATATCTATTCCAAACTTGGCGCTGCCATCTGTTTTTATCTTTGTATCCAAACGCGGTATGCGTTTGCCGATGATTTTAAACTCCTCAGGTTTTTTAAGATAAACATCTTCGGGAACCGGTATGCCGGCTGTTTTATCCACCAATTCACCAAAGCGAAAGCTGCGTTGACTGGGTTTATGAATAACGGCCCCATTTTGAGCATAACACTCGGATGGTGGAACTTTCCAGGCTCGGGCAGCGGCACTGATCAAGGTTTCACGGGCCATGGCCCCTGCTTTTCTTAATATGTCCCACGAGGTGTATACGCTGGTGCTCGAGGCTGTCATTTGCGTATTGAAGGCGGGATTCTTGTAGACTTCTTCGACCGGAGCGATTTCCACTTTTATCTTAGACCAGTCGGCTTCCAGTTCTTCTGCAACTATCATCGGCAGTGCCGTGGTAATGCCCTGACCCAACTCGGAATGATTGACCATGACAGTAACCGTATCATCGGACCTGATCCTGATCCAGGCGTTGGGCGCCAGCATATTGACGCCGTTTTCTGAACTGACATGGGACGCTTCGACATGTCTGCTGCAATTGGGCAGATGAACACCAACCAACAAACCGGTTCCCGCCAGGGTGCCGATCTTTATGAAATCCCGTCTCCCCTGGACTAGTGGTTTTTCTTTCATGATACTTTTCTCCCTGCCGCCAGATGAATAGCCTGTCGTATTCCCTGGTAGCTTCCACAGCGACACAACACATCGGACATGGCGCCATCGATAGCATCGTCACTGGGGTCAGAATTATGTTTTAAAAGCGTGGCAGCGGTCATAATCTGCCCGGATTGGCAATAACCACATTGGGGAACATCTTCCTCAATCCAGGCCTGACGCAAAGCATCCGCTATTCGTCCTTTCAGGCCCTCAATTGTGACCACATCTTTGCCGGCGACCTCACCCAGCGAAATGCCACAGGAGAGCTCAGCTTCGCCATCGATATGAACTGTACAAGAACCACATTCTGAAATCCCGCAACTGTACTTTGTCCCGGTCAATCCCAACTGTTCTGTTAAAACCCAAAGCAGAGGCGTATCGGGATCGACATCCAATTGATAATTAATTCCGTTCACTCGTATTTTTACCATGAATTCCTCCCAAATGTGACGAAATCGCAAAAAACCAAAATTATTTCCCCCGACTCAAATTTAGAATACCAATTAAATACTTCAAGATAAAACCCTCTATTTTGAATCGTAGAAACCACTGAGGGGCATGATATTGAACGGTAGAAACAGACTCGGGAGATATGGGTTTATCAGCCTGTTATGAATGATTAATCAGGCGTGATTCTACGGTCTGTTTTTCTTTTAAACGGTAGATGGATACTTTATCAAAAGAAGATCGAAGCCTTATGTTTTTGCAGACAGCAATATTGAAGTGATCGGTTAATTTGAATTTGAATCTTGTATTAAGGGTCGGCTCAAAAATTACTTGGCATGCTGTCGGCAAAATGTCCAGTTTTTTGGGGACTTTTGCTGACAGCTTATGCCAAGTTATTTTTGTACGATCCCTAAGCTTTTCAAAATTTTAGCGTATTTTCTGCCGACCGGTAGAACCACTTTACGAATTACCAAATCGTAATCCGCCGAACTGCGACGCTTTAGCTGGAATTTGATACCTTTCCTAAGCAGATACGTTTTGTGAATACGAATAAATTGGTCTACATCGAAAAACTTTTCGATATCTTTTAGTCCGCTTTGAATCTCGACTTCATATTCCATTCCTTCTTCAGAATATACAACTCTGCTCGCGTTGCCTAATGCTTGTATGTAAATGATTTTGTTTATAACCGGGAACAATTTAGCAAACTCTGGGTACAAGCGTGGATCAGTAACCTTGGAGAGAAGCTGATCCTTCAGTTTATTGATCGTTTCCAATTGGATTATTGAATTTTCTCCAGCTGAAAGCAGTTCCTCGTTGATTCTCTGTTTTTCGGTTTCCAACATCTTGACCTGTTGTGATAAGCCAAAAGAGAAAATCAGCATTTCGATAATTGAGCTCCACTGGAGTAATTTCCATTCAAATCTATATGGTATCAATTCAAAAAAGGAAAAAATCATAGTAGCAGAGACAATAAACTGCAGGCTGGTTGCGATGAGATAATACTTTGCCGTAACCTGTCCTGCAGAAATCCCTTTATAGGCTGAATAAAAACAGAGGCAGATTACGATGATGATAATCAGAAAGCCCAGGTTGTATAAAACTGCATAGGCCGGTTCCAAGCCTGATATCAATAGAACAGGACCCAGAACCCCCATGGACAAAATAAGAACCTGAAAAACTCCTAATGTTTTATTTAAAACCTTACTGTAGGCTGTCAGGTTCAAATAGACCTTAGTGAACTGGATTCCGCTTATCAAAACAGCCAAACCCAGAAGAGGATTGCTGATATGACCGAGTTTCGGCAGCGGCGCAAATAGATAGAGCAACGCCCAACCTTGACCGGATAAAAACCATAGCAGCACAAATGTTAAGAATATTGCGTAATGCAGGTAGGATCTATTTCGTAAGGCAAGAAAAATTAAAAAATGATAACACAGGATAGCAAAAACTATCCCGTAAAAAATACCATCTGTCAAAATCTGGATCTGCTCCTTTTCGATAAATCCGCTGAGGTTCAACAATGAGATTGGAATTCTGATGTACGGCGATGCAACCTTGATGTACAACGGTTCTCGAAAATCAATGCCTTTCAAGGGAAATACATAATTGCGGCTGTTGATCATCTGCTCCCAAACAGGAACAAATATACCGGCATGCAGATGTTCTCGTTCCCCGGAGATATTTTGATAAATTACCTCAACCTGATTTAGCTTGTAGTTACTGATTTCCAGAAGCCATTGATCGCTTTGTTTTAACTGAGCGGAAGCAAGGTCGAGCTTCAGCCAGTATGGTTTATCACTCAGTCCGAATAGCATTATGTTGGAAGATGCCTTCAAGAACTTATTTGAGAATTCGGAAGATGATAACTCATCAATGGTGTATGCTCGATCTTTTTCCTTAAGATAGGAAATTCTGCCTGTCAGATCTATTGAATCGGCCAAAATGAACGGTGAATTCAAAAGAAGGCACGCAAAAAATACAAGCCATTTTTTAGGCCAAACATGCATGGGTTTAATGGTTGAGTTTGGGTCGATTTATTCTATATTTTCGCAATCTTATTTTTTGGCTAAGGGTCGGCTCATAAATTAGTCAAGTGTTTCAGATTAGTGAAAAGGAAACACGTTGCTGTCACATTCTGTTTGCCTAATGTCCAGTGCATTGGGGACTTTAGCAAATAGATTATGTGAAGTTATTTATGAACGATCCCTAAGGGTCTGCTCATAAATTAGTCAAGTGTTTCAGATTAGTGAAAAGGAAACACGTTGCTGTCACATTCTGTTCGCAAAATGTCTGGCTTTTGGGATTTTTTCAAACAGATTAAGTGAAGTTATTTTTGAACGACAACGTGTTTCTTGGACACTAATGAGAAACACTTGGATCCCCTTGCAAACAGATTAAGTGAAGTTGTTTTATAACGATCCCTAGGTATCAGCTTATTGAATCTCTGTAAAGAAGAGGGAAGATATCAGCTCCCTGGTTTGACGTAGTTCTGTTCAAAAAGTACACTTTTCATTTTTGTTACAGTTGGTGTGCCTTATCTATCAACAAAAACGGAGTTACCGGGCTGAGGTGTGGGCGCAGTATAAAATCGCAGTCTGATAAAATTGGACTATTACTTAAAATCCTGACTTTCTAAAAAGAGGATGTGTGAAGAAGACGTTAACTTTGATCTCAAGCATTTTTATCTTTATCGGTTGTGTAACTTCGAATATCCCAAAAAAGACTGTTAGAGCCCCTTCATTTTCTTTTGAAGAATTGTTGTCTGCTGAAAAAGTGGCTCTACCGCCCCTTCAGTATAAAGAAGCTGGTGACAAATCCAGGCTTGCCTTTAGAGAATATGTACCGCAAAAAATGGAAGCTATCCTGCTTTTCTACCATGGCGGGGGCACTTATAGCTCTGGTGGCTACGAGTTTATCGGAGATGGGTTAAGCAAACAGTACAATATCCTTGTCGTTACACCGGATATCAGGGGGCACGGTGATTCGAGTGGAGAAAGGGGAGATACACCAAGCGTTGCACAGGTTTTTGACGATATTGGCCTTTTCATTCGATATCTCAGAGCGCAATACCCTGGTAAATCAGTTTTCCTCGGTGGTCATTCGTCGGGCGGCGGCTTAATCCTAAATTATTCAAGTTTCAAGAATCGGGAAAAAGTAGAGGGGTATCTGTTTCTTTCTCCTCACCTTGGTTTTCGCTCTAAAACTGAAATTGAGGATATTCCTTATCCGTTTGCCACCGCAAAAACGAGTCTTTTTGTAAAAAACGCCATGTTTGGGACCCATGGTCATTCTCCAGCCGTATTTTTTAATTATTCAAAAGAAATACTGCAAAGTTCAAAAAATATTGCTGCTATCACAGTCTTTATGGCAAATGCTCAAACCCCGGTTGCACCAGATGAGCAGCTTCAAGAGTTAATCCTGCCGGTAGCGATATGGATTGGCGAAAATGATGAGGTATTGGATGCAGCCAAGGTTACCGCTTTTTTTAAAGAAAACAGTTCAAAATCTTCTAGAAAAATTATAGAAAAAGAAAGACACCTTTCGATCCTGTTGACTGCCTCCAATTATTTGGGTCCCTGGTTACAAAAGATGGTTCAGGAAAAATAAATCAAATTTTTAACTATTCAAACAGGTCCAGCAATGTCCGGTTAGGTTTTTGCTGAAAACAGGTCTGGTTCTTTGCTTATTTTTTCTACTGCAGAGCAATAGCGGGGGACGCCTCTCTCCGTTCTGGTCATTGACCGAATCACAGCCGACATACTATTAAGAATGATATCGGTCATGAATTAAATACAAAACGAAATACACTTGGAATATGGTGAAAACAAATCAAGTTTGTATCGAAAAAATCGGCGGAACTTCCATGTTACTGTTCGGTAAAATTGTAGATAGTATTATTTTACATGATGAACAGAATGTTTATAACCGGATTTTCGTGGTTTCTGCCTATGGGGGCATAACAAACGACCTGCTTGAACATAAAAAATCCGATAACACAGGTATTTACAAGATATTTGAAAGGCAGGGGAACTACCAGCAAGCTTTACAGAAACTAAAGCAGAAACTTTTTAAAATCAACAAAGGCTTTGTTGAAGTCGGCCTGGACCTGACCATAGCAAATGAATTTATCAGTACGCGAATAGACAAAGCCATAGCAGTCTTGGAAAGCATAGAAGCCGTGTTGGCCTCAGGCTATGTCAATCGAACCGAACTTTTACTTTCAACCCGCGAACTGTTGGCTTCATTGGGAGAGATGCATAGTGCGTTCAATTCTGCAAATATTCTGCAATATCGTGGTTATCAATCAAATTTCATCGATCTCAGTGGCTGGGGTGATAGCAGCCAATACACGATAGACGAGCGTATCAAACATGCTTTTGAAACAGTTAATCCCTCTGCAGAGATCTGCTTTGTCACTGGTTACACAAAAGGCACAGAAGGGATTATGAGAGAATTTGATCGCGGATATTCAGAGGTCACTTTTTCTAAGATAGCAGTCGCCCTGAAGGCGAAGGAGGCGGTTATTCATAAGGAGTTTCATCTCTGCTCCGGCGATCCGGAACTTCTGGGAATTGATGCCGTAAAACCGATGTGTAATACCAATTTTGATGTAGCGGATCAATTAGCAGATGTGGATATGGAAGCGATTCACCCCAAAGCATCCAAAGTTCTGGAAACAGCCGGAATTCCAATACGGGTAAAAAACGCTTTTGAACCCAGGCATCAAGGAACCCTGATCACTAAGGACTATATCTGCCCGGAATCGAGAATCGAAATTATTACCGGGTCGAAAAAAACGACCAGCATCAGCATTTATGACACACGCATGGTGGGTAAAATTGGATTCGATTTGGAAATTATGAAGGTTTTTGTCAAAAATCAGGTGTCCTTTATCTGCAAAATGACCAATGCGAATACCATCGAAATTATCATCAAAGATAAAAACTACTCGAAGGCATTGGTGAAAGATCTGAAAGCCCAATTTGAAACAGTCACCGTTGCACCTGTCGCAATCGTCTGTGCGATCGGATCCAATATCGCCAAGCCAGGTATTTTGGCCATGGCCACCAATGCCCTGGCGAGCAAGGGGATAAACATTTTAGCGGTCTCACAAACATCCCGCCAGACCAATATGCAATTCATCGTGTTTCGTGATGCATTTATTGAGGCCCAAAAATATCTGCACCAAGCCCTCTGCGAACAACAAAAGGATTCAGAAGCAAACTAAATACCTATCTCATCCACAGGGAACAGCATGACCAAAATGAAAGCCTTAGTTAAAAAATATGCAAAACCGGGTTTGTGGCTTGATGAGGTTCCTGTTCCGAAAATCGGTATCAATGATGTGCTGATCAAGATTCAAAAAACGGCCATTTGCGGAACAGATATTCACATCTTCAATTGGGATGAATGGGCTCAGAAGACCATTCCGGTCCCCATGACAGTGGGACATGAATTCGTGGGGACTGTGGAAAAGGTGGGGAGCAACGTCCACGATTTCAAAAAAGGCGATCTGGTCAGCGGAGAGGGCCATGTCGTCTGCGGGCATTGTCGCAATTGCCTGGCAGGCCGCAGACACCTCTGTATGAAAACCACTGGCGTGGGTGTGAACCGGGCCGGTGCTTATGCCGAGTATCTGAGCCTGCCTGTGACCAATGTCTGGTATGCGGATCCCAAAATTTCAACCGACATCCTGGCCTGTTTTGATCCTCTGGGAAATGCGGCTCACTCAGCTCTCTCCTTTGACCTGCTCGGAGAAGATGTACTGATTACCGGCGCTGGCCCCATTGGCATCATGACTGTGGCCATTGCCAAGCATGCTGGAGCCCGCCATGTGGTCATCACCGATATCAACCCCTATCGACTTGAGTTGGCCAAAAAACTGGGGGCCACGAAAGCCGTTAATACCAGTAAAGAAAACCTGGAAAATGTTCTGCTCGAACTCAAAATGAAGGAGGGTTTTGATGTCGGGTTGGAGATGTCGGGCAATAGCCAGGCTTTCGCTGATATGTTAAAAGTTATGTGCCACGGCGGAAAGGTTGCCCTACTTGGAATTTTACCTCCACAAACCCAAATCGACTGGGACCTGGTCATCTTCAATGGATTAAACATCAAAGGGATCTATGGTCGAGAGATGTATGAAACATGGTATAAAATGACAAGCATGATCCAGACAGGCCTCGATATTTCACCTGTGATTACACATCGCTACCACTATCAGGATTTTGCAGAGGCTTTTCAAATCATGAGAACTGGTCAATCGGGCAAGGTTATCCTTAATTGGGCAGATTAGAAAGTGAGGATATTGAAACCACCTGGGCGAGGAGGGAGAGGGATAAGGAATGAAATGCATCGGATCCAATGCGGATATACGGTGTACAGCCTTCAAAAAATCCCTTAAGCTGAGCCTGTCAGGGGCCAGAATCAGACTAAAAACAAAGAGACAACCAGACATGTTGATAGCGATCCCTGGATCAAACATTTTTTTTAAAATAACGCACCTACTCACCACTTTTTGAAAAACTTGTGCTAGTGCGACTGCTCTGGTGGGGCTTGAGGGACGTTAGGGATCGAAAGTAGCACCTGTGCAATGGCGGAATTATGCAAAGAGAGCTGAATAATTACAAAATATCGAACTAAAGAGGAACTGATGAGTACCCAAAAATTAGATCAAATACTTGCTGCCGAACTCAGTCAACTGGAAAAAGAGGGACGCACCAAACCTGCCGAAAGGATTATTAATGGTTATCTGGCGGCCAACGAAACACGGGGTCCCAGATATATGATCAAAGGCTATCAACAGGAGTTTATCCGACTGAATTCCAATAGCTACCTCTCCCTCTCCAATCATCCGGCCCTGATCAAGGCGGCAGATGAAGCAACCCGAGAATTTGGGGTGGGACCCGGGGCCGTTAGATTTATCGACGGGACCTTTGCCCACCATATTGCCCTGGAAGAGAGAGTCGCCAAATTCACCGGCATGCCTGCTGCCAAAATATTCAATTCAGCATATACCTCAAACTGCGGGGCCGCGTTTGCCATTTCGAACAAGCAGACATTCTGGATCGGCGATGAGTTGAATCACAACAGTATCATTCGGGCCATGCGTATCATTGGCGTCGAGCGACAGAACAAAGCGATATTCAAGCACAACGACATGGCTGACCTGCAACGATGCCTGGAAAATGTTCCTGAGCATGTCAAGCGAGTGATCGTTGTCTTTGACGGTATTTTCAGCATGCGCGGTGATTTTGCGCCCTTGGACCGCATCCTGGAAACCATCCGTCCCTTCGAAGACAAGTTCGAAGAGGGCCTGATCACCATGGAGGACGATTCCCATGGCATTGGCGCCTATGGAAAGACCGGTCGGGGCACAGCCGAGCATACCAGCGCCCAACCCGATCTGATTATCGGAACCTTCGGCAAGGCTTTTGGGGTTAATGGAGGCTTCATCGCTTCCAGCGAGACAATCATTGAAGCGGTACGGCAGAAGGCGGATACTTATATCTACACCAACCCCTTGAGCGTAGCAGATTGTGCTGCAGCAGTTGAAGCCCTTAATATCTGCGACAGCCCTGAGGGACAGGAAAGGCTGAAAAATCTGCAGGAAAGACAAAAGCAGATGCGGGATGGTTTTACTGCACTGGACATGGAATCCATTCCGGGTCCACATCCAGTGACACCTCTGCTTATCCGGGATACTGCAAAAACCAGGAAAATGGTCGTAGATTTCTTCGAGCAGGGTGTCCTGGTGGTTGGTCTTGGTTTTCCTGTCGTTCCCAAGGGAGATGAAAAAATCCGCTTCCAGATCAATGCGGACCATACGAAAGAGGA